>JAABRU010000294.1 GCA_011390755.1 Desulfobacteraceae bacterium | reverse complement strand
CTGTTCCGGATACTGCTTATCCACCTTTCGGACAACCTGCCGCATGAGCCAGGTTTTCCCGGTCTGCCGGGGAGCCCATATGGTGAAATAATGACCGCCTTTTTCCGGGTTGCCGATGATATGCTCCGTGCAGGAGTCCACCAGTTCTTTTCTGGGCACACAGAAATGCTCCTCACTGTCCACCGGGCCGTAGGAATGGAATTTTCGCATGGGAATCCTTTATTTTTTTTGCATTTTTGATAGCAGGTCAAATTTCCTGATGACTGTCTCCCCCCTTTGAAGGCAATGCTCAGCAGATCGAAAACAGAGATGCACGGCCTGTATCTCAATTGTAATCATTACGCATTCAGCATTCAACATTTTCATATAAACCGCCATGAGCCGTGACTCACAGCAAAGCATGAAAGTTTCAACTTCGTTCCCGGGCTCCGCCCCAATGGCATTAAGTTAAGACCGGAGGAGTCCCGAACTGAAAGTCCGGGACACTGAAATGATGGGGAAAATCCGGCCGGAATTCCGTTTCACTTCATTTTGGCACTCCAAAAATTTTGACTCGTTCCCAGGCTCTGCCTGGGAATGCATTGGGTGAGGCTCTGCCTCACACAATGCCGGAGGCGGAGCCAGGGAACGAGTTGAAAGTCTTTCACCGTAGGGTGCGTCAGCGAAGCGTAACGCACCGAACCGGAGATATTACGGTGCGTTACGGCTGGTGCCTAACGCACCCTACCTGCTCCGCGCAGCTTTCATGCTCCGTTGTGAGCCATGGCTCATGGCGGTTTATATGAAAGTGTCTGCGAAAAACCGGCCCTTCGGCCTTCATTTTCGCACTCCGTGCAGCTTTCATGCTTCGTTGTGAGTTATGACTCATGGCCGTTTATCTGAAAATGGTTGGGTGGATCGGTCATACCGGCACCTTCGGCCGGATCATCCGATTCCGCCTACCGGCCCCGGTATGACCTTTCTTTTTGCCCTGCCCGGATTTTTCAGGCAGGGACGGGATTCCGTTTTGGTCAGCAGGTCGGCATCCGCCTGACCCGGTGAGCTGGAAGCCGCAGGACAAGCCGAAAGCCGTTGTTCCTGTTCCGGTTGTCAGGCTCATTCCTGTTGCGGTAAGCCGTCCGGCAGTTATCGGCATCGTTGTTCCACGAGCCGCCGCGAAGAACCCGGTCCTAAGCTTGGGACGAAACCCCAAATCGTTGTATGACATTCAGGCGAAATGCACGGGCATCGGCAAATCGTGTAAATTCTACCAGTGCTTCCATGTGACGAACCATGTCATCTTCCGCCCATCTGCCTTTCTGCCACATTTCTTCATATTTTCTGAATTTTTTTACAAAGCGTTTCCGGCTTCCGGGTGTGAGCCGGATTGTCCGGGGGAAAATCCGGTAACCCAGAAAGGGAAAGCCCTTGGTACACCGGTTTAACTGAATATTATCTTTCAAATCCAGTGCAAGCTCCTGTAACAAAAATTCCCTGATTTCTTCAAGTCTTATTTTCAGGTATTCCCTGTCATTGCTGAAGAGAATAAAATCATCCATATATCTGAGATAGGCTTTGATCCCGAGTTCATCTTTGATACGATGGTCAAAAGACGCAAGGTAAAAATTGGCCAGGTGCTGTGAAATCAGGTTGCCTATGGGCATTCCTTTACCGGGATTCGTATGATATGTTTCCAGAATCTGCTGAAAAAGATACAGCAGGTCATGATCTTTGAAACGCCTGGAAAGTTGCTGCATCATGATTTTATGATCTATGCTGTCAAAATATTTTCGGATATCCAGTTTCAGATACCATTTGTTTTTCCGTGCAAACTGCTGTGATCTTAATATAGCTTTCCGATTCCCTTTTTCTTTACGGCAGGCATATGAATCATGTATTGCATAAGACTCAAGAACAGGTTCACAGATATTCATAATTGCGTGGTGAAGTACCCTTTCCGGAAATAAGGCCGCGCATATTGATCTGTGTTTCGGGTCATAAACCTGAAAAAAACGGTAATGACCGATATCCGGTTTATGATGAAGCAACTGTTTCTGAAGATCAGAAATATTGGTCTGAAAATGATTTCGGAATTCTATAACTTCCCGGCGTGTCTGTTTGCCTCTTGCTGCTTTCCAGAATGCCAGACAAAGATTTCCGTACATAGGGATCTGATAATAAAGATTTCCTATCCGTCTCATTTTTCTGTTCTTTTCTCTTCCGTCAGTATTTCCTGTTCCATAAAATGAATGACTGCCTCACCGTATTTTTTCACTCTGTTTTCCCCGATGCCTTCCAGTTTTTTCAATTCTGTTTTATTCACTATTCTGTCTTCGGCTATTTTTGCCAGGTGTGCATTTTTAAAGATGTTGTACAGGGGAACACCATCCCGTTCTGCTATCTTTTTTCTCCAGTCACGGAGCTTTGAAAATATTTCAAAATCGTCCGGTGACAATATTTCCTTGTAATCAATTTTTTCTTTATTTTTAGTATATTCAGCAGATGTTTTGTTGTCCGGAATATATTCTACAGATACACACCAATATATTCCTTCTCCCCTGTCAGAAAATTTTTGTTTGATTTTTACTACTTTGACAGACCTGATAAAACGGTTCATCTTTTCTTCTTCATCCTGACTGTCACCCGCCGGTATCATAAAATATCTGTATTGCAGTGGCATCATTAAACACTTTCATTATTGTTTATGAGATATTGTAATATTTGCTTAAAAAATATGCGCCGCCTGCGGCGCATAAAAAAACCGCCTGTGCCGGGGTACTCCGTTGCTCCGGCGATCAGCATCATCCGATTCCGCCTCCGTCCCTCCGGCGGAATGCGGATGATGCTGTCGCCTCCGCACTCCGTACCCTGGACCTGACCGGCTCACTGCTGACCTGGAAGCCGCAGGACAAGCCGAAAGCCGTCGTGCCTGCGCCGGCTGTCAGGCTCACGCCTGCCGCGGGAAGCCGTCCGGCAGTAAACGGCACCGCCGCTCCACGAGCCGCCGCGAAGAACCCGCCCAGAACATCTCGGTTCATCTATCCATGCGCTCCCATCATCCGGTGCGCCTTCATAGCTGTCATGCCAGTCATCTTCCATCCACTCCCAGACATTGCCGTGCATATCATACAATCCGAAAGAATTGCATTCTTTTTCTCCGACCGGATGCGTACTGCCTTCCGACCAGTCTTCCCCATACCACCCGGCCCGCTTCAGGTCTGATTCATTGTCCCCGGTATAATAGCAGGTATCGGTTCCCGCACGGCAGGCATATTCCCACCGGGCTTCCGAGGGTAACTGCAGACCGGCCCAGTCTGCATATTTTTTTGCCTCGTGCCAGCTTACACCCACAACGGGCTGTTTCGGTTGGTTGAATTTCCGGTTTCCCCATTCTTCCGGTTCCTTTGCACCCGGATTTTCGGCCAGGAATCGTCCGTATTCCTCATTGGTCACGGGATAGCGGCCCATGTAAAAGTCCGGTATGCGGACTTCGTGGACAGGGCCTTCATCAGCATCGCGACCTTCCTCGTTTTCCGGCGAACCCATCATATAAGTGCCTCCCGGAATGCGGACGAGTTCGTACCCTCCCCGTTTCGCAGTTTTCACATCCTGAAGTTCCTGCGCTAACCGTTCCCTCACCCAGTTCCGGATTTTTTTATGGGGATGCTCCCGAAGCCGGGGCAGCAGGTTTTCGATGACGGAGGCATCCAGACGATCCGCAATACGCAGGGCCGCAGACTGGCGTTCCCATTTTTCCGCATCTTCTCCCGCTTCTTCTGCCAGCAGTTCCAGGAAAGGCTGCACACTTGTTTCACATGCATCCTCCAGGCACATTTCCATCACTTTGGAATAATCCGGAAAACCCGGCTGCTTCAGTACTTCCCGCATGAATTTTTTGAAAAGCGGGGGATTTTCCAGAGCCAGCATGAGCAGAATCACCTCCTGCCACCAGCTTTCACCGAAATGTGCGGCCAGTTCCGCCAATACGGAATCATTTTCCAGCACCCGGTTCTGGATTTCCCTTGCGGCCAGGTATTCCTGGAAACCCAGATGCATGAAACCGTAATGCTCCTGATCCCAGCCCGTGAGCAGTCCGCTTTCATCCCGCACGGCCTTCAGAAATTCCGCGCCGGAACCGTGGGACCATCCCACTCTTTTCAGAACCGGATCAATGACCGGGGCCAGTTCGGAAGCGGTTGCCCGTGTCCGTTCCTCTTCCTGGTGCATCCAGTACGCGGCCGGTTGCAGCACCTTCCTCCCAATCTGTGCCGAAATCAGGGTCTGAATTCCGGCCCCGGCCCGCCAGCGTTCCAGCAGCACGTCAATGCATTCTTCATAGAGCAAAGCCCGTGTATGGGGCAGGTTTCCCCTTGCCCGATGCACCAGGCAGAGGTTGGCCAGCAGAAGGGGATTACGGGTCATGAAGAAAACCTTTCGGGAGCGGAAATCCGGCTCACTCAGTCGGGCGATGAGTTCCCCGGCTTTCTCCCCGGCCAGGATTCGGGCCTGGGCCGCATCCGTCAGAAGTTCGCCTTCCACGATGCGGTACCAGTTATGAATGAACTGCCCGGCCTTTTCTTTATTCAGGGGCAGGATGTGCATGACCAGGAAGGATTCATCCAACTGCGCTTCGGGCGTATAACCTGCAAAGCGGGAAGTCACCACAAAACGGCAGGTATGATTCACTCTGCGGTGATCTTCAATCCAGCGGGATACTTTGGCCCGGTATGCGGCTTCGGGCACTTCATCCAGACCGTCCAGCAGGAAAAGCAGTTTTCCCCTTTCCATCAGGCGTTTCCCGAATCCCCCGGGCGTGTCCAGATAGGATTTGTCCAACTGCTCCTGTATAAAGACTTTCAGGCCGTTTTCCGTATCTCCCAGTTCCCGCAGGGGCAGAAAGACCGGAATCATATCCGGTGGCAGCCCCAGTTTTTCCGGCCCTTCCCGGACGCAGTAAAGCAGCAGCCGTTTTAAATGGGTGGTTTTGCCCGAACCCGGATCGCCCAGAATCACAATACCGGTGCGGTTTTTCCCTTCGCTTTTCACAAAAGCATCAGGCAGGGAAATCTCATCTCCCCCGCCGCAGGATTCTATTTTGCTTTTTGCATCTGCCGCGTCAGAATAGCAGTTGTCTCCGAAAAGGGAGCGATCCAGCATGGCATGAAGGGGAATGTAAATATCCTCAATGCGGATGGGAACTTTGATGCGGGTTTTGAAACCGGCCAGGGGCAGTGCCTCGTGCAGGCTGGCGGCTTTTCGGCAGTAGGCCCGGATGATCTTTTCAAAGGCCTCATCGGGTTTCGGAACTTCATCCGGAACCGGAATCTTTTTTCCCGATTTCCGTGGCTTTTCCGGTTCCCTTCTGTCCGGCAGTTCAATGAAATACCTCGGCAGCGGATCTTTCCCGGCTCCCTTCGTCCACACGGCATCCGGTTTCCATGCGCCGTTGAGTTCTCTCCTGCATCGGGTTTCCACAGTTATCCTCTTTTCTTTAATGCGGAGCAGATTGTATTGCAGGGGATAACCGGGTGTCCATTCCTTCACCGGCGCACCGAAGGTACCGGCTCCCACAATATGAATTTTACGTTCCTGATCGTAGAGATACAGTCCCGCATCACTTTTGTGGATATGCCCGTGGAAGCAGAACTGAAAACCGGCCCCGGCCAGCCGCTGCATAAAGCCGTGGTCGGTGATCCGGTCATCAAAGGGACTGTGCAGGGGATGATGCCAGACCGCAAATTTCAGGCAGTCTTTGTAAATATTATTTTCCCGAATCTCATTCAGCACATAGGTGACGGCTTCATTGGAAATGGAAGAGCGGGATCGGAAATGATGATCCGTATTCCACGCGGAATTGAAACCCGCGATGAGGATATTTATTTCGGGAAGATGGCAGATGAGACCCTGTTCTCCGTAATCCGAAGGATAGCTTTCCCCCTTTACTGCCTGACAGAATTCACTGAAATATGCAAAACGCTCCCGGTATTTTTCTTCCTCCCGGATTCGGATAATATCTTCTGTCTCTGCGATGAAATACCCGTCTCTGAGTTCTCCCTCGAATTCATCCCGGTCTGTCAGCCGGTAGCTTTTTTTTGACAACTTCCAGTTCAGGTCATGATTCCCCGGAACCATGACCAGGGCGGAAGGGGGCAGGCGGAATTCCTCACAAAGACGGCGGATAAATATTTCAGCAGCGTCATATTCCTCCTTTACGGAAAAATTGGCTATATCCCCGGAGAGAATCAGGGCATCCAGATGATGACAATCCAACTCCTGCTTCAGATCATCGGCCAGTTGGCTGTACCATATCTTTGCATCTTCGGCAGTACCGAAATGCAGGTCCGAGAGGTGGAGAATTTGTGCCGGTTCTGTATCTGATTTTTTCATGGTAATTGATTCTGTTGTATCAATAGTTCGGTAAAAAATTTCAGTTTTAATAATTTCAGAAGGTTATAAATCCCTGTCTGAAAATTCTCATTTAATGATTTCAGAAGGTTACATTCTTACAGCCCGGAAATCAGAAAAAATTACCGA
>JAABRU010000293.1 GCA_011390755.1 Desulfobacteraceae bacterium | reverse complement strand
CCTTCTATGTTTATATGAAAGTCTTTTACAACTCGTTACGGGGCTCTGCCCCGTAACGCATTTTTCCGGGGCTCCGCCCCGTACACAGTATGAGGCGGAGTCTCACCTCCGGTGTTACGGGGCGGAGCCCCGTAACGAGTCCGGGTTGAAACTTTCATGCTTCGTTGTGAAGTCAGGGCTCATGGCCGTTTATATGAAAGTCCCCCCGCGCACCTCGTTCCCACGCTCCGCGTGGGAACGGGCTGCAGGACGCTCCGCGTCCGGTATAAAAAGACTTTCATGCTTCGCTGTGAGTCACAGCTCATGGCCGTTTATATGAAAGTGTCTGCGAAAAACCGGCCTCGGCCTTCATTTTCGCACTCCGCGCAGCTTATGTTTATAGAGAATCCGGACTTATTGTAAAGATGCTGCTTTTTCCAGTGCCTGCACCGCAGGCAGTGTTTTTCCCTCCAGCAGCGCAAGAAATGCACCGCCACCGGTGGAAATATAGGATATTCTTTCTGTTTCCCCGGCCTTATGCACGGCCGCATCCGTATCTCCCCCGCCGATAATGCTCAGACTCTGGGTATCGGCTATCGTTTTTACCATTGCCAGTGTACCCTGACTGAAGGGCTCCGTCTCAAATGCACCCATAGGGCCGTTCCAGACAATGGTCAGGGCATCACAAAGCACTTCCCTGAACAGCTGTGAGCTGGCCGGGCCGATATCCAGCGCCATCATGTCTTTGGGAACAGCATCTGCGGGGACAATGCGGCAGGAGACTGTATCCGAAAGCTGCGCTGCCACCACCAAATCCACCGGCAGATAAAAGCGGATTCCCTTTTCCACGGCTTTTTCCATTACCCGTCCTGCAGCATCTGCCAAATCGGCCTCCATGCGGGATTTGCCCATTTCATAACCTTTATATTTGAGAAAAGTATTGGCCATTGCACCGCCGACAATAATCAGATCCACATGATCCAGCATATTTTCCAGTGCCCTGAGTTTGCTGGAAATTTTTGCCCCGCCCACCACAGCCGCCAGGGGACGCCGGGGATCGGACATGGCTTTGTGAAAATAATCCAGCTCTTTTTTCAGCAGCAGTCCGGCAACGGATATGGGGGCATATTTTGTTATGGCCGCTACAGATGCATTGACGCGGTGGCAGACAGCAAAGGCATCATTGACATAGATGTCGCAGAGTTCAGCCAGTTCTTTGGCAAAGGCATCTTCATTTTTCTGCTCCCGGGTATGATAGCGGAGATTTTCCAGCATCAATACATCCCCCTTTCCCATTGCATCAGTCATTTTGCGGACTTCCGGGCCAATGCAGTCCGGTGCCGTGCGGACCTCTTTTTGCAGCAGTTCTCCCAGGCGTTTTGCCACCCGGGTCATACTGAATTCGGGAACAACTTTTCCATCCGGACGTCCCAGGTGGGATGCCACAATCACCTTTGCCCCCTGTTCCAGTGCATAAGTGATGGTGGGAAGTGCGGCTTTGATCCGGGAATCATCCGTGATATTCTGAGACGGATCCAAAGGGACATTGAAATCTGTCCGTATGAAGACCTTTTTCCCATCCAGATTTACATCGTAAATATTTTTCATGTGCCACTCCTTTTTTTCTGCATATCCCGATGCAGCGCTTTTTTCTTTGACCATCGTTCAAAAAATCCCATCATGCCGGATTCATAGGCCCGATCCACTTTTTCTTCCTCAACTGCGGTGCCGCTGCTGCCGTGCAGGGCAGTTCTCATGCAGTCGGTTTTGCAGTAACAGAGCATACAGGATTCCGGAGAATGCCGTAAACCGTCCTGCCCCATGGGAAAAACCGTATCCATATCGCCGAAACAGTAAGGATGTTCTTCTTCATAACTCATAAAAAATTGATTCCTTTTTATGTATACCGATACTTAAAACATTTCGGGGTATCCGGCAGAGGAAAAATTCATGTACGCAGTACTTTCGGGAAATGCGGTAACCGGAAATCTTTTAAGTAATGGTATATCATCTGCCGACAGGAATTCATTCTCCCTGGCCCTGCCGGTCAAATTCCCGGTTCATTTCTGCAATATATCCCCTGTCCGCAAAACTGAAATACTGATTATCCCCGATGACCAGATGCTCATGCACAGTAATCCCCATGACCCGGCAGGCAAAAACCAGCTGACGGGTAATGGCCACATCATCGGGGGAGGGGCTGGGATCTCCCGAAGGATGGTTATGGGCAAAAATCAGCGCGGCCGCGTTCTGTTCCAGCGCTGCCTGAACCACTTCCCTGGGATAAACAGCACTGGAAGAAAGCGTGCCTTCAAAAAGTGTTCTGTCAGAGATCACCCGGTTGCGTGCATCCAGAAACAGCACCTTGAAACATTCCCGCCGCTTGTCTTTCATGTGATAATAGAGATAATCAAAAAGTTCTTTGGCATTGTGAATTGCATCTTTTTTAAGCAGTTTTTTTGCCAGATAACGGTCAGCCGCGTCCCGGATAAGACGTATTCCCAAAATATTATTGGGACCGATACCTTTTACCTCGCAAAGCTCTCTGGGCGATGCCTCAAATACCGCGGGCAGTGTTTTAAAACGTTTCATCAGTTCTTTCGCCGCATCCTTGCAGTCTTTTCTCGGTGTTGCAAGTGTCAGCAGCAGCTCAATGACTTCGTAATCCTGAAAACCGCTCAGACCGGAGATCAGGAACCGTTCCCGAAGCCGTTTCCGATGTCCGGCCCCTTTATGCTCTTTTTCTCTGTCCATTTCCATATATATATATCTTTACTCAAAAAATTTTACCCCTCTTTTTCCGGGGGGGGATCCAATATCCGGGCATCTTTCGGAAACCAGGGTAAGGGACCCGGTAAGAAATAAATCCTCCGGAAATATCCTGCGGATAAACAGAAACTGTGCATTCCGTCCCCTAATCAGATGAAACGGGGGAGTTGTTTTTTGCTGAGTGCCTAACCGGAAATATTTTGAGTAATGGTGCAGTGCTTTGTTTCAGCTAAAATTGTGTATGCAAAATGACAAATTCCTTGAAAAGCCGGGAATTCAATTCACAATTTTAAGTGAAACAATGCAATAGTATTCCAATTTAGTGGACTGTCAAATACATTTCTGTACACTCAGAAAAGCTGCGGAGGAGTGGCGGACTCCCCGGTCCGGACTTTTTAATCTGCATTATTCATGCGTTTTGGTCCCTGGCAGATAAGTTGCTGATTTATATGTTTATACAAAAGCACGGTTTAAAAACTCAGTTTTTTGTGTCTTCCTGTATTGATGCATCGGTAAAAAGCCAGATTCAATGCCATTAAGTTAAGCAAAAAATCCCCCTCCCCCGGTGGGAGGGGTTAGGGGAGGGGAGTCTTAACTTAATAGCATTGAAGTCAGATTTCTGAAAATCGCTGTCAGTAAAATCAGATGATTAATGTGTATCAAAACCTGATTTGCCGACTTTTTACGAGATCATCTGTATTTACTGTAAAAAACTGATTTGTGAATAATTCAGATTAAAAGGGTAAAAAATTTATTTGACATTCCAATAAGAACAAAATTTGTTAATGAATCCTCTTTTTTGCTGTTTTCCCGGATTCGGGTACAGCAAAAAGCCTGAAACAGACTGTAAACTCATCTTTTTAACTTATTTTTCAGAATGTGTAAACCGTTTGTTTGTATTCTTTTTCAAAAATACAGAAACAGCATGTATTATTTTTTCGGATATATTATCTTTTGGCATGAAATTTGAATACAGTAAAAATAGTAAAAGCAGAACCATTCGCCATTTTCGGCCCGTTCATATTTTCTTCGTTCAGAGGCAGGATGAAGAAAATCCGGGATGGAGAGGATCGTTAATGCAGGCTTGTGTTCATCGTTTGTTCCGGAAAGCCGGGGTGGGGGTTTCCCTCCGGATTCGCTTCAAACGGTGAACACAACCTGAAATCCGGTCCCGAATCGGCAAAAGCAGTTCCATTCATATTTTTTTCTATATAAAGCAAAGACTTCCTAAAAGGTCTGTCATGATGTTATCAGTTGAATAATACCTGTCTTTGTTCAACTGCCTGCCTTGTGACAGACTTTTGTTTCAGTGTACCAGGCAGTCTCAGCGGTCTGCCAGCAAACTTTCTTTAAAATCCGCCAGTACACAGTCTGAATATACTCAGCAGATCGAAAACTTCCTGAATTCCCCCTCTCCCGCCGGGGGAGAGGAATTTCAAATCAACCGGTTTGACCCACTACTGCATTGTCAACATTTAAATGACGGGTATGTAACATATTGAATTTTTTTGTAGGGTGGGCAAAAGCGCAGCGCTGCCCACCGATTCAGGTGGGCACGGAAAAACATGTGCCCACCCTACAAAAAATTCAACCCGTCAGTTTAACTTTGACAAGGCACTACCCGTTCCTGAATATGTGAAGGCTTTCCCTATCATTTTGATAAAAGTTCCTTTGTCAATGCCGATATCTTTTCCGCAGATGCATTTTATCTTTCCGCCTTCTTTCAATGGCTGGTACAACTGTGTGATTCTGGTCTTATGACAGCGGAGTACCTCACCCTGTCCGACTTTATCATATTTCCACAGTTTCTTTTTACAGGCCGCACATCTGAGGGTAAGCAAAAGCACACACCTGTCTCATAAAATTATCGGTAATACCGGGTTTCCTCTGCATACCAAGACCTGATTCTATGAACAGTTTCCATATCAGGATGAAAAGGTATGTCAGGCAGATATGGCAGATCAATCCTGAGCGTTTCCGCAAAGGGAGTCTTTTCGATATTCATATTGTACGCCTGCACCATCAGGTTTTCCAGATTTACGGTATCCTCAATATTATATGCAAGCAGGGTTTCCAGTGCTTTGGTATTCTGATTGTACTGATAATCCTTCCACAGCAGCACTGCAAAATATCCGTCCACTCCGTCCAGTTCGCCACGGTCAATCCCCAGTGCCTTTTCACATTTCTTCAGACCGCCTTTATATCCCAGAGCGGCCAGCACATAGCGAAGGTCAATCTGTGCATGGTTCAGGGTAATACCGAAATAATTCTGAATGAAGGGAACATCAAAGCATCTTCCGTTGTAGGTAACGATGACTTTGTACTTCAGAATGTCATTCGGGAAATCATCAAGATTCTTCCCGTGAACATAGTAAAACACATCACTGCCGTCATACATGGCGATGCTGGTAATCGTGCCATTACAGGAATCTCCGCCGTCTGTCTCTATATCCAGATAAACCGTATCTTTTCTGAATTCGGGAAAAAATCTCCAGTGAAGGGAAGACGGAAGATGATTTTCAAAATACAGAGGATTTCCGTTGCCCAGGTGCAGCAGAGATTCAGCAAGGCGGCCATTCATTATACTTCCTGCGGCATTCCAATTATGGATTCCTTTTGCCCAAAGCTGCTTTTCTTTTTTGGGGCCGATACCGTTTATGTGTTGAAAAGTATTTGTCAGCATGATTAAAATATACTCCGATGTTTTTCAGAATAAGGATAAATATCAGAAATCCTCATTTTGTCAAGAAAATCAGGTGCGGCTTGCCACACCTGACTGCCCTTTCAGGCATATTCTTTTTCATAGTACCGCCGGTCTGTCCTTCCTGTGACAGTAATCCGTTGCAGTACAGGCATTATACTGTTTTCAGCGAAGACAAACGTGCCGACGGCTTCGATTCTCCTTTGGCTTCTGATAACAAAAGCCTGATGAATCACCTTTTCCAAGTCTTCCCAGGCTGTCCGGCTACAGAATTCCATTGCTTCCTCCAGAGAATCACAGGAATCCGCTTCGATAAAATTCTTCGGTCTGCCGGGGATGAAATCCACAGCGTAAACCTGATATTCCTTTTCAGAACTGAAGGTAGTCCTCATCTTCCGTAATCCCCCATTTTTCAGCATCCACCAGACCGAAAGCGAGGTCACGCAGAATTTCCCTCTGTTTTTTTCTGTTCTGTTTCAGGATTTTCCTTACTGCTTCCTGTATCCAGTCCGGTACAATCATTTTTGCTTCTGTCTCAACTGAGTACATTTTTCATTTCCTCATGGGAAAAACAGTGCAGGGAAAGGATTCGCATCCTCCCCCCTGACACTCAGTTTCATTTCTTTCTGCTGAGTTTTGCCATCAGGTTTTCAGATGCCTGATCAAGACCCTGTATGACCAGCGCCCCGCCTGTCTGTCCGGCTATTTTGCCCAGACCGGCTCCTGCGGCTGTGGCAGCGGCAGGTCCTGCGGCAGCGACTCCGTTTACAGTATAGGTTGTTCCCATAATTCCCCAGAAAGGGGCACTTACGGTGAGAACGGGGGCGACTGCGAGTGCGGCTCCGCCTGCGACGACACTTCCCAAAAGCATGAGACCTTTTGCGAGCATGATATTCCTCCTGATTTTATAAGTTTATATGATACCGCTCCATTGCGGTTATTATATATCTGAACTTGTGCAGATCTAAATCCCTAAATCAGAGCATAATTCATCAAAATTATTGTCATAATCTTCCCTGTTTTTTTCTAAAAAATACTGAAGAAAAATTCTCTGATTCTGTTTTTTCAGTCTGCG
>JAABRU010000292.1 GCA_011390755.1 Desulfobacteraceae bacterium | reverse complement strand
GAATCCCGTGATTGAGGTTGATTTCAACCCTGTGTGCGGAAATTTTTCCTTAGTTGGCTGACCGTAATAAATATTGAGATCAGTTTGATTTATACCATTTATATGAACAAAATTACAATATAATTCATTACATTCTTTGATGTCGCAGGTAATATTACTCGTTCTTGAACGACCGGATATTCCTTTGCATAATAATCTGAGTGAAAACGATACAGATAGATATTCCTGAACTCACTGGCAAATTTATTGATAAATTCCTCATGGATGGCATCAAATTCATCAATGATGAGGATAAGCGGTTTTGAGAAATATTTGCGGGTGAACAGTTCGGAAAAGTTTTCCCATGCGTTTATCTCAGGAATTTCTTTGTTTAGCCACATTTTCAGTTCCCTTGAAAATATTTTCAGAACGGTTTCCCCGGATCTGTGATATTTTGCAGACTCCACTGAGATAATGGCAACGTCAAATTCCTCTGTTTTTTTAAATCTTTTTACCACTTCCAGCATGAGCCATGATTTGCCTGTCTGCCTCGGGGCCCATACAGTGATGTAATGTCCGCCTTTTTCAGGTGCTTCTCCGCTCAACTGATGATATGCTTTGTCAATCATCTCTGTGCGGGGCGCATAATAATGAATTTCTGTATCCACCGGCCCGTAAGATGAAAACTTTCTCATAAATATATTCCTGTCAAAGTTAGGAAAAATAAGTTCATCGTTATAAAAAACAGTGTATCGGATTGCTTATATACTGATCCAATTTTGATGAATCGGTAAAAAATCCAAATTTCAAAAATCGCTATTAATAAAATCAGAGTGTTAATATGTATCAAAACCTGATTTTCGGACTTTTTACGAGATCATCAATTTTGGTTTTTCCAAAAACGGGCACAATATCTTATAATCTGTCCGCCGGACGGTTGCGGTTGACAGTTGAAGCAAATTTCGTGCCCGGGAAAACCTAAATTGGAATACTATAACCCGCATTTCGCTTGTCTCTGTAACACTTTGAAAATTAAATTGTTTTTTCGATAGCTTTTTACATGAACAAAAAATCGGATTTAATAAATTCAAATATTTGGAGTGCAAAGAGCGAAATGTGGGCTATAATTGATGAATATGTAAAAAGTCCGAAATCCGGGTGTTTCAGCAGTTTAACATGCTGATTTTACTAAGGCTGAATTCTGGAAAAATGACTTTTTACCGGTTCATCATAATTGATGAACCGGTAAAAAGTCCAAATCTCAAAAATCGCTGCTAATAAAATCAGCAGATTAATATGTATCAAAACCTGATTTTCCGACTTTTTACGAAATCGTCATAATTAAAATTTTAAAGTTGCTCTGAACATCGGCATGAAAAACAAATCAGCAGTCTGAAAATGGAAAATTTATGTTTATCCGCCTGAAATTCCGTCAGCTATAAAATAACCTTCCCCGGCTCAAAAGTAAAGAGGATCGGGATATTCGGGGCAGGATGCCGTTTTTACTTTCCTGCAGATGACCTGTGCTTTGGCAAAGGTGAAACTGCAAGCCCGGCCAGAACTGAAAACAGCAGGGCATTGGCCGGGATATGCAGGTTAAAATCTCCGATACTGTGCACCAGTATTGCGCTTATTCCGCCCATTGTGCCTATGGAAATGCTTCTGTAAAGGCGGCTCTGGCTTTTTGCTTTTTCAAACCCTGTTTTATAAAAAACAAAGATTATCCAGACCATCAGAGGGATGAGGAGGATTCCGGTTTCCGAGGTAAAGTGCAGATAATCATTATGGGCATTTTTGAACTGTGCTGTCAGTCCGGGGGGCTGGTACTGTGTAAAAATATCTGCAAAAGTGCCGGGCCCGCTGCCCAGTAACGGATAGTCTCCGATCATATCCAAAACCCCGCGCCAGGCCGCCAGTCTTGCCTCCATTGTCATTTCTTTCTGTACCGGAATTGTTAAAAAGCGTTCCACAGCCGGAGTACTGGCCAGAAAAATAATCAGCGCGGTCAGTATACCCGCCATAAACAGGAAAAACCATTTTTTTCCTGTTTTTTTCAACCGGAAAAAACAGAACAGCATGAAAAGCATACCTGCAGTAAATCCGATCCATCCGCCTCTGGAAAGAGAGAGCATCAGCGCCGTAAACATAAAAATGGCAGTGTATATGAAAAGCAGTTTTTTTATCCCTGTAAAATACCCGGTCAGCAGGAAGGCGGATATCAGCGGAAGCGCCATTTCCATATAGCCTGCCAGATGATCCGGATTGCCGTATGTTGCAGACAGCCGGACTGAATTCTGCCCAATATCGCTGTACTCCCACCAGGGGAAGGGATTTATGCCGGACTGTTTCATGAAACCGAAGACGGAAAGAAATATTCCCGTACCTGAAATCACATAAACAATCTGGCGGAAACGGGTTCGTGTGCGGACTGTATGAATTACCAGATAAAATATTACAATATAATTCAGCAGGAGCATGAGTGCCCGGATACCTGCATACGGATGCACGGAGAAAAGAGTGGAGAGTATGCACAGGCAAAACAGGGCTGACAGAGGCATATCCAGGGGGGTTTTTATCCGGTTCCAGTCCCGTCTGTATGCCTTATCCAGGAGAAAAACCGTAAGTGCAAGCAGTGTCATGATATGAATTGCACATACTGCCCAGTCCCGGACCGAAGCTCTGGCAAGGGGGGCGAAAATCAGCAGGGAATATATAATAAATCTTACGGTATTATGTGCTGCAGACACAGCGCCGCCGGGTGGATTGGATTGATATATTTTCGAAAATACAGACATTGGATACAGTACCCATAAGGCAAAAAAATGACGTTGCTGTTTGAAACTGAAAAATTGAAAATATATGTTCGGGAAAAAGAAATCAATTGGGTACAGGCAGTATTGTGGGGAAGAAATTTCTGCACCGGGCCGGGAGGATAATACGAATCCATAAAATCAAAATTGACAAATCACCCGGAGAAATTCTTCTTCCATGCCTTTCCGCTTTTCTTTTATTTCCTGAAATATTTCATCCACCCGTCTGCGCACTGTTTTCCCTCTTTTCCGTAACAGGGAGGTCTGGGGAGGGCACAGATACCATGTGCATATCCAGGGCCTTCGGATCCGGGGCAGCATACAGCCCTGTTCGGAGAGGTAACGGCAGTGCAGATGATATTCCCTGTGGGGCTGGCCCGGGGCGGGTTCCAGGCCGTTCAGGTGCAGGAAAAGCAGGTCCGGAAAATTATACCATAATTTTGCTACCCGGCAGCAGGCTTCCCGGCAATCGGGGCAGGTTTCCGCGCACAGTTCATCCATTAAGGAAAATACGGATTCCAGCAGATTCTCTGTCTGTGCCGCCAGGGCAAAAGCCTGCGGAAGTTCCCCCTGATACCGTTTTATCATATATGCAATTGTTTCATTGATTTCCAGCCATTGCGCGGGCCTTCCCCACGGCAGTTCAAACATATCTCTCTCCTTTGGATAGTGGGTCAGATGGGTTGATGAATCAGATTTATGCCTGCAGGGGCGTATGCAATAGTCCCCGGCAGAGGGAAATCAGCCTTTTCGTACCACCATCCTTCTTTGGGCAGTGGGCCAAATCCGCTGATCTGTCATTAGGAAACAGAATCCTCTCTGTGGTAAAAAAATAATAAAAACACAGAGGACGCAGAGAAGGCAAAGAGGGCCGGAGAGATGCAGGCGTTTTTTCCCTGTGTTTCTCTGTGAAAACTCTGTGTTCTCTGTGCTTATAAAAATCAGCCGGTTTGATCCGCTACCAATTTTTCAATGCTGTCAGACCCGGCTCTTCAGCGCTCTTCATCGCTCTTCAGCGAAACAGAAAAAAGAAACGCCCGACCTGTCCGGAACCGGTTCCTTGCCATAATCAGCAGATCGAAAAGTTTCCGGAGGAGTGCAGAAACTGTATTTCTGCACGGGGTAACCGGGAGATGCGGCGGTGCAGAAATACAGTTTGCCGCACTCCGGGACAGTCGTAAAACCGTATCCGGGGAAAATTTTTCGATCTGCCGGGAATGACAGATAACACAAATTGTCTTCCTATGTTATACAAAATATTTTAGGTGAACATAATCTAATCAGTTTCAGCGAATTTTTTTTTACGCCTGAAAAAAATTTTTTTATAAAAAATATATTTTGACACTTGAAAAAATCAATGAGTGAATTATATTTTTTAAAAAAGAAAAACTGCTTTATTTTTGAAAAAAAGCCGATGAACCTGCAGAAAGCCGGATTTTTGAAAATATATGTTATTAAAATCAGTAGATTAATGTGTATCAAAAGCTGATTTTCCGACTTTTTACAGGATCATCAGAATCATCAGAATTAAAAAAATAAAATCGCCGAAAAAGGAGGTACATTTTATGATGAATCTGAAAGATATAAAAAACAACCGGCATCTTTTAAATGAAATTGACTGGAATATGACACCGGAAGAGGCGGTGCGGCTGTATCTGGAATGGGGATGCAACTGGGCAAGAAGCAATTATGTTATCCGCTCAAAAAATGATACCGCGCATTATTTTGTGGTAAACACCTGGAAGGAAAAACCGGTCATTTATTTTATCCGCCGGAATTCGGAACAGGCGGAAGAGCTGGCAAAAATCAGCATGCCCAAAGAACTGGAAGATGAATTTCTGGATTCGGTGGGACATAACAAAGGGGTCTTTTCCATTGAAGGGGAAGTCAGAGACTGGCTGCAAAAGGAGCTGGGGTATCACGCGTAAATCAGAACAAATCACATTCATTCATAAAACCTCCTCCGGGCAGGGAGAATTTCTTCTCCCTGCCTCCCCCGCATGAACCGCCTGCACAAAAAAAAAAATTTTATACATTTTATCCCGCATTTCGCTTTTTGCGATCCAGCAATCTGAATTTACTGAATCCGATTCTTTGGGTATGTAAAAAATTTTGAAAATTCAGCTTAATTTTCAAAGTGCTGCAAAGACAGGCGGAATGTGGGTTTTATACAATGGAATCCTGAATTCTGGTATCAAAAACCCGTCTGCTTTTGCGCTCGGAACGGGGAAGAGAGTCGTAGGGAACAATTTCCACAACAGGTGTTACCAGCACCTTCTTTTTGATTTGCCGGACAACCTCCCCTGCCAGTTCCTCTGCGGAAAAAGCCGCTGCATTTTCAGCACGTTCCACCACAAGGCGCATAATCCCCCTTTCGGATGCATCCCGTGAAAGATGAATCTGATACTCGGAACCGGTGCCCGCTATGGCGGAAAGCACCGCATCTATGGTGGAAGGATAGATATTCACGGCCCGGAATTTGAACATGTCATCTGTCCGTCCTTTGATGCGGGAGTGCCGGGGCATGATGGTTCCGCAGGTGCAGGGACCGGGAATTTTGCGTGTAATATCCCTTGTGCGGTAACGGATCAGGGGGACGGCCTCTTTGCATAAGGTCGTCACCACCATCTCGCCCCATTCCCCGTCCGGAACCGGTTCCAGTGTATCCGGATCCAGTATTTCCAGAATATAATAATCTGCCCAGTAATGAATGCAGTCATGATCCGGGCATTCAATGCCTGTACCGGGGCCGTACAGTTCGGTCATTCCGGTGATGTCAAAGAGTTCTGCCCCGCCCAGCAGTTCGGAAATTTTTTCCCGCATGGAAACCGAAGAGCGTTCTGAACCGTAGATGACTTTTTTCAGATTGATTTTATCCCGGATTCCCCGCCGTTTCACCTCCTCAGCCATAAGCAGTCCCATAGATGCCGTACAGCAGAGGACCGTGGACTGCAGATCTTCCAGAAACTGACACTGCATATCCACATTGCCGGGTCCCACAGGCAGGGCCATTGCCCCGGTTTTTTCGCAGCCCATCTGAAATCCGGCCCCGGCCGTCCATACACCGTAGCCCACGGCAATCTGTACCCGGTCTTTTGCAGTAACACCGGCCATGCGGTAGGCCCGTGCAAAAAAATGCATCCAGTCATCCACATCTTTCTGTGTATAGCAGAGATTTTTCCGTTTGCCTGTGGTTCCGCTGCTGGAATGAATGCGCACGATTTTTTCAAAGGGAACCGAGCGCAGGGGAAAAGGATAGCCCTGCCGGAGGTCATCGGCAGTGGTAAAGGGAAGTCTGCGGATATCTTCCGCTTGCTGTATATCTTCCGGCCGGACACGGGCCTGATCCAGTTTTTTCCGGTATGCGGGGGAACCCTGATAAGCATGTGCCACTGTCCATTTCAGTCCCTTCATCTGGCAGGCTTTCAGTTCTTCTTCTGTTGCAATATCCGGCATGAAATTGTCTGTCATTTTATATCTCTCCAAATACTGTTATCCTGAACAGTCTGTAATAAATATTCAGTAGATCGAAAAGTTTCCGGATGAGTGCAAAAATTGTATTCTTGCATGGGTAACCGGGAGATGCGGCGATGCAAAAATACAATTTCTGCACTCCGGGACAGCCGTAAAACCGTATCCGGGGGAAACTTTTCGATCTACTGATATTGGATAGTTATGATGAAATATACTGCCCACCGGTATAAACTGCGCTTTCTGAAAAGTCCCGGAATCCGGGGACAGTCTGAAATAATTCCGTATCACCGGCAGATTTCAGCATACGGAAAAGGGAGTCTGAAATTCAGAAGTTCAGTTTGTTCCGGTGCTGA
>JAABRU010000291.1 GCA_011390755.1 Desulfobacteraceae bacterium | reverse complement strand
GTTTCTTCACTCCGGGACAGCCGTAAAACCGTATCCGGGGGAAACTTTTCGATCTACTGAAATTCAGCAGAGCGGAAAGAGTGCCAAAATGGAGCGGAGCGGAATTTTGGCATCCCTCCGTTTTCCGCAGGGGGCCTTAATACGCCCCTGCAACACCCCCTTAGGCAGCACATTGCCCCCGGGGGGATTTCAGGTTTATCAGGCCGCTTGAAAGACGGATAACACAAAGGAAATTATAAGACATTGCAAAAAAACGCCGCCGACAGTTTATTTTCTGAAATATTCTGCCAAAAAGTAAAAGAAATGGGAGAGGGGGAGGGGCTTTCTTCCGAAGAACAGGAACGGATTATCAAAGTATTCCGACAGGCAATGGCCAACAGCTATATGGATGAACATCAGATTTACCGGAAACTGAGCAGCGGAGGCGGACAATGAAGATCCGGCAGCTGAAACTGAAAAATGTCGGATGCCTTGCTGACAGAACTGTGGATTTTTCTGATCTGACAATGATTTACGGAGAAAACCGCAGCGGAAAATCCACTTTGGTGTATGCCATTTTTTTCGCACTTTTCGGAAAACACCTCAACAGCAGTCTTCGCAGACAGGATTTGTGCCGCATCGGTGAAAAAAATGCGTCTTTTGATCTGATACTGGAAGAAAAAGGAGAACCCTTCCGTGTGCGCCGTTTTACAGACCGTCTTCCCCGGATATACCGGAAAGAGGGGGAAGAATGGACGGCAGAGGGGGGAAATGCTGCGGAAATTCTGCAGAAGCTGATCCCCCCTGCTCCGGAAACCGCTGCACTGACCTCGTTTTTCCGGGAAAGCGAACTGATTTATTTTTTGCAGGAAGTGCCCCGCTACGGCAAAACCCTGATGCAGAGCTTTATCGGCATTGATCGGGTACTGATCCTTCGTTCCGTATTCAAAAAAGCATATACCAGGGCCAGGGAATACAGAAAAGGGGTATTAAATGCCGCGCCCGGGCAAAAACCGGATCCTTTGCAGACCGAACTCATCCGCAGACAGCTGGAACTGGCGGAAACAGATCTGAAAAAACGGGATTCGGATTATGAACGCCTTCTGCAGCCTGCCTCCGATCAGCAGCTGCGATACCGTATGCAGCAGGAGCAGTATAAAGAAAAAGCTGCTGAACTGGATAAACTGCAAAAAAAACAGACTGCATCCCTCCCTCTTTTGGAAAAGGAACTGAAAGAAAAAGAAAGCATCATCACCGATGCACAGACACTTTCCCACTCCCTGGAGGAGATGCTGCGCCATACCGGTGCCCTTTCCCAGGAAAAAAGACGGATAAAGGCACGTCTGCAAAAACTTGCGGCACTGGAAGAGCAGGGGCGCTGCCCTTTATGTGAACATGTTTTGGAAAAGGAGCGGATCAAAGAACTGCTGACAGAGGGGGAAAAGGAAGTCGCCGCGGTTTCCGCCCGGCAGAAAGAGACAGATGAAAAACTCAGAACCGTGCTGGATCGGAAAAAAGCAGTGACAGATGCCAGAGAAGATGCCGAAAAACTCCGTCGGCAGATACAGGAATCCGCTGATTTGGAAAAAAAAATCTGGGAACTGCGGCAGCAGATGGACGGGCTGGCAGCGGAAATACGGGAAAAAGCCCCGGATTACGGGGAAAAAGAAGAAAAGACTTCAGAAAGTTACAGGCAGAAACTGGAAGCAGCGCGGAAAAGTCTGCAGGATGAAATTGTGCAGCATAAAGTCCGTCTGACCCGCAATGAAGAACTGCTCCGCCGCATCAGAGACAATGAAAAGCACAGGGCAGAAGCCGAACGGAACGTATTGATTTGCAAAACCGCCTATCAGGCAATGGATGCGGCCATCCGGGAACTGGGAGGCCGTCTGATGGAAGAGGTGCGGCAGAGTGTCCGCAACTGGTCGGCGCATTTTTCCTTTCTGCATAATTTTGATATTGAAATATCCGGAAATGAGCTGCTCCCGATCATCCAGGCCAGCGGATATACTTATAAACTGAATCAGATGAGCAAAAGCGAGCGGATTTTTCTGTATCTGATGCTCAAACTGGCAGTGGGAGATGCTCTGGGACATCCGGGAATATTTGTACTGGATGATCCGGCAGACGGACTGGATCAGAAACGCAAACAGACCCTGGCCTATCTGCTGCGGGAAGTTGCCCGGAAACGGCAGGTGATTGTCACCAGTAATGACCGGGAATTTGCAGATCTTTTCGCAGATGCGGGGTGCCTTAGGTTGTAGTCCTATGGCCGGTGTCAGGGGTCAGGGGTTCGGTGTCAGGTGTGAAGTGTCAGGTGTTCGGTGTTCGGTGTGAAGTGTCAGGTGTTCGGTGTTCGGTGTGAAGTGTCAGGTGTTCGGTGTTCGGTGTGAAGTGTAGGGTGCGTTAGGCTGTAAGCCGTAACGCACCGTGCGTGGCCGGTGTCAGGTGTTCGGTGTCAGGTGTTCGGTGTTCGGTGTTCGGTGTCAGGTGTCAGGGGTTCGGTGTCAGGGGTCAGGGGTTCGGTGTCAGGGGTTCGGTGTCAGGTGTCAGGTGTTCGGTGTGAAGTGTAGGGTGCGTTAGGCTGTAAGCCGTAACGCACCGTGCGTGGCCGGTGTGAAGTGTAGGGTGCGTTAGGCTGTAAGCCGTAACGCACCGTGCGTGTCAGATGTTCGGTGTGAGGTGCGTTAGCCCCTAACGCACCGTGCTGCAAAATGGAATGCCGGGGGGAAATCCAACCCTGTTTCAGATGCACGTCAGTGCGTCTGTATGTACGTCTCCGGCAGAGAATCAGGCTCGGATTATCAGAAATGTACATTGCCATGTACCCGGATTATGCACCCCCGTTTTTTGCTTTGCTGTTACGCAGATTATGGCGTTTCTGCGCAGAAAGCACGGATTTTCGCATTCGGAGGGATTGCGGGGTAACTTCCACAACTTCATCTTCCCGGATAAAACTGATGGCCTGTTCCAACGTAAGGGGTTTTACCGGTGAAAGAATGACATTGTCATCCTTGCCGGAGGCCCGCATATTGGTCAGTTTTTTTTCTTTACAGGGGTTCACGTCAATATCCTGGCCGCGGTTATGTTCCCCGATAATCATGCCCTCGTATACGGCTTCTCCGGGAAGAACAAAAAGCCTTCCCCGGGGTTCGAGATTGAACAGGGCATAGGGAACGGCCTTTCCGCTGCGATCGGAAACAATGGACCCGGTAAACCGGCCGGGGCAGTGCCCGCGGAAAGATTCATATCCGTCGAAGAGGGAGTGCATGATACCGGTTCCCCTTGTATCTGTCAGAAATTCGTCCCGGTATCCGATGAGGGTGCGGGCAGGTATGGAAAACTCCATGCGGATACGGCCTTTGCCGTTGTTGACCAGCTGGGTCATGCGGCCCTTGCGCAGGCTGAGTTTTTCCGTTACAATGCCCATAAAATGTTCTTCACAGTCCACCATCAGCCGTTCCACAGGCTCCTGTTTTTCCCCGTTTTCATAGCGGTAAATCACATCGGGCCTGCCCACGCAGAATTCATATCCCTCCCGCCGGATGGTTTCAATGAGAATGGCCAGCTGAAATTCCCCCCGGCCTTTTACCAGAATACTGTCCTGATCCCCGGTCTCTTCCACACCAATGGCCACATTCACCAGGGTTTCTTTCAGCAGACGTTCCCGGATACGGCTGAACTGCACATATTTCCCCTCCTGACCGCTGAAAGGGGAATTGTTAAAGGTAAATGTCATGGATACCGTAGGCTCATCCACCCGGATACGGGGGAGGGCTTTGGGATCTTCCCGGTTGCAGATGGTATCCCCGATTTTCACATCCTCAATACCGGCCAGCACGGCAATATCTCCGGCCTGCACTTCCGCGGCATCTTTTAACTGCATTCCCTCATAGGTCTGAAGTTTTGTTATCCGCAACGGGGTTCCGCTTTCATTTTCTCCGATACAGATCAGATTGTCCCTGGATCGGGCCGTACCGTTAAAAATTTTTCCCACGGCCAGTCTTCCCAGATAATCCGAATATCCCAGATCCGATACCAGCATCTGAAAAGGGGCCGCGGGATCATGGGAGGGGCCGGGAATTTTTTCAAGGATAATATCAAAAAGTTTATCCAGATTTTTCCCCTCCTCCTCAGGGGATTCCACAGCAATCCCCTCCCGGCCCACCGCATAGAGCAGGGGAAATTCCAACTGATCTTCCGAGGCATCCATATCAATGAGCAGATCGTAAATTTCGTCCAGCACTTCTCCGGGCCGGGCATCTTTGCGGTCAATCTTGTTAATGACCACAATGAGTTTCAGGCCGGCTTCCAGGGCTTTTTTCAGTACAAACCGGGTCTGGGGCAAAGGTCCTTCGGAAGCATCCACCAGCAGGATGGCCCCGTCGGCCATGGAAAGGGCGCGTTCGACTTCTCCCCCGAAATCCGCATGGCCGGGGGTATCAATGATATTGATCCGTACATTTTTCCAGCCTACGGAACAGTTTTTGGCGGCAATGGTAATGCCCCGTTCCCTTTCCAAATCCATTGAATCCATCAGCCGCTCATCGGTTTCCTGATTTTCCCGGAACAGGCCGCTCTGGCGGAACATGGCATCCACCAAAGTGGTTTTGCCGTGGTCAACATGGGCAATGATAGCAATATTTCTCAGGTTTTCGTTGATCAAGTGATTCTCCGTATTTCATTTTGTTTTTGCCAGAATTAAAAACTGAAGCAGCATTGTAAGCATTCAAAGCAGATTCTGCAACAGGATAAAACCATACGGACGGTTCCGCCTGTTCCGGGGGAATGTCTCTGCTCTGATGAAATCACTGCCGGGGAAAGGGAACTGCCTATTTCTTATTGATGACGGAACTCTGTCACATACACACAGTCCCTGCATACATTCTGCAGTCTCTGACTCATGACGGAAAAAATATCCCCGCTTTCTTTCCAGGCCGCCGGTATGGTCTTCTCTGATGCAATTCCCGCAAGCCCTCTTTTCTGCGAAAAATATGTTTTCAAAGCCCGGTTGGCTGTGTGCATTTGTTTATGAGATTGGGCATTTATAATATCAGTATAAAGATTTTCCAGTTCCTGATTCCGGGTACGGGAGGCCGCGATATAGATTCTTTCGGTTCCGGTCTGCCGGTCCAGCACAAAGGATTTATCTTCTGCCGGAAGTGTCCGGATCTGCCCTTTTTCCATGGGATTGAGATTACTGACCGTCACCCCTTTAAATTCCCGAAGCGGAAATAACTGATAAAACTGCCCGGAACTGTCTGCCTGAAACACATAGACATAGCAGTCTTCATCGGGCCGGATGATGACTTTGTAGTAATCGCCGGAGTGCAGGGTATCGCCGTTATTGAAAGATACCGGACTGCCGCTTCCGCCGGGCCGTCTGACAAAGGCTGTATAAAAAGAAAGCGGCGCGGATGCTGCCGGTGAAGCCGGTTGGGAAACTGCTGCCGGAACCGGAGAGGGAGTGACAGGAGCGGGCGCTCCCCCGGAAAAAGGCATGGGGGTATGGAGCATGAGATCCGCATAAAGATTTTCATCCACCCGGAAAGCCCCGCTGTACTTTGTCCGGAAATCACGGAGGGCCATCTGTGTGGGCTGATCCATCCTGTTATTTACACTGACACGATACCCGTATTTTTGCAGCAGCATCTGGATGATGCCGGTACGGTGTTCGGCTTTCTGCATTCTGAAATCCGCTTTCATCATGGCAATGACTTCCAAATCGGGCTGACTTCCGGGAATACACCGCCAGTAGGGAATTTCCAGATGTCTGCCGATGAGTTTGAGAATGCTCAGTTCCACCAGGGAGCGGACCGCATTATGCTTTCCCTGTACCTTTCTTCTGCGTCCGTCAATACCGAGACCGGAACCGTAAATGCGGAAACCGAAACTCCTGCTTTTGTCCAGCTCCCACACATCCACGGCCATGGCCGTCTGTTTTTTCGGAATCAGGCGGTTGGTTCTGAAATCCATCATATGCAGATCCAAAGCCAGCCGGGAATAACTGGTATTTTTCCCCATACCGCCGTCCAGATCAGTCTCCGTATCTCCTCCGCCGACAGTTCCGTAAGCGTTGATGCCGCTGCTTTCACTTTCCAGCTTTTCATCACATTCGGTAATGGCCCCGTCAATGACGACTGCCGGGAGTGTTTTGCCGGTAGCGGTGACACCGTAGAGTTTGAAACGGTCGCCGAATTTATAATACTCATAAGCGGTATCATATACCATATACTGAATTTTATTACCGATGCTGTTGACAGCGGTTTTGACCATGTCGGTTATATCCAAAGGCAGACTTGCCTGGCAGGATGTTTTATTCACTACATTTTTCCCCTGGATTACGGTCGGGGGAAATCCGTAGGTTTCGATCATAAGACCCAGGTTGGACAGGGCATCACTGAAACGGGAGTCTTTGCTGTATGGTGTGACAGGTTCATGAAGCATTTCCTTTTCCTGTTTGGTCAGTTCCGGGGCAATGCTGCATGAAAGGGGCAACAGGAATAAGCATCTGAACTTGCGCAGCTATTTTGCGGTTTAATCATTTTAACTACCTGAAACAATAATATATTATGTCTATATTTATCCAAATGATTATTTTTGGATATGTTGTAATTTCAATATGTTAAAGATTTGTA
>JAABRU010000114.1 GCA_011390755.1 Desulfobacteraceae bacterium | reverse complement strand
TTATATTCACCCGAAAGAAGATCAGGAAACAGCGTAAAGGACCTCTGCAACTCAAACTTTTTGAACCGGTCGATTTTCAATACGATTATAAAGTCGTTGTGACAAACAAAAGTGAATCTGCAAAAGCCGTTGTGCTGTTTCATAATGGCCGGGGTTCACAGGAGGCTGTTTTCGGTGATGCAAAGAACCGCACTGCACCTGGTTCAGTTCCCTGCCGAAAACAGTTTGCCAACCAGACATTTACGCTGTCATCGATGATTGCACATAACCTGAGCAGGGAAATACAGATGCCGGCTCATCCATCCAATGCGCGAGCCCGTGCAAAAAGACCCGCAGCCTGGAAGTTCGAAAAAATGGAAACGATTCGGTGTCGATTAATTCAAAGAGCAGGGCGATTTATCCGTCCCCAGGGAAAACTGACCCTTTCAATGAGTGCGAACGAAGCAGTGCAGTAGGATTTGCTTTATTATATTGATGTACTGCAAAAAGCAGCGTAAGATTCAAAAAATTTATGCAACGTTAGGGTAAATCTGTATGAAATAAGACATCATAATTCAAACGGTCTCTGAGCAGGGGGTTGTCTTCATAGTTGTTTAAAAAAGTCTGCCAGTTATCCCCCAGTTTTTTGGGACAGAGTACAAGTACCGTGCGGTTTCTTTCCTGATAATATTTTATGATGCCCAAAGCCGTGAATGTCTTGCCGAGTCCGACACTGTCCGCAAGAATACAGCCGTTATGCCGCTCCAGTTTATTGATAATGCCCAGGACAGCATCACGCTGAAAGTCATAGAGCCTGTTCCAGATTACCGATTCTTTAAAACCCGTTTTTTCGTTGGCCAGTTCATCTTCTGAAATATCTTCAAGGAATTCATCGAAAATATTGAATAAAGTGAGATAATAGATAAATTCCGGCGGGTTTTCTTTATAGAGATCAGCAATGTACCCAACAACTTCTTCCGTTACATTTTTTAATATTTTCCCGTCATTCCAGATATCCTCAAAATTCCGAAGGTATTGCCGGGTTGTCTCATAGTCATCGGTTTTAATAATCTGATGCAGTATCGAATTGTCTTTTTCAAATCCAAAACCGGTGCTGCTGAATTCATTGATGCCCATGTAAACGTAGCGGTTATCATTGTTTACGACTGAGATATGCGGCTGTATGTATTTATTGCCGATATTTGTTTTGAATTCAACTTTCTGCTCAATCCATTTTCTGCACTCTTTCGCTATGGCCTTGCCTTTAAGCTGGTTTTTCAGGTGTATTTCAAACTCAGATCCGCTGACAGCCTTTTGCCTGAAATTGGCATGTATCTGAAACTGCTTTTGTTCTCTTTTGTTTTTGTCGAATTCGATAAAAGTCGGGTCGGTGAAGATAAAGCTCAGTTTATGAATTTTTTTTAACTCATTTTTCAGCGATTCAAAACCGTATATGGAAAAAATACCGGCCGCAACCTGAACCCTGCTTTCTCTGCGGATATTCTTTTTAAAATCCTCGCCGACTTTGTCAGTCTTATTATTAAAACTTTGAATCATCTTTCAGTATCCGTTTTCCCCTTCAGAATCTTTCTCCCTGCGCCACACGGGCGCTGGGCATTCGTGACGAATAAATCTTATTTATTTTATTCATATAAGCAATGATTATACGGCTACCGTTCCCGCATTTTATGTACACCCCACCCGCTTTTCTCACAATATTCTGCAAATCCTTTTCCGCATAATCAATCCTGATTCCCGCAGCCGGGTTATGGGAAATCCCGGGGCGGGAGGAGGTTCCCGGCCGGTTTCCTCCGCAGTCAGTTCCGCGGTTCTGAAGCGTTTTTTTGTTTTTCTGTCATAGCGGTACCTTACACGGGTACAGACGGTCGCCGTACAGTCGGGCAGGTTTTCCGGTTCCTTTCTGACCGGGGCTGGGTGTGAGGCGTGCTTTCACTGAGTGCGGCATCTGAGGAATGCATCATTGAATATCTTTGAATATCTTTCGGATTTTTCCGCCTGCAATCCGGCTGTGTGTAAGATAATTCTGTGCGGAAGACGGTGAATACTGTTTTCCTTCAAAAAACCGGACTGCCTGTTTTGTACGGTATTATTATCCTGAAAGTCAAGAAAAAATGCTGCGGATTCCATCAGAACCGCAGACACAGTCTGAAGAATTTTTAACAGAAAAAAACGATAGTGGGTCAAATCCGTTGATAAGGTCTCCCCTCCCGCCGGGGGAGGGGAATATTCGGATCAACGGATTTGACCCTGGACATGGTACGCAAGGTGGCAAAGTCAGCAGATACCGGGGGAGGGGAATATTCGGATCAACGGATTTGACCTGCCACCAAATATCTTTGAATACTGGATTACTCCCGAATTCAGGCGGCAGCGGTTATTGTGCAAGCAGCATCAGGATGGTGATTGCATCCCGGATGCCCACTTTCCCGTCTCCGTTCAGATCCAGAGTCTGTGCCATTTCATCCTCCATTCCCGCAGCAATCCGCAAGGCCCTGATCCCGTGGGAAAGATTGGCATGAAGAGTGAAATCCAGCCGGACATTTTCTCCTGTGGTCACGGTAACCGTGCGGGTGTCCGTATCTGTATCATCCCGCATGGCAAGCAGTTCTCTTTCCCCTTCGGGCTGGTACAGGATGTAAAATCCGTTTTCCAGTGCCGGGTTATTCTGCTTCTCAGGGAAGGTTTTTGCGGTTGTTCCGGATCCGTCAGCAGCCTTTACCTGTGCCCCGTTTACATATACGCCTGTCAGGCCGTCCTTTACATTTCCCATGACCAGGGCACCGGTATCCGGCAGGGTATAGGTGAATATCCGCACATTATCCACAGCCCAGCGTAAGTCATAATTCGCATTATAATAATGAAACCGGACACGGACAGATGACTGCCCTGCACACAGATCTGTGAGGTCTGCGGCAATCCTGTAAAAACCTGCCGGACTCGAATAATTCATCTCATGAACAAGGGTCCAGGATTGTCCGTTGTCTGTGGAAACATCCACCTCCATCTTTTCGATTTCGGAGCCGTAACTCCATGCAGAATGAAAGGCAATTCCCACTGTTGCCGCAGCAGAACAATCTATGGAAGGGGAAATCATCTCTGTGTCCATATCCACTTCTCCTTCGTAATCGGAATCTGCAGAGGCAAAACAGGGAACACTGCCAGATATGTATGAAGCAAGATTGGAAGGATCATCAAAGTGCCAGACCGCGCCTGTTCCTGCATTGTCCTTCACCTCCCACCCTGCGGGCAGGGTGCAGTCGTTAAATGGCTCATACAGGATGTCAGTGGTTTCCATCCCCGGTATATCAAAGCCTGTCAGGGCATAGTTATATGAAAGCCCTGTTTCCGGGGTCACGCTTGTACAGAGATCATCATACCCTCCGATCAGTGGATAAATCTTCCAATCAACAGGCATGCTTTCTGCCAGATTCGCAGAATATGTACCAGTGAGAGGGTCTGTAAACAAAGTAGTGATTAATTCACCTGTTTCCTTGTCATAGACTTCAATAAAACAGTACAGGGGCCATCCGGGTCCGGCACCGTCTGTGATTTTTCCGGAAACCGTAATCATGTCTGCAGATGACAGGTTCAGGGAAAGTTTTTTGATCTCTCCATCCGCAAAAAGAACACCTGTCTGTGTTAAAGACTCATACCCGTATTTGGATGCGGTAAGGTCCATCGTACCCGGTGCGGGAAAAAAATAGAGATATCCCTTGTCATTTGTCACCCCGGTTTCTGTTCCATACCGTACCCTTACTGATTCTACAGGTTCTGTCCCGGAAATGGTCTGCAGGGCCGCATGTGCCCTGTTTGAGCCGTCCCAGAGTGCGCCGTTTATTTCTGCCACATGTCCGAAAGCAGAGGCATCCGGTATGGTTTTTCCTGTCACTTCTGAAATAGGCAGGTAGAGCACCAGTCCGGTTTCATTGCCGGTAAGGGGTTTGTAGCAGTTTTCTGCAATTTCTTCAGGAGTCCTTGCAATATTCCATACCCTGACCTCGTCAATTTTGCAAGGCATGGAAAGGGCAGTGTACCTGGTTTCTTTATCTTCCGGGTCAACTCTGTTCCATTCTGAGCCTGCAATCTGAAAAGGAATCGCCGGATCCGGAGGTGCAGCCGGATCAAGGAAGAACTCTTCTGTTTCAGCTAATAAAATAATTTCATTTCCGTTTAGGTAAAAACGGACCTTTTTGTCCTGAAAATCATAGACACATGCCACATGGAACCAGGGAAACCCGGGAAGGTGCTTAAAACCAGAATGTATGGTCTGAATGGGTTCATTGGTATTGTTTATCAATAACTCGAAATCTCCACCGGGCCAGAACCGGATGGAAAACACCACATCCTGGTTCTGCAAAAGAATATATTTTTTCAGGATTTCAATTTTTTCCCCGTATGGCGCAGGGCAGAGGTAGGCTTCCAGGGTGAAATCCCCTGTGAAATGGAGGGATTCATGGTTGGGTACAGTGAGCCCCTTGTCTTTTCCATCAATATACATGGCATAATCCGGGTGGGTTTCAGAATATGTGAAAGCAAAATCCTTTCGGGTGATGTTTCCCTGGGTGATCTCCGCATTCTCTTTCATTTCCGAAAAGGTTTTCGGTTTTACCGTGATTTCCCGTATGCCTGCACCCTGGTACAGGAAATACAACCCGTCCCCTGCACCTGCATCCTGCGGTGTGGCCATGCTGATGGATGTAAACCCTTCTTCTCCGGAAATTCCGGCATTCACCAGTGCCGCTTCTGTTGTCTGGTCATGGATATATCCTGCTGAAAGACCTCCGTTCGGAGAAGTATTTTCATATACACTCACCTGGTTGATCTCCCAGTAAGTCTCGTGATAAAATTCAAAAATGAAACGGATCCGGACATCCGGCTTTCCTGCTGCAATCCCGGTGATATCCGTAATGATTACCCCGTTTGTATATGTACCGGAATTGTCAAGAGAAAGCACTTCCCATATGTTTCCCCCGTCAGTGGAGATTTCCACGGCAATTTTTCCTGTTATTGAATATGGTGAAAGAAAATGCTCATACCGGAGAAAAAGATTGGTTCTGCCTGCTGCATTCAGCGGCGGGGTTTCAAGATAGGCTTTTGCCGGTGCTGCTATTTTTGCCGCGTTTTCTTTAAAAATATTGGAATTGCCAACCTCCCAGTTGTTCCGGTTTGCATCCTCTTTTACCGCAGACCAGCCCTCCGGAAGGGCAGATCCTTCAAAGGATTCATTCAGGATATTCACGCCGGTGTATCCCATTCCGGAAAATTCATCAAAGTTCAGGGGAAAATCTTTCTGCACAGTTGCTGCATCCGGAGTAAAGGCAACATCTTGGATTTCCTGATACCCTGAAACCACGGCATTAATATCCATGGTGCAGGTCTCTTTGGGAATCTGAATGGAATAGGCTCCGGTAAACGGGTCTGTAAACACGGACACAGATGGAAGAAGTACTGAACTTTTTACCGTAATCCTGGCATACAGGGGCCATCCGGTTGCAGAATCGCTTATTTTTCCTGATACCTGAGCCATTTCCTGTTTTGCCATATCCACATTTTTGCTTTCATTCCCCTGATGCACAATGGAAATGCTTTCCTCCTGGGAAGATACATAACCGTATCGGGTAACAGAAAAGGTATAGTTTCCTTCAGGAAGGGCATAATACCTGTAAAAACCGTTTTGATCCGTAAATATGGGGAAGGTTTTTCCCTCCTGACTGGTCATGGTTATCCGGGCGGAAGAAATGGGGGCTTTTGTTGCCGCATCTTTCACAACACCTTCAAGGGATCCCCGGTTTGCCGGAGACAGCATAAGGGTGGGCATGTACAGTTCCGTCATTGCCTGCATTCTGGCCCGCTGCCCCGGGGTGAACTCGCTCATGCAGGATTCATTTGTATAATTCATATAATTGTGGATGGGATCCTCTCCCGGATCATCCGGGCAGGAATCCTGGCCCACAGGGCAGTCCCATGATGGAGCGGCTTCATAGGGGGTATCATCCACCCCGTCTCCCGGTGGATTACATCCGTTTTCAAATGTATGTTCCAATCCGAAATAATGGCCCATTTCATGGATTAAAATCTCCCCTTCCTGATACAAATCATCTCCTCCGGGCAGGGCAACTTTCGTAATAAAGATGAATTTCAGTAAATTGCTTTCATGGAAAGCTGTGGGACCAATCGCCAGACCCAGGAGATCCCCTCCCAGGTTGGAGGAATTATCCACCACATAAACAGAAACAACATGCTCTGCTCTGGTATTGAGTGCTTCAAGGATATCCAGCCCCTCCGCAAAGGAATCCACTTTTGTCCAGGCGGTTTTGCATATCCGGTTTACAGAAAAAAGGTAAAAGGATATGCCCGAACCGGCAAACCCCTGGTTGAGAACAGTCATCTGCTCCTGGATAGTGGCATCTGTCACATCCCCGGATCCGTCGTCATTGCAGATGATGTTCATGGCAACAGGCACCTCAATGGGTGTCCACGTCCGGGATTCCCGTCTGGCACGAAATGCTGCAAGCGCCCTGCGTGCATCTTCCTTCTGCTGGGGGGTAAGGGCTGTAATGTCAAATTCCATGTTCTCGACGGATTCTTTGACAAATGCATCCGCATCTGTGATAAACACACAACAAGAGATAATCACAGTCAATGCGTAAATCCAACTTACCCTGCCGATTCCTTTTTGTTTCATTTTCTCCTCCTTCATGTTTCAGTCCTGATCATGTTTTCTCTGCCTCGTAACGCAGCTCTTCGGGGCTCTGCCCCGTACAGGATGAGGCGGAGCCCCGTAACGAGTTGGGATATTAAGCGGATTTGATGATTACCCGATGGGCGTATTCTCCTGCATATTCCAGATCCCGCAGGGGCAAGGCTTTGGCGCAGAAGCCGCAGCCGATGCAGCGCATTTCATTTACCACGTATTCAAACCCGGCAGATCCGCCTTCTTTGCGGGTGATGACGGTCTGTTGCCCGGAACCGATGGCAAAGACGTTCATGATTTTTCCACCACATCCTGAATATATTTTTTTATCTGGAATATCCTGATGTAATGTTCTCCCCGGCTGTCATTCCCAAAACCAGTGTGGGCAGTCCGAAGAAAATCATATGACTGTTGGCTGCGGATATCCAGGTCATGGGCTGGCCCATGACCGGCAGCAGTCCCAGTGCATTGCTCCATGCGATGATCCAGTGGGTGATGTGCATCCAGCTCAGTCCCCGGAGGGTGAGTTCCAGCACCATCCCGGCTTTGCGCCGCTCGTGATCCCGCAGGTTTTCCCGCCATATGCGGATCTGTCCCGCACATTCAAAGAGGGTAAGCACATAGACCGCCTGCACCAGCAGCAGGAGAATTCCGGCCAGTCCGCCGAATTTGTACAGGACAAAGGCCCCGATAAAGTCATTCTGCACCATGGGCAGGTTCATGATTGGCCCGTTTTCCCCGCAGAAAGCAGGGGGAGAACCGGTCCAGCCACCCTGTCCGGCATATTTCATGGCCCGGATGACCTGTTCGCCGGTATGGGGGTGAATCTGCGGCTGCGCCCAGACCTTAAAACGTTCTTTGTGGGGAAAATCTTCTGTGAGCCGGTGGGGATTTTTGTAAATTCCCCATGCAGTGAGTACGATTCCCAGAATCAGGAAAACGACAAATCTCCGTACTGCCCGAAATGTCAGGGTTTTCCCGGAATCAGATTTTTCGTAATTTTTATTGGGATTGTCTTTCCAGGGATGCGGCGCAATATCCCATAGCCAGGAAAGCATGAAAATCCCCATAATCAGTATCGGGGAAATATCCTGCACACCCACCAGCACCGTAATCAGGGCCAGACCGATGAGCAGCAGGCTGAGCAGGAAAGCGAAAATCAGGGGGGCCGGATTTGCTTTGAATTCCTGCGAGTTCATACGCCGCAGTTCCGAAAGGTGCATTCCCGTAAATGCAGCGGTAAAAACCAGAAGTATTTTGCCCATTTCCGCAGGCTGCATTTCGAAAATTCCCTGTTCCCCGCCGAAACCCAGTTGCAGGAGCAGGAGGATAATGCCCGCAAGACAGAGCAGAAAGCGGACTGATGCACATTTCCATGTCCGGCTTGCGGAAAAAGCCGTCCACAAATCCATGCTTTTCTGTATGGAAATCAGGGCGGACAGGGGCATTGCCCAGGCAAAAGCGGAAAGGGTGATGGCATGTTTGCGGGCATATTCGGCCCAGCGGGTATTGTCGGCTCCCAAAGCCAGTTGCAGCAGCACCAGGCTTCCGGCCCCGGCCAGAAACAGGGCCGCATTCCAGAGCCGTCCGCTGTTTCCCCGGAGATGACCGGCATGAAGGAGGACAAAGCTGGCCCATGCCCAGGCAATCCATGTCATGAGCATCAGAAAACGCAGACCGCATTCCCCGCGTATGAGCCACAGAAGATAAGTAAAGGGAATCATCAGCAGAACAGAGAGCAGAACTGCCAGGCGGAGCATCATAAAATTATGGGAATCCCTGCGGAATCTCTGCATGGCTTTTTCACGGGGATATGCCAAAATGATGACTCCCAGCCCGGCAGAGAGAATAAAAATCAGGTATTTCAGGGGAACAGGAGGAAAAAAGGATTTCCCTGCACCGATATGCACGGGTTCTTTGTTATACTGAAGACGGATTTTTCCGAAGCGGACATCCGGATTACTGTTTTCTTCCCAGGGCTGTACATCCTTATTCCGGATTGGGATGAGTTGCAGACTGTGTTCCTGAATCTCCAGGTCATAATAGGTTCTTCCGATAATGATCCGGCGGTCAGAGTCTTCAGAGTCTTTTTTTTCATACAGCGTCAGGGGCATCTGGCTGAAGCGGCGGGGCGGCTGACCTTCTCTTTCCATATGCACAGGCGTATCCGTGTTTCCGGGACCGATACGGAATTTCCCCCGGTACTGATACACCCGCAGGCTTTCCGGCATGGGCGCATCGGTCAGTTTCCAACTGTCCGGACGGTTCAGACCGCCGCCTAAGGAGAAAATGCGGATTTCCTGATTTTTCCACCGGTCAGAATTTTCCATGAGAAAAGCCCGCACGCGGAGCTTCAGAAGTTTCCATCGGGACCAGTTTTCTTCCGAGTAAATTTCATCCTGGGGATAAAAATGCAGTTTTCCGGCTTCCCATTTCAGAATGCGGTCGCCTTCCTTCAGTTCCAGTATGCTATCAGTTTGGAGAACTTCAATTTCCGCATCCCCAGGAAAGATACGATCCCCCTTCTGCAATTCCCAGCGTTTCAGAAACAGGGTCGGATGTTTATCCGTCCGCACATCCACCCGGCGGTGCTTGGCAATGTTGTATATTTCCCATTTGTTTTTCGGTTTTCCGGGAATAAAGCTGATTTTGAGATGCTTATCTTCCGCGGATCTCGGCCCCCTGCTCTGCCCCAGTTCCTGACGGCCCAGGATAAATTCTTCCGGCTCGGTTCCGGCTTTGATTTCAATCTTTTCAGGGAGTTTCACCTGCGGGGCACTGCGGAACAGGGCAATTCCGGCCATAAGAAAGAAAAGCAGCAGGAGGACGGGGAGAATCCAGGATCGGGAATTGTCTGTAACTGTATTCATGGGCAGAAATTTTCATTCAACAAAAGCCCTGAAAGGGCAAATTGATAAAGCCCAGGGTGAAGCCCTGGGAATTGAATATAAAAAGATATAAAGCCCTGAAAGGGCGGATTAATCAAAGCTATTGCGCCTTTAATCTGGTTCCCAAGCTCCTGCTTGGGAACCCGGGGCTTGGAAGCTCCGGCTTCCTGCACCCGGCAAGCGTGAGCTTGCCTTCCCTGCGTTCCCAGGCAGGGGCTTCAATGCCATTAAGTTAAGCGGGAAACGGCTGAGCCGGAGTGCCAAACTTACAGTTTGGCAGGACCCGTAGGAGTGCCAAACTGTAAGTTTGGCACTCCTACGCTCTTAACTTAATGCCATTGAAGCAGGGGCTTGGGAACGAGTGCCGAAAACAGTCCCGTAGGGACATCAGAAAATAGCCCGGCAGTTTACTGCCGGGGAAAGATGCCATATTTTTTATTCAGTCCCGTAGGGACGGCAGAAGCATCTGAATATGTTTCCTTTTCTTTCGTCCCTGCGGGACTCGGACAGATAGATCTGTCATTTCCCGGCATTAAAATGCCGGGCTATTCTCTGACACCCCTCCGGGGTTAAAAGTCCGCCCGGATGGCGTTAACTAATTTGAATTATCCGGTTTCTTGTTAATCCGTCTGAGCATCTCCGCAATCACCGGGGCAGCCACACTGCCACCGGTATATTTTTTTCCATGAGTGTGGCTGACCATGCAGGCAAAAGCCAGGGGCGGTATATCCGGCTTTTCTTTCAGTTTTTCATTCCAGCCCATAAACCAGGCTGTGAAAAATTCCCTCTGTTTCCCGATATTGGCCGTGCCGGTTTTACCGGAAATACAGACACAATCAAGAGGCTGTTTACATTCTTTATTGTCAGATTTACAGATATTTTTCTGAATTTCCGGATAGTCTTCAAAAGCTCCCCCTGCGGTTCCGCCGCTTTGGGGAACGGCTTTCATGCCTTCCTGCAAAAGGGAAAAATCGCCGGTTTCCAGTTTCCGGGATTCGGCTTTCATCTCTTTTTCCCACTGAATCAGATAAGGGGTCAGCGCTTCCCCTTTCCGAATCGCAGCCGCCACACGGGCCATCTGCAAAGGTGTGGCTGTTACGCCCTGGCCGATGGAATTCTGGGCCAGTATCCATGTGAGCAAACCATCGGGATTCATCAGATCGGCCTTGCCGGTATTGCCGAAAAGCAGATCACCTTCCTGATTTTCCCTGGCTTTTTTCCGCAGGGCAAAGGATACGCCTTCGGGCGCAGCAGCAATATCCACCGGCTGTTCCCCGAATCCTAATTCACGGGCTGTCTTCACAAGTTGAAAATCCGGAATGGCCGGTTTGTCCTGTCCGGCTTTATCGTATGCAGCGGCCTTTTCCCCGTCCGTCAGCAGGGCCAGGCGGATGAACCAGACATTGATGGAATCCCTTACAGCCTGCCGGAGTCCTACGACATTTTCCCATCTGTTTGCTGTATTTTTATGTCCGAAAGCACTCCGGAGAGAATTGGAATTATAATTGCGGATGGATTTCCCGGTTCCGGAAGCTACGCATATTTCCTCATGAGGGTTGTAAGCAGCGCAGTCCAATGTCAGTCCCGTATTTTTTTCAAATCCATTTGCCGGATATCCTTTGAGAAAAGCGGAAATCCGTCCGTCTTTTTCCGCCGCAGTCATGGCCGCCAAAGCCACCACCGGTTTGAAGGTGGAACCGGGGGTATAATCTCCGTCCACGCCCTGCCAACCCCGCACCTGCATGGGATTTCTTATGGGATAGACTTTGGCAAAGGAGGCCAGATCCCAGGGATGAACCCCGACCGGCGGTTTGGGATACCCGGCTGCGGCCAGAATGGCCCCGGTTTCGGCATTCAGCACAATCACCGCGGCTTTTCTTTCCGCAGCGTAATTGTCATTTTCGGGATTCGGCCAGAATTCACCGATTTTATCCTCCAATGCTCCCTGTGCGGCTTTCTGAATGCGGCTGTCAATGCTCAGGGTGATATTATCTTCTGTTCCGTAGGAATGGGACAGGATATTCCACAGACCCAGGCGGGTCTTTTCCCCCAGCCCCACCAGGGGCAGCAGTCCGAGTTCCAGGCATTCCTTTGTGGGGTTTCCTTTTTCATCTGTGAGAAGAACATTGTCCGCAGTGGAAATGCTGACATTTTTGGCAATCAGGGCGGCTTCGGGCGGTTCAGTACGGAACCATGTGAAAACAGGTTTCTGATCTTTTTCCTTTTTTACCTTCCGGATCAGCAGACCGGCCACCTCGGTTTCATTGTTTTTTATGGGGGATACTCTGACGGTGAGAGAATTTTTACCGGCTTTCAGGGGAATGGAAATCTGAAATGCATCGGCCTGATCTGCGGTGCATTTTTCTGTTTTGGAGGAACAGCAGGGTTCCGGCTTTTTGGCTCCGTGCGGCAGGGGCGGAACCGGCTTCCCGATCACCTGAACTGTAAGATTCATATCTCTTTCCGCTTCCACCGTGCTGCGGAATTCGACGCTGTTTGAGGCATATTTCAAGATTAAACTGATATACTTAGCGGAGGCATCTTTTCCTATCCGACTGAGAACATCCGCTTCAAATAATTTTCTTTCAGCATATTTGACATTTTTCAACTTTTTCAGATTATCAATAATATTTTCAGGTAATTTCTCTCTTTTAAGTTCTTCAAATGCTTTTCCGGTAAATTGAAAGGGTGGAATAATGAAGGCCGTAATCCAGTCCGTATATCCGGGTGTCAGCACGCCCTGATTCACATATCCGAAGTTTTCCGGAACCAGATTTCCGGTGCGGGGAAACTGCCATTCCGGATTCTCACTTTCATAGACCTGCCACTGACTGCCCCTATGCTCCGCAGCACCGGGGCGATTATCCCGGATGGCCGCAATAAAACGGGTTTCATTCCATAAACGCACCTGATTCCGGATGACATTTCCGGGCGGAGAATGATACAGAGCCTTCAGCAGTTTTTCCTGCTCTTTCATTTCCTCCCTATCTGCTGTGTCCGGATTCTTCGCTTTTTGGATCAGAAAATGATCCGGGGGGTTCATCTCCAGACGGTCATCATCCAGCGGGGAAATCAGCCCGGCTTCCCAAAGCGAAAGGAACAGACTTTCGTCCTCCGGGATTTCCGGTCTATCTTCAGATTCGGATTTCCCCTCAGACCCGGAAACACTGTCACTTATCTGCCGGGGAATCACCTGTTTCTGCAAATAAGACAGCCGTAGGCCCATGACAGACAGCAGGGCGCAGAGGATAAGGAGAATGGAGATGTCGGATTTTTTCAATATACAGACTCCGGTTTCAGATTGTAATAACCCTATCATATTCCATATCCGGCAGACAATCAATATGAAAAATGCCTATCTGAACCGCAGATTTCGCAGATTCCGCAGATTTGGCCTGGGAAAAAAATCTGCGGAATCTGCGAAATCTGCGGACATTCTTTTGAATCTCCGGTTCAGACAACAATAGCAGTCAATATCAAATTGACCTATCCCCTTTCCTGTAGTATGAAAACAGGCATGAGTGAAAAAGGAAAAATCATCTCCCTGGAAAAAGGGGAATACGAAATTACCGGTCGCATCGGCGAAGGGGCCTACGGTGTGGTGTGGGAGGCCCGCCGGGTGGCGGACGGGGAGATATTTGCCCTTAAGACCGTGCAGACCCATCATCCGGATGAGAAGATAAAATATCCTACAGATACGGTGCGGCAGATCGCCAAAAGCCTGGGGAAAGAAATTGCTTTTCTCCGGTGTCTGGCCCCGGAAGAAGCCCGGAAAAATCATATTGTTCCCATGACCGACAGCGGAGAGCATGAAGAAAGTCCGGTCATGGTGATGATGCGCTGTGAAAACAGTCTGAACCGGGTCTATGTGCAGCGTCAGGATATGAAAGACGGCGGTTTCCCTTTTGACGCGTCCACCCTGCTGGAATGGCTGCGGCAACTGGCAGCCGGGCTGAAGAAAATCCACAGTCAGGAAATCGGAACCGATCTTTCGGAAGAGACAGAGAGCAGTCTGATCGAAATCTACAGTCCTGACCCGGAAGAAGGCTCTTTTGTCATCCGGGATCTCAAATTCAAAAATGTGCTGGTGCGGGAAGGGAAACTCTATCTGGCCGATTTCGGAACCGTAAAACCCCTTCACCGGCAACTGACTGTTTCCAGAGTGACCACACCCGAATGGGCTGCGCCCGAAACCCTTCTCCCCAAAGAGATTGTCAGCGGAAAACCCCGCTATGCTCTGACCCCGCGGGTGGATATCTATTCCCTGGGGCTGATGTTCCATGCCCTGATTACGGGTGTGGAAACCAAAGCCCAGAAAGCATTTTTTGTTTATCCCTTCCTGAACCGTGAATTCGGAAGCGTGGGCGGACTGACAGCGGAAGAAAAACAGACTCTGGAACAGCACCTGCGCCGTCTGTTCATACCGGGAGGCAGAACCGTTATTCCCATGCGGTTTGTTTCCCTGCCGGATACGGAAAGCCTGATCCGGGAATTCTCTGCTCTCATCGAATCCATGCTGGCCCCGCTGGCCGAAAACAGGCCCTCATCCGCCAGAGTGCTGGAGAAAAGCGGGGAACTGTCTGATTTTCTTTCCCCGGAAATAAAGGAACTGCATCTGAAAATCCCGCCGGGAATATCCTTCGGCAAAGCCCAGCGGGTCTATGTGCAGGTCAGGGGAAAAGGACTGCCCCGGCACGGAAAATGGCTGAATTTGGAGATCAGCGGGAGACCGGTATCTGCGGATTTCCGGCCGGTGCCTGAACATAAAGATGTATGGGAATCTGTTCTGCCCCCCTTTGACAAAGAGGGAAAATATGAAATCGAAGTCTTTGCGGTTGTGCATCATGAGAAAATTCCCTGTGTGCAGACCGTGGAAATTGCGGCTGCTGCGGAGCAGTTGTGGGCGATGGGGAGATATGCGGAGGCACTGAAGAAAGAACCGGATAAAAGTCAATGGCTGGATGATTTGGAGAAAAAATTCGGGGATTCAGAGGAATATCTGGAAATCCTGGAAAAAGTGCTGGAAGAACATCCGAAGCATATTGACATCAACCGGCGGTACTGGCCCCTGAAGCATGATATGGAACGTAGGGTGGGCAAAAGCGAAGCGTTGCCCACCGAGCAGCGGGAAACGGCAGATCCTTTGTCTGAATCAGGATTCCCAGGATGGAAAGGATTTACAGGATTTTTTTCGTTATTTTTGCGGAAGCCGGAATTAAAACGGATTTTGGTGATTGTCTGCCTGCTGCTTCTGTGTGTGGGCGGATGGTCTTATATTCGTAGGGTGGGCAAAAGCGGAGCGTTGCCCACCGATCCCCCGGAGCCGTCCCATGCGGTGGGCACGGAAAAACATGTGCCCACCCTACCGCCTTTATTCGAGCCGTCCGAACCACAACAGCCCCCGGTTGATCCGATGCTACAAAAACGCCGGGCAGCCGAAAAAATATGGGAAGCAATTCAGGGCTATCTGCAATCCGGCAATACAGAGATGGCAGAAGAAAAACTGTCCGAAAAGAAAAGCGATTTGGAGATTCTGCCGGAGGTTGCGGAAAAAATTCCGCTTTTGGAAGAATTTTTCGTTTTTTATGACAAAGCTGAAAGCGCCGGGAAATCCCAGACTTCCGAAGAGCAGGAAAGCATTATCGGAGATTATGAAAAAGCCCTGGAAATCTGTGGAAAACTTTCCATCACCGGTCTGCGTGATGCGGTATCGGCAGAACTGAAAAAAGCCGAAACCGTCCGGGATAATCTGCTGGTTGCGGAAAAGAAAGAAAGGGAGCGATTAGCTGAACTACAGCGCATTGAGGATGAAAAGAAACGCATAGCCGAACTAAAGCGGATTGAAGAAGAACAGAAACGCAGGGATGCCGAAGACAAATATACGGAAATTGTAAACACTGTAAATGCAGGAAAATGGCCCGATGTTCCGAAACTGATTTCCGATAAGCGGGAACTGCTGAAAAACTGGCTGGATAAGGAAAAATACGGTCACATGACAGAGTTGGAAACCTTTTTCGGGCATGTGGCTGATGCTGAAAACCTGCGGGCCAAAAACCGTTTCCAAACTCCGGAAGAATATGATGCAGTGCTGGATGAATATGAAAAAGCAAGGCAGATTGCCCTGAAACTGCCGGATAAAATCCAACTGGCCGTCCGGATTCAGGGAAAAAAGAACGAACTGACCCAAAAGCGGGATGAACTGATTGCCAAAATCCAAAAGGAAAAAGAGGAACAGGAGCGGCAGCAGAAACAGTCAGATGCCGAAGATATTTATGCCGCTGTTATCCAATCTGTAAAAAACGGGGGCGACCGGAAAACAGCCGAAAAAGACATCTCCGGCCTGCGTAAGCGGAATCTGCTGACGTACCTGGATAAGAGCAAAGCCGGGCATATCCGCAGCCTGGAAGAGTTTTGGAAATATGCGGATGAAGGCGACCGCCTGGCCCGGACGGAAACGCCTGAAAACCTGAAATCCGCCGCAGATGCTTATGCCCGTGCGGAAGGGATTGCAAAAAATCTGTCCGGGGTTGTTACTCTGGGGAGCGATATTGCGGGAAAACGGCAGAAGGTTCTTGCACGGTGGGAAGAACTTCAGCATAAAGACCAAAGATTTGTTGCCAACCGGGACGGAACCGTGTATGACAGGAAAATGAATCTTACATGGGCCGCCGAAGACAACGGAAGCAATGTGAATTGGAAAGAGGCATATGAATACTGTACCAAAACTTACAAAGGCGGCGGGTGGCGGATGCCCACGCAGGATGAACTGTATTCGCTTGTGGGGGAAAGAAACGGAGTTGTTAAAGGATATGATTGTGATAAAGATTGGAGCAATTATATCATAACCAAACTGATTCACCTGACATGTGCCTGGGTATGGGCTTCAGAAAAGGATGGTTCTTCGGCGGCCGACGTCCGTTTCTACAGTGGCAACCGGCTCCGGCGTCATATGGATGGTTCCGGCCTCCTCCGTGCTTTGCCGGTGCGTTCCGGCAAATGGTGATTTGGTCCTTTGAATATTTGATTATTAAAAGGGGGGGGCAGGGGGGATGTATCCCCCCTGCTTTTACGCGCGACAAATTTTTATTTACTCGTTACGAGGCTCTGCCTCAACGCCATTAAGTTAAGGAATGCCCTGAAAGGGCAAATTGATACAGCCCAGGCCAACGGCCTGGGAATACAGGATAAAAAATATGATAAGCCCTGAAAGGGCGGATTATATACCGGAATCATTTTTAATGCGCCCTTTCAGGGCTTGAATCGTATTTTGTTCAATTTTCCCAGGGCTTTGCCCTGGGCTGTATCAACCCGCCCTTCCAGGGCTTCCCTAAAATGCCTTTTTCCTGACTTAATGGCACTGAGGCTCCGCCCCGTAACGAGTTGGAATGTAGATCGGATTAGCGAAGCGTAACCCGACAACATGCTGATTTATGGCACAATACGAACACCTCCAAATATACCGGGATGCCTTTCAGTTGTCTGAACCGGGATTCACGGGATTTCCGGATTTACCCGGATTCTTCTGTCTGCCTTATCCGGGTTCGGACAGTTCGGAACACGATTATGCAGGATTTTTTAATCATGTAAATCATGAATAATCCTGAATAATCGTGTTCAATATTTTGTATCTGTTTGTCTGTAGTTTTTGTGATTCAATTTTATTATGCCGGAGGTATCAGATGGAAGCCGCTGCAACATATTCTTTGACGGACATGTATGCTGTTTTGCCTGTAAAACAGAAAAAACACATTGAAAAAAATCTTCAGTCTTATTTTAACTCTCTGGATGCGTCCATTGCCGGTATTTTATCCCCTTCCATCGGCAAAACAGATGACAATTTCTTTTTGGCTGCGGATGAATGCATTCCTCTGTACGGTGTGGGAAAAACACCCAAGGAAGCTATGGATGATTACCGTTCTGTTGTAATTGAATATTATGAAAGTCTTGAAAAAGATGCTGATGAACTGGATGCGGAACTCAAACATCAGTTGGAACTGCTGCGCCGGGTTTTTGACGGTGCGGAAAAGGTGATCTGATGCCTGTTTCTGTCCGGAAGCTGGATCATATTCTGGTCAATGTTCTGGGGTTTGAACGCCGTATGGGACGGCATCAGATATATATTCTCAGAACCGGTGAAAAGCAGGTTGCAAGAACATTGATATCCCACGGGGTGCGGGAAATCGGTGATGAGCTTCTTTCACTGATAGCCCGGCAAATGAGAATTACACCGGTTCAACTCAAAAAAATTATTTCAGGCGAACTGGGACGGACAGATTATTATCATCTTTTGGGCATTGGTATTGCCAATGAAAACTGAAATCAATTTTTCCTGCTATTTGCAAAGAAATTCAGAACCTGCGGTTTGCCAAAAATTATGGCACAGTACGAACACCTGCAAATATACCGGGATGCGTTTCAGTTGTCTGAACCGGGATTCACAGAATTCTGTCAGAACCGCAGATAATCCTGATGTTTATGATTGCGCAGATGATAAAATCACGGTTTATCTGCGCAATCATGATAATCAGCGGTTCTGACAATTTACCGTCAGAACCGCTGATTATTATGATACTTTTAATAACACAGCCGGAAATATCACAGTTCATCCGCCTTATCCGGGTCAATCCTTTCATCCTGAGAATCCGGGTTCGGACAGTTCTCAACACGATTATGCAGGATTTTTAATCATGTAACTCCTTGTATAATCGTGTATAATCCTGTTCAGACAACATCATCCTGCACATCCCGATCCAAAAAAATCACATCACACAAACCTTAGCAGATACGGCCCCAGCAGCAGGCAGTCATCGGGTTCTGCGAAGATTTCTGTTTTCTGAAAGGGCCGGAAAGTGTGCTTTACATTCCGCTCCCTGTCCAGAATATAAAAATCGGTGCTGCCTTTGTCCATCTGCACCAGCAGTTGATCTTCCCTTAGTGCCACTCTTGCATGTTCGCCGGAAATGCCGATATGCCCCAGGGTGGCATCCGGCTGTTCCCGGCCCGGCTGCCATTTCAGGCTTTGGGGATGAAGCAGGTAATCCAGACGCAGGTTGGGTTCGACCACGCTTCTGCCGATGAGAAAGCCTTCCTCATCCATTGGAATGAAACGGGGTTCGGGGAGCAGGAGAATTCCGAGATACTGTTCCGGCAGGGGGGAAGGAATGATCTGATAACCCAGCCCCCGGATATCCGGCAGGGGAAAGGGCAGTTCTTTTGCGGGGATGAAATCCTTTTCCCCCGGTCTGCGAAAGTATATCCGGTTTTCACGGAAATCCGAGAATAAAAGCAGCAAATCCGAATTTTTTGCGGATTCCTGCGGATGGGCCGGATAGCCTTTTTCATCCATGCGCAGGGTCCAGCTTTCCAGTCCGGGCACATAATCCGGACGGGGCAGGGCGATTCCCTGCAATACCAGTTGGTGGCGGATCATGCCGGGGATGATGGTCCGTCCCTTTTGGAAAGTGCGGAGAAAATCCGCATCCGGAATGGGAATATCCGGGGCATTTTCCGCTTCTTCTCCGGTCACGGCCTCAATTTTCAGGTAAAGCAGTTCCGGGGCCTGGGCGTTTTCCGAAGATAAAGGAGAATCATCGGGAAAAACAATTACCCGGCCATCCCCCGAATCCGGCCGCGGCCGTCCCTGCCCCACATAACCATCGCAGCCGAACCCGTATTTTCCTTTCTTATCTCCCAGATTGAACCAGATATTTCCCTGACCGTGGGAAAACCATATCTTCCGTCCCCCTTCGCTTTCCGGAACCTGCAGGGCCGCAGATTCCGGGTCTGCCCCGATCAGGAGAAACTGCTGGTGTTCATACAGGGCCGAAGACCGGGTAATGCCTTTTCCGTTTTTCCGGAATATCCAATCCGGGAGAAACTGCCATTGGCTTTTTTCCCGGAGTTTCACGCTGATTTTTCCCACCGGCCGGTCTTCTTCACCGGGGATGAATACCCCCCATCCGAACTGAATCATGACCTGATCTTCTTCCATATCCATATCTGTATCTATGGGCATGACCGCATAGGAAGGTTTCCGGTTGTTGAGCAGGTGATCCCCGAAGTCTTCATAATGCAGGCGGGAAAGGTTATCACAGAGCATTTCGCTCTTTTGCCAGGGCTGCTGAATGTCCCGGTTCCAGACAGCCCGGGGAATCCGGATCAGCACATCCGTAAAGACTTTCTTTTCCTCTGTCTGCCATCCGCGGGAATCCCTGCCGAGAACCGTGGCCCGGTGCATATCCAGGGCATCCCGCAGGCGCAGAACCGTGCTGTTTCTTACGGTTTCAGTGATCTGCTTTCCCCCGCCGTAACGGGAATCCCAGAGGGGGGAAGGGTCCAGGGGATTTTCCACCTTTGTGAGTTTCAGGGTGAAAAGCCGTTCATCGCTTCCCAGCCAGGGGGCGGCAGGAGCGGATTTTCCGAATATTCCGAGCATGGGGGCATCTCCTATTGATTTTTCAGAAATCATTTCATATCATTCGCTTATTAGCACATTTTATCCCCCCTATGCAATGCCTGTCTGAACCCGGATTTACGGGATTAATATTTGTCCGAATCAGAATAAGGAAAACAAAAAACCCCGTACCGCATTCCGGTACGGGGTTTATATTCTCGTTACGAGGCTCTGCCTCGTAACGCAGCTTTTCGGGGCTCTGCCCCGTACAGCATGAGGCGGAGCCTCACCAAAGGCGTTACGGGGCAGAGCCCCGTAACGAGTTGGGATATTAAGCGGATTTGATGATTATCCGATGGGCGTATTCTCCTGCATATTCCAGATCCCGCAGGGGCAGGCTTTGGCGCAGAAGCCGCAGCCGATGCAGCGCATGTCGTTTACCACATATTCAAACCCGGCAGCCCCGCCTTCTTTGCGGGTGATGGCGGCCTGGGGGCAGACGGTGACGCAGAGGCCGCAGTCCCGGCAGGTGCCGCAGGAGGCGCACTGGAGGCCGCAGGAATCCGTGCTTTCAAATTCCGTCACTCTCGGATCGAAGTATTCCAGGGTGATGCGGTTTTTATCAATCATGGTGCGGCGGCCCAGGGAGGGCATACCGGGGAGCGGGGGACTGCCCGGGTCCGTCATCAGCCCGGAATCCGTCATGGGCCGTTTGCCGTCCAGAATTTCCATGATGGTCAGCGCGGCCTGGTGCCCGGAGCCGATGGCATTGGTGATGAGTCCGGGCCGGACAATATCGCCGATGGCAAAAATTTTGGGGTCCGTGGTCTGAAAATCCTCATTTACAACCACATATCCCCGATCAGTCCGCACCGTATCCGGCAGAAATTCCACATCGGGTGCATCACCGATGGAGATGAAGACCGTATCCGCGGGGATCAGTTCCCCGTCATTGAGCACCACGCCTTCGTCGCTGATCTCTTTGGTAAAGCAGGGCCAGCGGAATTTCGCGCCCACGGCCTCGGCATCCTCTTTTTCCTTGCCGAATGCCAGCGGGGCCTGAATATCTATCAGGGTGATGTCTTCGGCTCCCAGCCGGTGGGCTTCGGTGGCCACATCGCATCCCACATTTCCGGCCCCGATGATGACGATTTTCTTACCCGGCCGGAATTTATCTTCCTTGGCTTTGGTCAGAAAATCCAGGGCAGTGACCAGTCTTTCCTTTCCGGGAACCGGCAGCACCCTGGGTTTCTGCGCGCCTGTGGCAATGACCACAAAATCATAATCTTCCCGCAACTGTTCCACTTCCGTTTTTTTCAGTTCCTGGTGCAGATGCACATGGGGCAGCACTTCGCGGATGCGTTCCAGTTCTTTGCCGATGACCTCTTTGGGAATGCGGCTTTCCGGGATGACGGAAGATATTTTCCCGCCCAGATTTTCCTGGGTGTCATAGACCACGGCCTCATGGCCTTTCTGGCGCAGCTGCCAGGCTGTGGAAATACCGGCCGGGCCGCCGCCGATGACCGCGATTTTCCGCCCGCTTAAGGGGGGCAGTTCCGGTGTTTTGGCTTCCAGACTGGCCTGTCCCAGCTGCTTCACATTCACCGCGGGCATGAGCTGGATGGTCCGGGTGCAGCCCTGCATACAGAGATTGGGGCAGAGATAACCGCAGACCGTGGCCGGAAAAGGCGTATAGGTCAGGGCCAGATCCACGGCCTCATCCACCCGGCCTTCCCGGATGAGCCGCCAGCGTTCCTGTACGGGAATACCGGAAGGGCAGATGGCTTCGCAGGGGGCCGCGTATTTGCGGTTTTCCCATACCGGCACAAATCGCCGCATCTCCCCGGTGGGAACCAGGGGGATGGGGCTGCGGTCCAGGTCGGTCAGATCTCCGATGAGACCGCCTTTTCCCAGCTCCCGATCCCATACATCCGCGCGGAAGGAATGCATGGAACGGGTCTTTTTACTGAAACGTTCCTGGGGGCTGCGGGCTGCCAGACACTGCCACTGTTCCCGGTCGGAAAGTTCTTCCAGCAGTTCGTTTTTATGAATATGTTCCAGAAAAATTTTCAGATTCTGGCGCAGCCATTTCCAGTCCCCCTCGGAAAAGGGAATCTGTTTGGCATCGGGCTGACTGTAACCTTTGTGGGTGCCGCGGAAGAAGACCTTTCCCCCCACCATGCCGACCAAAGGGCGGTATCCCAGCACATTGTCCGGAGACTGGGCATTGTATCCGCAGATCACCGCAATGCCCCCGGCCATGAATTCGCCGAAATAATCGCCCGCACTGCCCAGCACCCAGAGTTCCGGCGGATCGAAACGGGGGTTCTGCTTGGTCATGGTCATGCCCCGCGCCCCGATATTTCCGGCCACATACACTTTCCCCTGGGCCATGGCATTGCAGCAGCCGTTGCCTGTATTGCCGTGAACCACAATCTGGGCACCGGCATTGAGCCAGCCCACATCGTCCGAAGCGGGCCGCAGCAGTTCGATAAAAGTATTGGGAAATCCCATGGAGCCGACCCGCTGTCCGGCCGGTCCTGTTATTTTTACATGGACGGTTTCATTTCCGGCTTTCCAGAGTCGTCCGCCGATACCGTGCTGGCCAAAGGCCTCAATCTCCAGGTAGCGGTGTCCCTGTGCCACCGCATCCTGAATCTGCTCTTCCAGCACACGGGATTCAATGCGCACACCGTCTTTTTTTCCTGATATTCTGTGATATTGACTTGTATTCATTTATTTCTCCGAGAAACTTTCTGCCTGTGATTTTTATTGGAAACCGGGTGCGGGGCTGGGTGCTGGGTGCTGGGGGCTGGGTGCCGGGTGCTGGGGTACTGGGGTACTGGGTGCCGGGTGCTGGGGGCTGGGTGCTGGTATCTGGGTGCTGGTATCTGGGGGCTGGGGGCTGGTATCTGGTGTCAGCCTTCAATATCCAGCCCCAGTCCTCAGACCCCAGTACCCAGACCCCAGTACCCCCCAGTCCCCCAGTCCCCCAGTCCCCCAGTCCCCCAGTCCCCCAGTCCCCCAGTACCCCAGTACCCCAGTACCCCAGTACCCCAGTACCCCAGTACCCCAGTACCCAGTCCCCGGAACCCAGTACCCCAGTCCCCGGAACCCAGTACCCCAGTACCCCAGTACCCCAGTACCCGGAACCCAGTACCCCAGCACCCAGTCCCCGGAACCCAGTA
>JAABRU010000020.1 GCA_011390755.1 Desulfobacteraceae bacterium | reverse complement strand
GTTCGTTCAGATTCAGAAACTCCCGCTCCACAGCCTCGCGCAGTTGGCCGAGATCTGTTCCTGTGATTGCGTTACGCACGGATACGAGTACATCCGGGCCGGTTTTGACCAGCACACCTTCGTCAACAGCCACATAAGTCTCTCCCCCGGCATTGTCTTCATATATCAGAATTCCGGGCGCGAGCGCGGCAACGCAGTCCAGTCGGTGGGGCAGGAGTCCGAACGATCCCTCACGGGTCTCGGCAATGATTTGTGAAACGCCGGTTTTCTCGGCGAAAATGCCAAACGGCAGGAGAATTTTAAGATTCATGTTTCCACACTCCGAAATCAGTTTTTGTGTTCGCCCTTTGTTTCTGTTTTCTTCTTTGCTTCTGCTTTTTTCTTTGCTTCGTCAATTCCCCCGATCATATACAGCGCGCTCTCCGGGTAGTCTTTGTATTCATCACGCAGGATTCGTTCACAGCCATCAAGGGAATCTTTGAGACTGACGAGTTTTCCCCTGATACCGCTGAACTGCTCTGTGGCGAAAAAGGGCTGGGTAAGAAATCGCTCCAGCCTTCGGGCGCGGGCGACAATATTACGATCCTCCGGCGACAGTTGCTCCAGTCCGAGCATGGCAATGATATCCTTAAGTCCTTCGTACTGAGCAAGCGTAGTCCTGATTTCCTGCGCCAAAAGATAATGCCGCTGCCCTACGATGCCGGGCGTAGCCATTTTGGAACTGGATTGCAGCAGATCAATAGCCGGGTACAGTCCTTCACTCGCGCGCTTACGCGAAAGCACGATGGACGCTGAAAGATGCGAAAACGTATGCACCGCCGCAGGATCGGTCAGATCATCCGCAGGCACATACACTGCCTGAATGGACGTGATAGCCCCGGCATCGGTGTTGGCGATGCGCTCCTCCAGCCGCGACAGCTCCGTGCCCATGGTTGGCTGATAGCCCAGGCGCGACGGCATTTGCCCCATCAGACCGGACACTTCCATGCCTGCCTGGATGAAGCGGAAAATATTATCAATGAGCAGCAGCACATCCTGATGCTCCTCGTCCCGGAAATACTCGGCCATTGTCAGGGCTGCATGTCCCACGCGGAAGCGGCTGCCCGGAGGCTCGTTCATCTGGCCGAAAATCATTACCATATTCGGCAGCACACCGGCCTCCTTCATCTCACGGTACAGTTCCTCGCCTTCACGGCAGCGTTCGCCGATTCCGCAAAAAATGCTTACGCCTTCGTGATGCCCGATCATGTTGTGAATCATTTCGGTGAGCAGTACCGTCTTGCCGACCCCCGCCCCGCCGAACAGCCCGGCTTTGCCACCGCGCTCAAGCGGAAGCAGCACATCAATGGCCTTGATCCCTGTCTCGAAAATCTCGGATTTTGTGGAACGTCTTGCCAGCGCGGGCGGAGCGCGATGGACGGTGCGCCACCGGACATCCGAAACCGCCCCTTCGCGATCAATCGCATTGCCGAACACATCAAACATTCGCGAGAGAATTCCTTTGCCGACCGGGGCCTTCAGCGGCCCGCCCGTGTCCTGAACCGCCATGCCGCGGGCAAGTCCCTGGGTGGGAGTCAACGCGATTCCGCGCACGCGATGCGCGTCGAGCTGGGATAGAACCTCTATGGCTATTTTCCCCTCATTCGCGTGCAGCAGCGAGTAGATGGGCGGCAAATGTGCATTGAACTGCATGTCCACTACACTGCCGCGCACCGAGACTACCGAGCCGACGTTTGAAAAACCGGCATTGTTATCCATGCAAGCGCTCCTTATTGATGTTTTGTCTCGCGGACTTTTGCCATTCGCATTTTCCCGGTTTGCCTTGCCCTGACAGTTCTGTGATGATATGGAAACTGCCGGAAAAAACCGGACAGCGGCAAAGACAGCGGGCGGGCATTATGGAACCGAATCCGGGCAGTATCGGTTTGGGGAAATTCAAATATTCCCATCCCTGCCTGCAATTCTTTTGCAGTTCCCGGAATACATTTTCCGGACATTCACTGACGCACTGCTTTCTGTAACTTCAATTTTCGTGCCATCTTTTTGGCATTCAGCGTATTCATCCCATCGGAGGCAATCTCAAAACCTGCCGGGAATGTCACAGCGGCGAAAATTGGTATCCGGAATATGCTGAAAATAATGAATTTCTGCTTTGCAGAATCATGAAGATGAATTGTTGCAATTGGCTTATCATTCTGATTTTTTGAATAATAAAATAAAAAGGAATGTAAGTGGCTGACCTCAGAAATCGCATAAAAAAAGGTCATATGTAACCTGTGGTTACATATGACCTTTTTTACAGTCTCTTTCCCAGGACTTTTTTGCGGAAAACCCGGCTATTTCTTCAACTTCCCGTCTTCCATTTCAAAGGTACGGTCAAACACGTCCAGAGAGCGGTGATCGTGGGTAACAACCAGAACACCTGCTCCCTGTTCATGTGCCACCTTTTGAAAAAGTTCCATTACCTGCCGTCCCCTGAAACTGTCCAAAGCAGCGGTGGGTTCATCCGCAAGGAGGAGACCGGGTTTGTTGGCAAGGGCGCGTGCTACGGCAACCCTTTGCTGCTGTCCGCCGGAAAGCATGTGCGGCAGATTATCCTTCCGTTCCTCAATTCCCAGATATTCAAATAATGCAATGGCTCTTTCCCTGGCCTCTTTGTGAGGAACGTCATTGATTTCCAAAGCAATCTGAACATTTTCAAGTGCGGTCAGAAAGGGAATGAGATTTGCTTTCTGAAATACATAGCCGATATGCTCGCGCCGGAATTTTCGGACATCCACCTTTGCTGCCGGGCCGTCCATCACCAACTCCCTCCCGATTCTGATCTGTCCGGATGTCGGCGGATTAATCAGTCCGATAGCGGTAAGCAATGTGGATTTTCCCGAACCGCTGGGTCCCAGCAGTCCCACCACTTCCCCTTTGGAAATCGTAAAAGAAACATCCACCATGGCTTTGACTTCTGTGTTGCCGCTGCCGTATATTTTGCTGATATTCGAAGCTTCGATGGCCGCTTCAGGAGTCTTTTCGCTCATTACAGCACCTCATTGGGCTGAACACTCATGGCTTTCCGGATGCCCAGCAGACTTGACACTAAGGAAATCGCCAAAACGATAAAAGCAAGCCCGATCAGATCATCTCCCGTTATGATGACGCGGCGCGGAAAAAAGGGAAATATCCATTTTCCGGAATAAAATGCAAGTATATATCCCAGTCCTCCGAGAATCATGGCCTGCTGAAGGATAAGTCCCAGAATCACGGAGTTTCTTGCGCCGATCAGTTTGAGCATGGCAATGGCATGAATTTTATCAAGTGTCAGTGTATAAAGAATGAGGGACATGATAATGGCAGAGATAATCACCAGCAGTGCCCGGAACAGACCGATCTGCCTGCGGGCCTTATCCACACTGCCCTCCAGCAGAAGATTTCTCTGATTATCCGCAGTGTGGACAGATACATCTTTCCACCCGGAAATTGTTTCAGCCACTTTGTCAGTATCTGCTCCCGGCTCCGTCTGAACAACAACCGCGCTGACCATCGGGCCTGCCAGAGCAGGAATATCCGGCAATGCGGCTCTGTTCAAAAGTTCGGGGTGAATATTTCCGATATCCTGCTGAACTGCTCTGGAACGTCTTGCATCCCGCTCCAGACGGACAGCCTCACCGGAGTTGTCAAACTGAATGGCAACCGCATCTCTTACGGTGAAAAAAGCAATACCGTCCCCGCCCTGTCCCACCATGTTGCGTGTGAGACCGACAACGGTATAAGTGTTTTTTCCCAGAGGAATTTTTTCACCCAGGCTGAACCCGAGTGACTGATCCGCAATCATTTCAAAATGCGCGGCACTCAGAAAACGACCGTTCGTTATCGGAATCCATTCCCCCCTGTCTTCGGGCCATGACAGTCCCTGCACAACAATACGCAAAGGTTTGCCCATACGTTCCCGCTGTATGGTATGGGAAACAAAGGCACGCGCGTTTTTGACTCCGGGAACAGCACGAAGGCGATCCTCCACCTTCATGGGAATCCTTGAAATTTCGGCAAAAGGGCCGCGGGTATTGTGCTGAACGATCCAAAGGTCTGCCCCGATTTTGTCCACAAGAAGGAGCGCGTCCTCAATCAGTCCGCGATAGATTCCGCTCATTCCCATTACAATCATCAGCAGCATTCCGATTCCCACTGCTGTGAAAAGAAACCGGGGGAGGCTGTGCCTAATATCGCGAATGGCAAGATTCATTTGACAACCACCCTTTTCCCGTCTTTTATTTTTTCATAGGAATCTGCGATAACGGTATCGTTTAAAGACAAACCTTCTGCAATTTCGCTCAGATCAAAACCTGTTAAGCCGAATCTGACTTCTTTCCACACGGCTTTTCCGTTACTTGCAAGATAAACGCCGGGTTTGCCGTCCTGCCACACGATCATCCGGGAAGGGACTGCGGGAACACCGGATTTTCTGCCGGTTTCAATATACACTTCAGCCCGCTGTCCCACAGCCCAGTTATCGGGAAGACTTTCTGTGCGGACATCCACCAGAAATTCACGGGTTTCCCGGTCAACCTCCCGTCCGAGCCGGGTTACTTTACCCGGATATGATTTGGAAGGTTCTGAACGGAATACGATTCCGGCAGGCTGGTCTGCTGCCAAACCGGACATGGCGGATTCATCCACCCATGCGGATATCCACATTTCATCGGTTGAAATCAGCTCAAAAATTGATGCGCCCGGAACCGCTATATCGCCTGCTTCCATGTTACGGCGGACGATCAGACCGTCAAAGGGGCTGCGTATTTCCGTATTTTCAAGCACGGATCTATGGTACAGAAGATTTTTTTCTGCGCTTACAATCTGCAGCATGGTCTCGGTAATCGCTGCCAAAGTTCTTGACATATCCGCTTCTGCAATCGAAAGATTTTCCCGGGTTTTCTCCAGATCAGCCTGGGAAATGCCTCTGGATGCCCATAGTTTCAGATGTCTCTGATAATCCTGTTTGGCCTGTGCAAGCACAGCTTTGGCTCTGGCCTCATCTGTTTTGACACGTTCTGCGGTTGCCTTTGCCCCATTGAGCGATGCCTCGGCAATATTCACCTGCCCGATCAGTTCCCTGCTGTCCAGAACAGCCAGAATCTGTCCTTTTTTTACATAGGTATTCTGATCCGCCAGGATTTGTGTCAGGCGTCCCTGGATTTTCGCGCCCACCGCGGTCCGGATACGCGCCTCCAAAGTTCCTGTTCCCATAACTTCTGCAATGACCTGCCCGGCTGAGACCCGGTAAACCGAAACCGGTACCGGCCTAAATCCGATCCGGTAAATGGCAAATCCGGCAGCGATTATCACAACCGCCCATAATACAAGTTTGCGGGTTGACGGAATTTTCATAAAAATATTCCTTTATAAGTCAAAGCCAGAATTCAGGTAACGGCGGCTGGCCGGGATATTGTTCACAATCAGGGCCGCCACCAGCATGATGGCGGCACCCGATCCCACAGGAACAAGTGCATACAGTCCGGACTGTGTGGAACAGTCCGGAAGCCTGTTTTACCTTGTTTGTTTAAAATTAATCACAATGGTTCGGTAATTTTTCTGATTTGCAGAGCATAAAAATTTAACTATCTGAAATCATTAAATCCGAATGTTTTATATGAGTCTTATAACCTGCTGAAATTATTCATGCCGATTTTTTTACCGAACTGTTGCAATCACTTACAAATTACTATTTACCGGCCATCATTGCCGCAATATCCGCTTCTGCTTCTCCAATAAGTTTAATGTCAAAGTTTTCCACAAGAACTTTGAGTACGCCAGGGGATACAAAGCCCGGAAGTGTGGGGCCGAGACGGATTCCCTTTACCTGGAGATGAAGCAGGGCAAGAAGAACCGCAACAGCCTTCTGTTCATACCAGCCGATGTCAAAGGAAAGGGGAAGATCATTGATATGCCCCAGTCCGAACGCATCCCGCAGTTTCATGGCTATCACTGCCAGAGAATAACAGTCATTGCACTGTCCCGCATCCAGCACTCTGGGAATGCCGCCAATATCGCCCAGACTGAGCTTGTTGTAACGGTATTTCGCACATCCTGCGGTGAGAATGACCGTATCTTTGGGCAGTTTTTCCGCAACTTCTGTAAAATACCCGCGGGATTTCTGCCTGCCGTCACAGCCTGCCATGACAATAAAGCGTTTGATTGCGCCGGATTTTACAGCCGCAATCACCTTATCTGCAAGGGCAAGCACCTGGTTATGGGCAAAACCGCCGACAATTTTACCGGTTTCAATCTCCTGGGGCGGCGGGCATTTTTTTGCTGTTTCAGTAAGCTGTGAAAAATCTTTGGCTTTTCCGGCTTCCCTGTCTGCAATATGCTTTACACCCGGATAGGAAACCACACCGGTTGTAAAGATTCTGTCCTGATAGGTATTTTTCTTTTTTATGGGAATAATACAGTTTGTGGTCATCAGAACGGCCCCGTTAAAACTTTCAAACTCATCATTCTGTTTCAACCAGGAATTGCCGTAATTGCCTTTCAGATGTGCATATTTTTTAAATGCAGGGTAATAGTTTGCAGGCAGCATTTCACCGTGGGTATAAACATCCACCCCGCTTCCCTCTGTCTGTTTCAGCAGTTCTTCCATGTCTTTCAAATCATGGCCGCTGATAAGAATACCGGGATTTTGACCTACACCGATATTAACCTCTGTAATCTCAGGATTGCCGTAAGCCGAGGTATTGGCCTGATCCAGAGCCGCCATGGTTGTTACAGCGCATTCCCCGGCTTTGAGCACCCATCCCACCATCTCATCCACAGAAAGATTTTCCGTGGTGGATGCCAGTGATGTAAGGATAAATTCATAGATTTCATCCTTTTCCACACCCAGAATGGCCGCATGATCCGCATACGCGGCAATGCCTTTGAGTCCGATAACCAGAAGCTCCCGCAGAGATCGGACATCCTCATTTTCCGTGGCAAGCACGCCCACTGTTTTGGCCTTTTCCTGATATTCCGCCTCATCATCGGAAAACCAGAGGGCCGAGTCGTCCAGCGCGCCGCTGACTTTTCCCTCAATTCTGCTTTTCAGACCTTTTTTGAATTCCTGGGCCTTTCTGATCCACTCCACCAGATTGGCATCATTGAAATTGACATTGGTGATGGTGGTGAAAAGAGCCTTTGCTACAAAATGTCCGGATTCTCTGATGACATCCACCCCGGCGGCTTTTCCTTTTGAAGCAAGAACCGCAATGCCTTTCAGGTTGAAAATAAGCAGATCCTGAAGGTTGGCCGTTGTATCTTCTTTTCCGCAGACACCTTTTACTGTACAGCCGCTTCCTTTGGCTGTTTCCTGACACTGAAAACAAAACATGGTAAATCCTCCTTTGATTACTTGTTAGCTGTTCATGAGTACATTGTTAAGAACAGTTTGTGTTTATGACGATTTTTTCCAAAAAGACTCCCGTACCGCCTTTGCAAGAAATACAAACAGCAGAATGGCTCCGGCGGCAAAAATGATGTCCGGCACGACCCGTGCCCAGCTTAGGGCACGGATAACAGGGCCGGAAGCGATTTCCGGGCTACGGGCATACCATAAACCGTATTTGATGGCATACTGCAGTTGATAAAAGCCGGAGGGAATCAGGCTGAACACCGCCATTGACGCAAGTCCGCCGTTGAGTCCCCAGAAACTCCATTTCAGAAGCCGATCCGACCATGAGGCACGGGTGACAATATGGCGTACCGAAAAGAGCAGCAGGGAGATGGCCAGCATTCCGTAAACCCCGAACAATGCGGTATGGGAATGGATGGGCGTGGTATTGATTCCCTGGGCATAGTACAGAACAACCGGCGGATTAATCAGGAATCCGAAAACACCCGCGCCCACCAGATTCCAGAATGCAACGGAAACAAAGAAATACACCGGCCATTTGTACGCGTATGCCTGCCCGCCTTCCCGCACCACTTTGAGATTATGGACAATCTCAAATCCCAGCAGGGTAAGGGGAACCACTTCCATCGCGGAAAAAACAGCACCCAGTGCAATAATGGGAATGGGACTGCCGGACCAGTACAGATGATGAAAGGTTCCGATCACGCCGCCGCCCAGATAGAGAAATATGGTAAAATTCACGGTCATTAAGGCAAATTTTCGGCTGACGGCCCCGATACGGGATAGCAGAAAGGCCATGACCACAGTGGCAAAGACCTCAAAAAATCCTTCCACCCACAGATGAACCACCCACCACCGCCAATACTCCGCGTCGGAGAGATGACTTCCTTTTCCGTACATCAGCCCGGCCATGTAAAAAAGGGGAATGGCAATGGAACTGTAGAGCAGCAGATGGGTCAGACCGCCGCTGTCTTCCTCCTCTTTCAGCGCGGGGGAAATGGCGCGGTACATTAAGACCAGCCAGATCAGCATTCCGGCAATGAGCAGCAACTGCCATATTCTTCCCAGTTCAATAAACTCATAGCCCTGATGCCCCAGCAGGAAGGTATCATTTCCCATTTTACCCAGGGCCGACATCCAGGTTCCCCCCAGTGTTCCCACAACAACCACCACCAGTGCGGCAAAAAGAACAATGACCCATCCTTTCTGTCCTTTGGGTTCTTTTCCCACCATCGGGCCGATAAACAGCCCGGCCGCAAGAAAACAGGTGGCGATAAAGAAAATGGCCAGTTGGATATGCCAGGTCCGTGCAGCCGCATAGGGCAGAATCTTACCCAGGGGAATGCCGAAAAAATGGGTTCCTTCAACGGTAAAGTGGGCAGTCACCGCGCCCATGCCGATCTGAATGATGAACAGCAGAACCGCGACCAGAAAGTATATGAGCGTGGCTTTCTGGCTGGGAGTGGGGCTGGGTTCGGGAAAATCGGTGAGCAGGGTTGGGGGATCATAATCTTTTCCGATGTAGCGCAGATAGACAAACAATGCAGCCGCGATGCCAAGAATCAGCAAAATCACACTGATGATTGACCATGTGATGATTCCGGGCAAAGGCGTGTTACCCACCAGCGGATCAAAGGGCCAGTTGCTGGTGTAGGTATAATCCCTGTCAGCCCGGTTGGTTCCGGCCGCCCAGGCCAGCCAGGCAAAAAAACCGGTCAGGATATGGCCTTCCTCTTCGTTTTTCACAATTTCGGACTGAATCCCCATGCGTTCATTGCCCCGGATAAACAGTTCAGAATAATAATCTTTCAGGGCATGAAAGGCTTCTGTCTGATAGGGCGTGAAAATCAGGGTTCCATTTGCAGGATCATAACGGTTTGTTTTGATCTCCTGCGTTACAAGGGCTTTCAGACGGCCCTGTGTGGGAGCATCCAGCGCATCGAAGTCTTCCTGGGAAAAATATTTGGCTTTTTCAGGTGCAAGCCCGTGATGCCGGGCTGCCAGATACAGTCCCATACGGTGCAGGAAATCCGCAGACCAGTCCGGTGCCAGATAGGAACCATGTCCCCATATGGTGCCGATGTGCTGGCCGCCGCGGGAGAAATAGAAATTCTGGCCGTTCATAATTTCTTCGCCGGTAAAGATCATTTCTCCTTCGACTGTTGTAATGCCCGTGGGAATCGGCGGTTTTTCCCTGTTGATAATATAACCGCCGAAAATCAGCACACCGAAGGTCATTGCCAGCAGAAACAGCAGTATTGATCTTGTCTTTGTACTTAGCATAGCCGCTCTCCCTTTCTTTTATTTTTCCCAATGAATACATTCCACAGGACAGGTATCCATTGCCTCCTGAATACAGTCCTCTGCTCCTCCCTCTTCCATAATCACTTTGGCTTTTTCTGCGTCTTCGTCAAATCCGAAAACATCGGGACAAAGCTCGACACAGCTTTGACATCCGATACATTCTTCGGTTTCGATAAGCACTTTTCTGCTCATCGCTTTTCTCCTCTTCAACAGAATCCCGTCATATCGGCGGAGCAATCGTAACAAGAACCCGCATGTCTGTTTCTGCTTTGATTCCATGAGGGTCACGAATATCCGAAATTAAAACGTCGCCCGGATTCGCTGATAAACGCATATTGTCTTTGCCCAGAAATTCACCACAGCCTTCCAGAACCGCTATGGACAACTGCCCGTCAATATCATGGGAATGAACCGGCAGTTCCTGCCCTGCCATGAAATTGAAATTGATGATTTTGAAATGCTCCGAATCATGAACCAGCAGTTTCTTCAGGCTCTTATCGCTGAAACTGTTTTCTTTGAACACTTCGATACGTTTCATCATACATTTTTCTCCTTTCCGGTGAAATCTTTATAATAAATATATCCCCGATCCCTGCTCATCCCAGATAAATTTCCATGAACTTTTCTATCATTTCGTGAAATTCCTCATGCCTGCCCACACCGATTCTTTCGATCTCAAGTTTTTCAAAGGCCTGATACAGTTCTTCCTGCTTTTCCTCGGAAAAACGGCTGTCTGCCATCGGATACAGTACGTTATTCTCCTTGTCAATATGCGCCGGCATCAGCGAAATATATTCTCCGGCATTGTCAATCAGTTCGGCCGCGGCTGCTTTATTGCCTGCTTTGTATCCGGCAAAAGCATCACTGATGTTTTTGACATAATTCCGCCCTGCTGTATGCTCGGAAAGCATGACGCGGATATGCCCATGTCCTGCTATTCCCGCCTGTTCCATTGCCGGAAAAAGCAGGTCTTCCTCTTTTCCGTGATGGCATTTGTCCACAAACACTTTGAGAAAATCAAGAATGCCTTCAAAATGTGCTGTGTCAAGAGTGCCGTCCGCTTTGAATTTTTCAAAGATTTTATCCAAAATGCGGAACACGGTTTTGATGCCCTGATGCTCGTCTTTTAACTGCTGCGTAGCTTTCATAATTTTTCTCCTGTGGGAGTCTCCCCTCTCTTTTTCCTGCGGAAAAAGAGAGGGGAGAGAAGTGATTATGGATCTTTTTACCCCATTCAAATCAGTTCCGCATTGAGTTAAGTCAAGATTTGCTTTTTCAGGATGATTCTGTCCGGTTTTTGGAAGTGCTGTCTGTTCGCGGAAGATGCCTAACCGCAGAGGAACACAGGAATGCTGGCAGGCAAAGGCAGGGTGCGCCCCACGCCGACTGACTGAAGCCCGAAAAGGCCCGCCGCGGACAAGGCCACCGCCAGAACCATGAACCGGGGAATATCCGCGTCCAGCCTCAGATGTGATCGGGCCATTTCATCGTTCTCGTATGGCTGGAAACGTCCTGACATTGCCGATTTCAGCAACCGCTGAAATCTTTCTATCCCGCATTATTCATACATTCCGGCAGTCGCCCGAAAATAAGACAAATGCGCAATAGCGGCTTTCCCCCCGGTTTTCAGCCGAAGCCTTATGATTCGGAGATTTGTTCAGGTTTATGAATAATACAGGCTATAATATTCTGTTACGCCTGTTTCTCAGCGGTGCGAACGCCGGAAGCAACCGGTAAGAGATTCTCCCCGTTTTTCAATGACTGCGCCTGCCGCGCCTGTTCCTCGATAACTTCGGCTTCGCTGTATAAACCGGCTTCCGCTTTCGTGGACACCGCATCGTCGAGTTTTTCTTGCAGCGATTGATCCGGGAGCCGCTTTCCCGGTATGGCGCCGGGCACATCTGCCGATTTCCCGTCGAACACGGTGACGGGAACGCCATGAGGAAACACAACCTCTCTGGCCTCGTCGGGCATTGAGATACCATGTTTCTGAAAGGCGCCTTTCACCATCCGGATCACCGAAGACCGCACTTTCAACCAACTGTGTGTGCGGCCATTGAGCCAAAAGTAGACGCGCAGGTTAACTGTAGATATCCCTAAACTGTCCACCAGCACCGAGGGCTCGGGATCGTTCACGACAGCCGGGTGGTCTGCCAGCACTTTCCGGGCAATCTCCTGAGCTTCGTCAATCGCATCGTCATAGCCGATGCCGACGACGAAATCCTCTCTCCGGTTGGAGGTGGTCGTGAAATTGCGCAGGATGCTCTTGTAAACACCGGCGTTCGGAATCTGTATGAGGTTCCCATCAAGGGCCATCAAAATCGTCGTGCGCATGTTCAACTGCTGCAAAGTCCCGGTTTCGCCGGACACCTCGATCAAGTCACCGGTCTCGAACGGCTGCTGCATGCTGAGAAAGATGCTGGCCAGAAAGTTCTCGGTGATTTCCCGGAATGCGATACCGACGATCAGACCGATCAGGCCGGTGCCGCCGACCACCGTCAATGCCAGTTGCGTCAGGCCAAAGACTCTCAGAATGAGATAGGCTCCGCAGACGAAGACGAACCCGCCCGCCCCGCGAGCGATCACATTCTGCAGCAGTTTCGTCCGAATCCGTCGGCGAAGGAACGTCCGGGCGCCTGCTGTTGCCAGCAGCCCGGCACCCACAGACAATGCCAGGATGATCAATCCAAATACGATAAAGGGAAGTGAACGGATAAAATCGCGCCATAATATCAACAGTCCGCTCGAGGCCGGGCGGAAATCCCATACCGGCGGATCGAGCACCTCCATCCGGTTTACCACGGCGACGACATCCTGGGTGTTTCGCGCCAGATCGCCGGCCCAGTTCTTGAGATCTGAGGACTCCACCTGACCGAAGAGAAAGACGATGCCTTCCTCGACCCGGACTTGTGGATCTGTGAACCAGTTGGTGGCATGAAGGATGCTCCGGAGGCGATTGACGATCTCTTCATCGCGCGCCACAGGGCTTACCTCCACTTTTGCGGGTGCCGAGGAGAGTTCTTCTTTGGCGGGAACGGTCAGTTTCTGCGGTTCCCCGGCATTACCGGCCGGTTCCTGCGCCATGGCCGCCAGGGGCATCAGGCTGTACACAGCAACGAGCAATACTGCCCGCAGAACCGGTTTATGGTGCCAATATGCAGTTCGCTGCACAGGAGCGATCCCCTTTAGCACCGGTAGATGAAGGCTTTTCCATTGATGCTTTTGGGCCGACATCCGGTCACGCGGCACGTTATCGAAGATCCCTGCGGTCAACGCCGGCAGCAGGACAATTTGCGCAGGTACGGACACCGGAGCGACGTTCGATGGGCTGGTTTTATCGTCCATGCAACAGCTCCTTTGGTCAGCCGTTTTTTCCCGCGTTCTCCGATGGTGTCTCTGAATCGGGTTTCCGTTCAAAGGCAAGGACCCCTTCGCTCGGCCCCCACAGCCTTCCGATGCCCCAAATACACAGGCTGAAAACGATGACCAGCACCGCGACGGCTGCGGCATGATTGCCGAACAGGTCCGTCAGGGTGATCTGTCCCACGTTGGTGGGATCGTATAAAACGGGAATCAGGGTTTCATGCAATTGGGCGAAAAGTGCCGCACCGGCCAGTCCGCCCAGCAGGGCAAAGACCGCATCCATGCGCCCCTCGCCCGCGGCCGCCCAGGTGGTGCCGGGGCAGTACCCGGTCAGCCCCCATCCGATGCCGAAGATAATCGCTGCCAGCCCGGTGGCCACAATGCTGGTGGGCAAAGGCAGGGTGCGCCCCACCCCCACTGACTGAAGCCCGAAAAGTCCCACCGCGGACAAGGCCACCGCCAGAACCATGAACCGGGGAATATCCGCGTCCAGCATCAGGTGGGATCGGGCCATTCTGTGCGCGTCCGTCGCGCCGATGCGCTGAATCACAAATCCGAACGCAATACCTGAAAAGAGTCCCAGCCAAATTTGTGTCATTGGATATCCTCCTGTTCAGCGGTTTTGCCGAAAATCAGTCGGGCCGTAAGCATGGCCGCTGCAAATATGACAACGCCGAAATAAAGACCGCTGACGGCCAGTTGCGTAGAGCCGGAGATGAAAAGCCCCAGGGTGCAGCCGCCGGCCAGACGTGATCCGAAAAGGATCAGGAATCCGCCGAAAAAAGTGGCCGCGTAGCGTTTTGTCCGGCCGGTGCCGAAGCGTTTCTCCCAGATGCGCGGCACATCGCGCACCGGGATGTCTTTGGATGTCCGGCCCGCAACAAATCCGCCGATGGCCATGCCCAGCGCAAAGGTGAACAGCCACGAACCCGGGCCGGGAATGGATTTGTAGTGGGCCTTGGCCGCAGCGTATTCCGGCGCTGCCCACTCAAAAAATCCTTTGAGGGTGCTGACGAATCCGCTGGACGAGGCCGGAGGCCCGTAGGTCGCGAAAATAAAGAGGATGATACCCGACAGGGCAAACGCGGCCGGGACCCAGTGCCAGTAGGGACTGCAATGTATGTTCCTGTTTTCCATATGCTTATCCTCCGCAGGAGACGTACCCGCTTTTGGAACCGCGGCCGTCTCCGGATGCCGCGGCCGCGCCGCTTTTCCGGTTTGTCTGGGGATTGAAGACCGCGGATGTGGACTTTGCTTCCGTCATGGTATCTTTGGAGAGGATGTTTTCAGCGGTTTCAAAAGGGTGGTAATAACGTTTATTCCCCCATTCCATCCAGGACGGCTCGTAGAGCATCGCGTCCTCAAATCCCATGAGCCGGAGAATGAAATATCCGAATGATCCCCGTCTGGCCGAATGGCAGTAGGTGATCACTGCCCTGCCGGGGTCAAGACCGCTGTAGAGTTCCTTCAATGCAGTGTAAGGTTTGATTGCCTTGATTTCAGGGCTGGTCCAGTTGAGGGTGTAGTCGCTGTTGGTTGCGGTAGGGATATGTCCCAGATTGAGTACTGTGCCGTCCAGCGTGGTATTGGGTTTTTCGCCCAGGTATTCTTCCCGTGACCGGACATCCAGAATCTGATAATAGGGATCTCCAAGCCGCGGCATAATATAGTCGGCCTTCACCCATTTGCGAAGTCTGATCTCTTCTGACGGGGCCTGGTAGAGGACGGCTTCTGGTTTGCGGGGGGCAGTCACGGTTTCTCCACCGGACTCGATCCAGCCGTCAATGCCGCGCTCCAGCACCTTCATGTTCTTATGACCCAGCAGGTCAAGAACCCAGAAGATATAGGAACTGGTGGCGCCGCCGTCCCGTTTCACCGAATCGTAAAGCACCACCGTGTCGTTCCGGCTGATGCCGTGTTCGCCCAGCAGTTGCTGTGCATGCACGATGCCCACAAACAGCCCGCCCATGTTGCTGGCAGTGTCGTCGTACTGGAATTGCTGCCAGGGCATGCGGACGGCTCCGGGAATCAGTTTACCCTCAAAGTATTTGTCCATTCGGACATCCACAATCACAAGGGACGCATCTTCCTTGTGGGATTTCAGCCACCCCGCGCTGGCCAGGAAATCCGCGTTGGGATAATCTTCGCGGCTGACCGCCGAAGCCGCCGACCAGTAAACGCCGAGCAGCAGAACCGCGGCAATCACCATATAACGAATCAGTTTGCCGTTTTTCATCTCTTTTTTTCCTTTCCCTGTTGGGTATATCGTTTACAAAAAAATGCCCTTCAATCATCCTTTTCCGGCCCCCTGCTGAATTCGACGATCCTGGCAAAGTTTATATCCAAATCCGAGTGTTCCGGGTTTTTGTTTCCGGTGACAGAGATGTCAACCGGCGCGCCGTATCGGTCAGCCTAAAGATATCCGTCTGTCAGCAGCGCCTTCAGGAGTTCCGGGCGATACCGGTGATCCGTCAGCGCTTTGTCGTTCAGTTTGCCGATCCGGTCCGTATAGGAGGGGGATTCCCTGCGATGGTAGATTCCCGTCGGAATACGGTCATCGGTCCCGAGGGCCAGCCGGAGTGCCGCGATAAGATCGGTCTCGTCGTGGTTTTCTTCTATCGGCGCAATCCTGTCTTTGTACCATTTATGCGTATTGACCCGATTGAAAGATACACAGGGCTGCAGGATATCAATCAGTGCAAAACCGCGATGGCGGATGCCTGCCTGAATCAGGCTGCTTAACTGCCCGCCCTCACCTGAAAATCCACGCGCGACAAAACCGGCACCGAGAGACAGGGCTGCGGCCAGCGGGTTGAATGGGTTTGCGATGACGCCTCCGGGTTGCATTTTTGTCTGCATACCGTCCATGGAGGTGGGGGATGCCTGGCCCTTGGTGAGGCCGTAAACGCGGTTGTTGTGGGCCAGTACCGTCACATCAATGTTGCGGCGGATGGCATGCATGAAATGGTTGCCGCCTTCACCGTAACAATCGCCGTCACCGGTACTCACCAGAACGGTCATAAGATGGTTGGCTATTTTGGCGCCCGTGGCAATGGGCAGCGCCCGACCGTGAAGAGAATGAAAGTAGTTGCATTGCAGAAAATGGGGCGTTTTCGCTGCCTGCCCGATTCCGGAGACGATGAGGACCTTTTCGGGGGGCAGGTCCAATCCGGCAAGGGCCGATTTCATCGCATCAAGAATCCCGAAATTGCCGCACCCCGGGCACCAGTGATTCGGGTAATCAGAATGATAATCCTTTGTTGATACCATTTAGCACCTCATCTTAATTTCGTTTTGATGGTGTCGGTGATTTCACCGGCACACATGGGACGGCCATTATACTTGAGCACCGCATCGGTATATTGATATCCGGTTTGCTGACGGATCAACTGTCCAAGCTGGGCGGACCGGTTTTGTTCCACAACAAAAAATTTCCCGGCCTTTCCCAGAATCTCACCCACTGCGGCATCCGGAAAGGGCCACATGTCAACAATATGCACACCGCCGCAACTGAGGCCCTCGGCCCGCAATCGCCTGACCGCCTCTGTCATTGCGCCGCGCATTGATCCCCAGCAGATCAGCAAAATCTCACTGTCTGCGTGAATGACCTCCGGCGGGCGGATCTCCTTACGCATGGCCGACAGTTTGGCAAAGCGTTTTGTCACCATGGCATCCCGGATATCAGCATCTTCGGTGATGTGTCCTTCTTCATCGTGTTCGTCGCTGCAAACCTTGACAAGGGTCGAGCCTTTGCACGGAAGGGCTCTGGGGGAGATGCCGCTGTCGGTGAGGGCATAGCGGCGGTAGCCGGACGGGGCTTCGGGATCGTCCGCGGCAGTATATGTGGCGACTGTTTCGGGTGCTTCAAACGATTCTTCGGCAACAAAAAGTGAATCACTGAGATACTGATCCATGAGGATGATCACCGGCACCTGAAACCGCTCCGACAATTCAAAAGCACGCGCAGTGACCGAAAAGGCTTCAAACGGGGTACCGGGTGCAAACACAAAACGGGGGAATTCGTCCTGTGAGGCATGAATAACGAACTGAAGATCGGCCTGTGCCGTGCGGGTCGGCAGGCCCGTGGCCGGACCTGGACGCTGTGCATTGACGATAACGATGGGCGTTTCCGTGATGGCGGCCAGTCCCAGCCCTTCGGTCATCAGCGAAAAACCGCCCCCTGAAGTCGCTGTCATGGAGCGTACACCGGCAAATGAAGCGCCGATGATCATGTTCACAGCCGCGATTTCGTCTTCAGCCTGTTCAATCACCAGGGGCACTGTCTGCGCCATGTCAACCAGGTGTTGAATGATACCGGTGGCCGGACTCATGGGATAAAAGGCGCTGAAACGGCAGTCTCCGGCCAGTGCGCCGAATGCCGCGGCCTGCGCCCCGTCAATGAGACGGCCTTTGGGGGATGCCATCGCCCATCGCCATGACCATCTGAAGGTCTCGTCCTCAACCGCGGTGTATCCGTATCGGGCCGCCTGAATATTCTGCGCGAGGCGTTCTTCTTCCAGCTGATTGAATGTTGATTTCAGGACATTCTCGAAAAGGTCAGACGGTGCTCCGAGAAGGGACAGGCAGACTCCTGCCGCCACTGTATTGGCGAGAATGCTGCTGCCTGCTTTTTTTGCCACTCCCTCAAAATCCACCGTTTTGCAGCGATGGTGCTGCGTCATGGTATCCGCATGATCTTTGGGGATCAGCACCAATCCGCCTTCTGTGAGTTCGGATTGGTGCAGCCCGTAGGTTCGTTCATCCAGTGCTGCCACCATGTGAAGTTTTCGGGTCGGGCCCTGGACAGGGCGATCGCTGATGCGAAGCTGGATGAAACTGTGACCGCCCCGTATCCGTGATTCAAAATCATTGACTGCCATCACATACAAACCGGCCCTGTGACAGGTACGGGTCATCAGCAGCCCCACGGTCTGAATACCCTGGCCTGCTTCACCGCCGATCAAAACACTGATATCTATTGTCATTCAAATACCTCTTTTCCCCTCATTGCGACCGCAGTCCCTGTGCGTCGAAGGTCTCATGGCCGTTCATCCGGACATCAGTCGCCCTGAACATGGCGTTACATGCGCGCGATAGTGTCACACAACTGACCGATTTCAATGCCCGGACTGACACACTGGCGGCCCTGTTTGCTTTCTGAATATCAACTTCGGTGTTGAACCTATTGCATTGTCAGGATTGAAATTGTGAGTTGAAAAAATCGGATTTTTCCAAAAAATCCGATTTTTCTGTGTAACTGAAGTCACAGATTCAAAATTGACAATGCACTATCGTGTTTAAGATAATAATAAAAGACTCCCCTCCCGCCGGGGGAAGGGAATATTCGGATCGGGTGTGGACTCGTTATTATGTTTGCAAAAATAAATTCTATAAAATCAGTTGTGAATACTAAAATTTGTTCAATTTTACCGGAGTTCAGCATTATTGCTGTTTTTAGTTGCAGTTTAAACCAAACCGTCAGGGAAAAACCGTAACGATCAATTTTATTCCGGAACTGTTCCCATCTTCCGTCACTGTAATTCAGACATCTTAATGTCAGTACAGCAGACGCTCCTTCATCCTTCCATTTCATTCCGGAACAGCACAGCCGCTGCTTTACTATGACTTTACATGCGGCTTCCGTTATCCCCGATCCTATCGGAATATTTTTTTCCGCATTTTTTGCATAATTCATTTTTTGACAGTTATTCTCAAAACAGGTTACTGCGGCTCTGATTTTATACCATTATTTAAAAGATTTCCTGTTACCGCATTTCCCGAAAGTACTGCGTACATGAATTTTTCCTCTGCCGGATACCCCGAAATGTTTTAAGTATCGGTATAATTGCTGTAGCGGTTACGGGGGGATTCCGCACTGTAATGCAGATGATCCCGGAAATACTGCTTTACTTCCTCCAAAGAATCTGTATCCGGTATATCCGGCAGGAGATCAATGCTCTCTTTCAGTACGGCTTTGCTGAATAAACCGGATCTCTGATTCTGTTTTTTTTCTTTCTTTATGATTATTTTCTCTTTTTTCGGAATGTCCGGGGCCGGGGATTTTTCTTCGGATATATCTGCCCTGAATAAGGGAATCTGCGGTTCCGCAGTTTCCGTCACATCATCGGTTCCGGGTTTTGCATACTGAATCCTCAAAAAATCAATCAGTTTGAGGAAAACCGCGGAAACATCTCCGATTCCTTTGACTTTTGAAAGCATTTCCGGGGATGCGGATAATACACCTGACAGACTTCCGAATTCAGAGATTAATTTTTCTGCGATAGGACGGGTGTCCTTCCGGGGAATGGTATAGGTCAGCAGGAGTTCCAGGATGAAAGTATCATCTGTATCATTGCCTGAAAATTTGTTTTTACCGGATTTACAAAGGGATAAAAAACGCTCCCTTATTCTCTCCCGGTGCCCTTTGGGATTTTTATCTGTCATCAGATTTTCTGCCTTATGATTATGTCAATATCGGAAACCGGCATATCATAAAAAAGGGCAGTTGTCATTATGCAAAGAAAATGCCTGTGTTTTCAGGTCACAGCAAAATCGGCAGGATACCGGTTCTGCGGATTCCTGAAACCCGGCAAAAGGAGTGCCGAAACGGGGCGGAGGGGAATTTTGGCGGTGTTCCCGGGCCAAAAATTCCGCACCGCCCCGTTTCCGCACTCCGGAATTCCGATCTGATGAAAAAAAGTAAGTGTCTGCGAAAAACCGGCCTCCGCCTTATTTTTCGCACTCCTCTGCAGCTTTCATGCTTCGCTGTGACTTGCATATCATAGCCGTTCAAAAGGAGTGCCGAAATGGAGCGGAAGGGAATTTTGGCGGTGTTCCCGGGGGCAAAAATTCCGCGCCGTCCCGTTTCCGCACTCCGGAATTTCGATCTGATGAAAAAAAGTAAGTGTCTGCGAAAAACCGGCCTCCGCCTTATTTTTCGCACTCCTCTGCAGCTTTAAATGATTATATACTCAAAAACGACGCCCTGATGCCATTTTGGAAACTTGACATCTGTAATTTCAGTAAGTTGAATCTGATAAAATATAAAACTGCCATTTTTTACTGAACAAAAGCATTATATTTAACCATTTAATTTTATTTGATTCTACCTGAATAAATATCAGACAGGCATCGTTTTTGAGTATATACTAACCAAATGTCGTTATGGGAATATTTCGGATTTGCAATCAGTGCAACGGAGGTGGGCATGGTAAAGGGAATTGCTTTTCATGTACCATCAAAGGGCTGAAAATATTTGTAAATGGTGGAGGCGCCGGGAGTCGAACCCGGGTCCGAAAATATTCCACATCGGCATCTACATACTTATCCTGAAATCTGAATCTCGCTTTTCAAGTCTCCTTCAGGCGGGATCCTTTGAAAAGCCAGCCTGTAAATTTCGCCTATTCCGGGCCAGGCGACCGGAAGCGGCTATCCTGCTGAGTCGACGCCCTTAACAGATCCGCAGGAAGAAATTCTGTCAGGACGGTAGCTGCTTACGCAGCTACGGCGTAATTATAATCGTCTGCGATTAAGTTTAGTTCCCACGTTTAACGAGCAGAAGGAGAGCTCGGTATGCAGCCTATGCTTCTTTATCCCCGTCGAAGCCGTTTCGCCCCCTTTGAGGGTATATGAAAGAACAGTTTTGAATCACTTTGTAAAATAACAGTTTGTTTCTCTGTTGTCAAGATGAAGCGGAGATTTCTTTTATAATTGTCCCTCTGCATATGATCTGAAATCCGGTGCGTATCCGCAGAAGAAGAGGAATAAGCCCGCAGAAAAGGGAAGCTGATGCCGGGATCACCGGAAAATAAAATTCCCCTTGACCTGAATTTCTTTTCGGACTATTCGGGGGGGGGGGAATGGCCTGGATACTGGCTGATTTTTTTTGCATGGAACATCGGTTATCATATCAATGATTTTGTTTTTTCAGATCGCAGACCGTTCTCACGCTCCGGCATCCCGAATCAGAACTGCCTGAGGCGGAAAGCGGAGCAACTGCTGGCCCGCCTGAGATTTGGGATTGGAAATGATCGTTTCCACGCTCCGGCGTTCCGAAGTCAGAGAAACCAGTCGTGGCAATTGCATATATACCCGGTCTTTCGATGTCAAAAAAATCGCTGGTGGCATTGGGAAATTATTGGGATTGGGCTAATACATTTTCCCAATTCTGCGGCAGTACCTTTATCGGGGATAAGCGGAATAAAAATATTCCCACACGGGGGCAATGGCATTACGTTAAGCCGGAAATCCCCCTCCCCCGGGAGGCAGTGCTGCTGCCTTAAGGTCGGCGGAGTGTCAGACTTACAGGCTTCGGCAGGCGCAGTCGGGCAGTTTGAAATACTGAAATTATTCAGAAAAATATCTGCCAAACCGTAAGTTTGGCACTCCGGTTTTGCTTACATCAACAGCATTGGGGGTCAGGGGGAGAAATACAAAACCGGAATCCGGGAAATCTGCCGGATGATTTTCTGCACTATTTTGTTCACTCTCATCTGATTTTCACACTGGGAAAGTTTTCTATGTTTGTGTGCGGCAGAAAAAGCGCGGAAGTAAATTCATCCATAAAGCGGCTGCTGCCGGAAAAATCAATATAGGTCATACTGTTGGAAATTTTCCCGGCTTCCCTCCGGTATTCATCGGAAAGCAGTGCCATATAGGCTCCGGCAGCGGAACTGTTTCCGAGATATGAAAATTTATGCCTGTCAATATCCGGCAGCAGTCCGATGGTAATTGCCTTTTCAATATCCAGAAACTGACCGAATCCGCCGGTAATGATCACTTTTTCCAGCATGGAAAAATCCAGTCCGGCCTGGTTCAGCAGGACCGTAAAACCGGCATAAACAGCCCCTTTGCTCAGTATCAGACTGTGTATATCTGTTTCTGTGAAAACAATATCCTCTTCCATAGCGGTTTCATCCGCAAAGGCCAGAATATAAGCGATTTCATCATGATCTTTTTTCATTCTGGGATGGGACATATCCGGCCGGAATTTGCCGTTGGGATCAATAATGCCCTTTACAAGCATTTCGGAAATCAGATCAATCATGCCGGAACCGCAGATTCCCCTGGGTTTGGCATCTCCCACCACTGAAATTCGGGGATGGAAGGTTTCCGGATCAATGCTGACTTTTTCTATGGCCCCGTCTTCCGCACGCATCCCCCAGCGCACCCCCCCGCCTTCAAATGCCGGTCCGGCCGAGCAGGAAGCCGTCATAAGCCAGTCTTTGCTGCCAAGCACAATCTCTCCGTTGGTTCCCACATCAATAAACAGTGTCAGGGCTTCTTCCCTGTGAAAACCGGCATAAATCAGACCCGATACAATATCGCCCCCCACATATCCGGCCGGGCCAGGCATAATAAACACGGCCGCATAGGGATTGGCTTTGATGCCGATTTCTCCGGCTTTCAGAATCGGAAATTCAGAAACAGTGGGAATATAGGGTTCCCGGCGGATATAGTCCGGCTCAATTTTGAGCAGCAGATGCGCCATGGTTGTATTGCCTGAAATGACAACATTTTTAATCTGCTTGAAGTCTGCGTCAGCAGCACTGAGGGTCTCGCTGATGAGATTGTTGATGGTGGCAAGGGCCATTTTGCTCAGTTTTGCCACCCCGTTTTTTTCCGCGCAGATAATCCGGTTGATGACATCATCACCACAGGCCGCCTGGCGGTTATGGCCGGAAGCCGCGCTGATAACAGAGCCGTCTTCCATATCCACCAGATAGACCACAACCGAAGTGGTTCCCACATCTATTGCCAGCCCGAGAGAAGGAAGACGAACGTTTCCGGGGACTACCGACAGGATTTCATTGGAACATTTTTTGCGGATTACCGATACATTTACCTTCCAGTTTTCATCGCGCATGGCCCGGGCCAGTTCCCGCATGACCTTCAGCCCCACATTCATCCGGGTGACATCGCATCCTGTTTTTTTCAGACCCCGGTGCAGACGATCCAGATCACTGACCGGATCATCCAGTGTCGGGGGTTCCAGTTCAAGGGAAATTTCTTTCAGCATGGGCTGTATGTCGGAGACCAGTCCTTTTAATCTGTCGGTGACTTCTTTTCCCATTCCCGCGACTTTCAGCTTTTTTTCAATGGTTTCATCGGGAATTTTTACGCGAACATCCCCCTGCACAAAGGTCTGACAGGCAAGCACATAGGATTTTTCTTTTTCATTGTCACTGAGCAGGGCCGTATCTTCTTTGCGGACATTTCCGGATATGAGAACCAGTTTGCATTTGCCGCAGGAACCTTTGCCGTTGCATGAAGCATTGATATGCACATCCGCTTTCTGCGCTGCATCCAGCAGAGAGGCACCTTTGGCGATTTCCGCCTCTTTGTTATCCGGTTCAAAAAAAACTTTGCAGATTTGCTCTTCTGCGGTTTTTTCTTCATCCAGCCCTTTCATTTTTTTGTCCATAAACCATACAGGACAGGAGGAACGGAATTTGCAGAACAATTCCGGATCCCGGCATTTGAGGCATTCTTCACAAAGATAGACATTATGTTTCATGCAGATATAACTGCTTTCAATTTCCGGATGGCAGGAACATTTCCCCATTTTTCCACCTTTCTTTTTTTACAGTAATTCTCTCCCTCCCAATGCAACGGAGGGAGAAAAAAAAGTTTATATGAAAATGTAGAGACGCACGGTGTGCGTCTCTGCGGTGTGCGTCTTCTGCGACCGTGCGTCTCTGCGGTGTGCGTCTCTGCGGCCGTGCGTCTCTGCGGCCGTGCGTCTCTGCGGCCGTGCGTCTCTGCGGCCGTGCGTCTCTACGGTATGTTCATTTTCATGCTTCGTTGTGACTCATAAATCATGACCGTTTATTGCAGTCCTTCCACAACTTTTTTCAGGGCTTCAATATCCGCAGAATCCGGATGTCCTTCTGCGGCAGGTGCATCTTTCAGCCAGACGGGCGGGACAGGTTTTGACCCTGCTTTTTTCAGAATTGCCGGACTGACCTCGCCCTGGCAACTGAAGGTTCCCACAATCTTTGTTTTGGATGCGATCTCTTTGGCATGGTTCATGGCATTTTCCGCGTGCTCGGAACCGCAGGCGGCCCCGTGGGTTGCAAAGAGAAACAGGGATTGACCGGGTTTTATCTTTGCCAGGTATTCGGCGGATTTCGGATCCGGCTTCCCGGCGATGAGCCAGAACCCCACAGCAATCAGATCATATCCTTCCGGGTCCGGTGCTTCTAATATGGGAAAAATTTCTTTGGGTCCGTTTAATGTATCCCATGCGGCTTCTGCCAGTTTACGGGTATTGCCGGTCACGCTGGAATAAACGACGAGTGATTTCATTTTTTCCTCCTTTTTCTGATGAATTGCGAAATGGTCCGTCAAAAAAATTCATATACACATATTCTCTATGTCAATTAAGAGTAGGACGGTACTAAGCCCGAAGGGCTGATATGATTATAGAAAAAGAATTTACAAAGAACTCCGGAACCCCGGAGGGGTGACATAATCATGTCATCCCTTCGGGATTAACCATCTTATTTTAATATATTTTCTACAATCATGCCAGACCTTCGGGATTGCCTCAACTCTTAATTCGCATTCTCTGTACTTTTGCATTTTTTGGTAGTGTTCTGTCAACTTTTAAATGACGGGTATGTAACATATTGAATTTTTTTGTAGGGTGGGCAAAAGCGCAGCGATGCCCACCGATTCAGGTGGGCACGGAAAAACATGTGCCCACCCTACAAAAAATTCAACCCGTCAGTTTAACTTTGACAAGGCAGTAGTTGATGAAACAGAATTCAGATTGCAGCGGAGACAGGGCATGCCCTGTCTCTGCGGGGCTGTATCTGCGGAGATATGAATCCCGGATTCAGGATCAACGGATTTGACCCACCACCCATTTTTTTACAGTAAACCACGAAACACAGGAAATTATTATGTATTATCGAGTAATATCATAAGCATAAAGATAACTCACCCTGTCCCCGGACGTAATGGAGGCCGGGGGGGACTGGATAAAGAAAATCTGTTTTCCGCGGACTGCCATCCCCTGCACAGGCATTTGCAATTCTTCCCCGATTGTGCCGCGGATAAAATTTTTGTCCTGATACTGAAACAGAAGCAGCCGGGCATTCCGGAAACCGGAATACAGCGGGGACACGGACAGCATTGACTCATTTACACCGCTTACGAGCAGTGTTCTGCCGCTGTTTTGCCCGAAATCCGCGACAATGGGGGAAATTTCAAAACTGACCGTTTTACGGATACTTGCCAGCTGCTCCGGTGAAGTTTCATAGGTCAGTGCCGAAACACTGCCGCCGATACCGGAAGTTTCAAACAGCTTCTCCCGGCCGGAAAAGATTTTGAGTGTGTTTCCCCGGATAAAAACCGTTTCCTGAACACCGTCGCCGGTCAGATCGGCAAAAACACTGCCTGTTACCGTGAAATCGGGCGGCAGTGCAAAATCTGCTGCTTTGCTCTTTATGCTGTCTCCCTCCGGAAACATCTGACGTATCCTCTTTCCCCAGACAATATCCCGATCAAAATTCTGGCCGAAAAGTGTTTCCGCGCTGCCGTCACCGTCTCTGTCAAAACTTCCGAGGATATAGGGAATATATTTTTCTACCGATATGAGGCGGTTTCCCCTCACTGCAAAAATTTCTGAAGCAATCTGATTTTCATCCCAGGCCGTTACTGCCAGATAAGGACTTTCTTTTTCCAAAGGCTGCCACCATTTCAGCATTTGGATTTTTCGGGGAGAAAGACTGATGCTGTTCAGTTCTTCCATTGTTTCATCCACCCGGAAAAGACGGATCCGGGAAGTACCTGCCGCGGCCAGCAGCAAACCCGGTTTTTGGGGAAGAAAGTCCGCGCTGACGATCCTTTCGGAAAATTTGCCTATCATTTTATGCTGCTGATATTCCGGGGCAAATACAGCCGGGGAAATCCCTGTTTTTTTCAGCGGGATATCCTTTGTTTCCCCGGAGCGGTCTGCAGAAAGTCCGGATACAGGGGGAAGGGAATAGGTCTGTATCATATCGGATTCGGAATCCCGGACTTCCAGACGCTGATTTTTTACAATAAAGTGCAGAGATGCTGTTTCCGGGTCCTTTTTCAGATGCTGCGCGGACTGCCAGTTCAGAAAAGGCAGGGTTTTCCGGAGTTCTGCCGCAATATGTCCCCCTTTCCCCGATGTATCCGAAAAAAATGCGGAGGTGCCTTCAAAACGCCGGATTTCCTGCCCTCTTTTGATTTTTCCCACAGGCCCCAGGGCGCGGGCATAAGCGAATGTGCTTTGCAGGCGCGTCACTTTCAGGGCACCAAGGGGCTTTTCTGTTTCTCCGATTTTTTCACCGCTTACAGGATGCGTCAGGCTTTCCCCTTTGGCAAAGACCTGAAAAATATCGCCTACGGCAAAAGATGTATCCTTATCAGCTGCAATGACATAATCCCCCTGTTCGGTAACCGCAGCAACATAAGCAGTAAATGGTGTAAAATCTTTTGCAATGTTCTCCATCATTCCGGCATGTGCCGGTAAGGTCAGGTATAAAATGAAAAAAAATGTCCACAGTTTTATTTTCCATTTTTGCATAACATGGTCTCCTCCTGAAAATGTGATTCATGCTATTTATTGAAATGAATATACCATGTCTGAAGGAGTCACAAACTGAAAGTCTGTGACTTTTCAGGCACTGCCGGGCTTTCAGTCCGGCACTCCTTTTTAGTGCTTTCTTTTCAGTAAATAGCCTCAGCAGGCCGGGATAGCGAAGCGTAAACCGGCAAAAAATGATTTGTGCCGGGTTGCGCTTTGCTAACCCGACCCTGCAAAAGGGTATTCCCCTCTCCCGCCGGGGGAAAGGGGATATTCCGGAAGTCTGCAACCCCCTAATTAAAAATTATAACGCACCCGGAAGGAAGACAGGAAAATATTTTCATCCGCCTCTCCGTCCCGGATTGCTTCTGTTTCAAAATAATCCAGGGCATCATCGGCAAACAGATACCCGGCATTCAGAGCCACTTCCACATTTTTATACAGCATATAACTGATAAAAGCGTCCACTTCAATACCGATGCTGTCATTGCTCTGCAGAACATTTCTGTTATCGGCATATTCCACATCTTCCGCGGTCATCATATACAGTCCCGCGATACCGGTCCGCAGTTTTTCCGTGGCCTGATATTCAAAGGCCAGTTTGTTCATGATAAAACCTTTGTCCAGCAGGTAATGCCGTTCGGAAAATCCGTCATCATCCGCATAACTGCCTTCAAAAAGGACAATACTGTCTGTAATATCCAGATCGGTGGCAATGAAACCGTCAAAATCGGAATCTGTGGGATCATCATCTCCGGATGTGTACCAGAAAGTATAGGTCAGCTTCATTTTATCCGTCTTATATCCCAGATCGGCATGGAGAAAATATCCGTTGAGATCAAAGTCACCGCTGACAGAAGACAGACGTGTGGAATAGGTGGCTTTGTTGATTTCCCCGGTCTGCATAATGGCATCCCAGTTGAGGAAAAGTTTTCCCGCGCCCAGTCCCTGGGAAAAAGAACCGTCAATACCGAAGTTCCAGATATCCAGTTCCACTGTATTGGCAAATGTTTTCACCAGATAACTCTCTGGTGTAAATTCCCCGTATTCTCCGGGGCCGGTGTCCGGATCACCGCTCTGATACAGACCGAAGAGCCCCACTTTCAGATTGTCCATGGGTTTGACAGTGAAACGGCCCAGGAAATTATCCACATCATCCGAATCATTGTCTTCCTCTTCATTTTTGAATTCATAGGTGCGCATCCAGGCCAGCTGATAGTCAAACATATCCAGACCGCCGTTAAACATCGCGCCCATTGCGGTTTCACTCCACAGATATTTGCTGACCGTAAAAGGCTGCAGACCAAGACGGAAACGGGCTTTCTGATCAATGCCCGGAATCTGGAAATCCGTGTAGGCCCAGCGGGTTTCAATATTTACCGAGTCCCCGGAATAACTGCCGCCGGTTGCTTTGCCCAGTCCCCCGGGTTTGCCGAAATGGATACCGCCGATTTCTACTGCATACACCCCTTTGAGATTCCCGTCATCGCTTCCCACTTCGGTCCAGAAACGGTATTTGATTTCAGCGAAATTATCCTCCACATTTCCATCATCCAGACTCCCCTTCTGTTCAAAGCGGAACCAGTCATAATGGTTGGTATACAGCATAAAACGGTTGTTCATGTCGCCGTGAAAAGAAACTTCCGCGGCAAAGGACGGGACAAGAAACCCCATCAGGATCAATACAGCCAGCACACTCACTTTTTTCATTTGTTTCTCTCCTTTTTTTGCGTTGTTTTATATGCAGACTTCCGAAAATCAGTAGATCGAAAAGTTTTCCGCCGACCGGTTTCAGAACGGTTTCCGGAGTGCAAAAATTGTATTTTTGCATGAATGCCCGGCAGAAAACGCTCCGTTTTACCCATGTTCAGCGGTGCAAAAATACAATTTTTGCACTCCTCCGGAAACTTTTCGATCTACTGAAAATCGGTAATGCTCTGTCAGAGGTAAACTGACAGGTAATTTATGAGTTTTCTGCAGGGTGGGCACCAATGGCATTAAGTTAAGGCGGAGGAGTCCCGAACTGAAAGTCCGGAACACTGAAATGACCGGGGAAAATCCGGCCGGAATTCCGTTTCACTTCATTTTGGCACTCCAAAAATTTCTTAACTTAATGGCATTGGGGTGGGCACGGAAAAATATGTGCCCGCCCTGCAGAATTCGCCCCGTCAGTTATCCCTTCTGTCGGGCATTTATACATCTGCTGACGGCATTTGATGCATCAAAATATAAAAAATCCAGTCTGATTTTACGAACACACCGCCATCCGAATGTCTCCGGGCTATTCCGATACATCGGTCGCCAGCAGTTCAAATTGTTCATCCGTCAGTGGTGTCCCAAAGCCCACATACTGCTCCATCGGAGGGGATTTGTCGGGAATCGCTTCCCAGTCTTTCTCTGATTTATCGAGAAACACCCAATCCAGTTTGCCTTTCATGACCGGCACGACCCCTTTCCAGGTTTGCAGGCTGCCGTTTTCAAAACGGACCACAGGCACTTTTTCCCCGTTTTCAATAACCTGTACGGCTTCATTCCGGTGACAGTCCGCGCAGGCACGGCCTTTAGCGCTGATGGAATGTGTAAAATAGGGGGCATAGGCAATGAACTTCCTGTTCCGGTAGGTTAGGGTCTGAACATTACCCGATGTAACCTTCCCCTCATGATTGATCAGCAGCACCCAGTCTTTCATCGGCAGAAAATTCCCTTCACGCTTTCCGGTTTTTACAAAATTGTCGAAATGGCAGTTATAACAACTGACCGAGCTTTGCACATGGCAGGCACTGCAGGTCATTGTTTCCATATGCAATCTGTGGCTTTCACTTTCCGGATCAAATACGGGCGATTCTCTTTCCTGCTCCACATGACATTCCTCGCAACTGGCCCGGACACCTTTGGTATGGCGCATGGATTCCCTGAAACGGCCGTCTCCGTGAACATCGGAACGGTAATGGCAGTCTGAGCAGACCATACCCGCACTGATATGAACATCCGGAGTCCCGTTTTTCTCGTCCAGTTTGAAAGCAAGTGCTTCTCTTCCATGGCAGGGCAGACAGGTGTTCATATCCTTTGCAATCGCTTCGGAAAAAAAGTGTTTTTCACCTTTCATCCCGGCATGACAGGTATCACAGCTCTGTATATGACAATTTTTACAGTCCAGATCCGCATAGGGAATGCCGGTGATTTCTTTAAAACCGCCTTTACCTTCATACCAGTAGCGCATCCCTTCCCCGGTGTAATGAAGACTTTCGGAAAAAAATGAACGGATGCATGTTCCCCGCACCTCCGGACTCTCTTTTTCTGTTTTTCCGGACAAATCCCCGCTCCGGAACGCAATGGCTTTGCGCATCTGTTTTCTGTCTCTTTCAGCAGCCTTATCGCTGCAACCTGAACAGCCTGAAAGCATGAAAATAAGCATCATCCATGCTGACAATCTCAAAAAACGCGTGGTGTTATTCCCCATGAATTCCTCCTTTTCTCTGATTAATTCTGCTGCATTAATATTTTGGTAGTGGGTCAAATCCGTTGATAAGGTCTCCCCTCCCCTGAGGGAGGGGCAGGGGGATGGTGGAAACGTTATTTAATTACAGGCTGTTGCCTTCCCCCTCCCCTCCCCCCTCCCACCGGGGGAGGGGGATGAGAATCAGGGGATTTGAGCCACTACCAATATTTTTTTCAATTTTCATATTTACTGTTCCGGCTGAAATGTCTGTTTTAAGGTGATTTCCGGAAAAGATGATACCGGAGGAGTGCCGAACTGAAAGTTTGGCAGTGTCCGGCGGATGAAAGTCCCGCTCACAGATTTTCCGTCTGTGACTCCTTCAGATTCGGTATCTTCATATTTGGAAATCGCCTAACGCTGTGATTTCTGTATGCCTGCTTCCATGGACTGTTTATTTTCAATATATGTGCCAAATTATACAATTAGAATTCGATACCGGGAAATCATCAACCGGCAGTCATAAATTCCGGTTGAATCCCTCCTTTTGAAAAGAATGCATTATGTTTGATTCCAAATTGTTACATACAAATCACCCCTTCGGTGTGAGTTCAGCCGAACAGGGAATGCTGTTATTGCAGACAATTATAGTGTTTAAGATAATGGTTTTGGGGTAGCCCAATTTTTAATATGCTGAATTTATAATATTTAAAATTTTGGACAAGCCCAAAACTATTTTCTTACAGTCTATACAAAACAGATGTATGACTCACAGAAGCATAAGGAAGCAACATATTAAAATTAAAAACAATTACGGCAAAACGGTTTTGGGATAATATTTTGAATTGCGGATAGGGGGAAAAATATGAACAGGATGGAAGCGTTATGGTAACGTTATCATGTAAAGATAAGCGTTACTTTATTCCGGGGACGTAAAAGTGTCCGTTTCTTAACTTATAGTCCGTCGCAGGCGGATTGATACCGGAATTATTGTAATCTTTCCTGTATATAACAACCGGTCGGAGTAAAATTTCAGTATCATTTCATTTGCGACGAGCTATAGTCAAATATATTTCTGTACACTCAGAAAGCTGCGGCGGAGTGCCGGACTGAAAGACTTCGGCGAGCTCAGTCGAGTCGTTTGGCAGACTTCCGGACTTTCAGTCCGGACTCCCCGGTCCGGACTTTCAGGGACCCGGTAAGAAATAAATCCTCCGGAAATATTCTGCGGATAAACAGAAACTGTGCATTCCGTCCCCTGATCAGATGAAACGGGGCAGTTATTTTTTGCTGAGTGCCTTAAAAGGAAAAAAAAATTTATTTGACAGACCATTTAGAGTCTATCCAAAAACCTGTTTTCTGGTGTTTTACACCCTCACTTCCACCTGATTTAAAAATCGGTGGAGGGTCAGTCAAACCGGTTGATTTGAAATTCCCCTCCCCCGGCGGAAGGGGTTGAGGGAGGGGGATTCAAGCGATTTGACCCACTACCAAAAATCGGTGGTGGGTCAAATCAGCTGATTTTTTTCTGCAGGGGCATATTGCATACACCCTTAGGCGATTTCCAAATATGAATGCAGCGCTTCCGCAGGAGTCATAAACGGAAAATCTGTAAGCGGACTGCCGTCTGTCAGGCACTGCCGGACTTTCAGTCTGGCACTCCTCCGGTACATTTTTTTCAGGAAATCACCTTACAGGATTGTTTAACCCGTCAGTTAAACCTTGACGAGACAATATTCGGCCGCTGAAAGATTTTCTCAACAGGGGTGTCGCATTACAGCATGTAAATATAAATAACTAAATTCAAAAGAAATTATATTGACAACTGAGCTGAACCCGGTTTAAATCACCGTCCTCACCGTTTTCTATTTCTCTGTTTCCCCAAAGATATTCAATGCCGAGATGTGTCCGGGGTACGGGACTCCAGATCAAATTGGCATGAAGCGACTGAAAGGATTTGTTGGCTGTTTCTGAAACCAGTTTCACATCATTGTCGGCACCGCCGTATGAATAGGCAATTGTGGATCGGAGACTGTCAAGCCAGAAATGGCGGTATGCCAGAAATCCGCCCCACTGATCATAGGTTTCAAGTTCTCCTGTTTCCGCATCCAGTATGGCACCTGCATAAGCGGTTGTCATGTAACGCCCGATGGCATTACCGTAATGCAGCATAAAGCGTAAATCATCTTTTCCGTAAGTGTTTATCCTGCCTCCGATCCCAACAGCACCTCCCCACATGGTGTCATCATATACACCATCATCAATGCTGAATTGTCTTGCCATCCCTGCCAGGGAGATATTGCCGAAATCTGTTTTAAAATTCACACGGGCGACGATATCGGGAAACTGATCATTGTCAGGCGATGTGTTTGTAAATCCGGGGTCACTGGATACCAGGGTTGTTTCGGGATTTTCAACAGACACCTGAAAGGAACCCCACTGAAAAGGCTGGGTCCATCGCAGCTGGGCCTGACGGATAAACAGCGTGGCAGCCGGGCCTCCGAAATCCAGGGTTTCAGGTATTGCGGATGCATTCATAAAGGTGCTCCAGTACTGACCGGCAAGAAGGTTTCCCAGCTGACCGTATGCATGGCGCAGACGGAAACTGTATGAATTGCTGACTTTCTGATTGCCTCCTGTACCAAAAAAATCACCTTCGATATGGGTTTTCAGTAAACCGAAATCTGTTTCGGTTTCACTTTTGAAGAAAAGACGGCTCTGGCGTCCGTGAATAACCATTTCGTCATTTCCGGTATCATGATCACCTGTCGGAATGGCAGTCGGAACAAAAAACTGATCTGCGGCGCTGCCTGTACCTGCACTTTTGTCGCTGTAGACAGCATCCACCTTTGCATAACCGCCGAGGGTAATATCCGTTTTAATATCCGGAAGTCTGAAAGAGCCTTTGCTCTTTCCTTTGACAATATAGGGGCTGGCGGGATCTTCCGGACTGCCCTGGGGCGCTTTCATCTGATTTGCCTCCATCGCTTCCACCTTTTTCTGCAACGCATTGATCTGCTGCTTTAGTTCCTCTAATGTTTCGGCATGTAAAGGAACTGTACCCATGACCGTAATCATTGCAAAACTGAAAATCCCGGCCAGCACCCCAAAAAACGATTTCCTCTGCTTCTTCATCATTTCCTCCTCCGGTTTAAAAAAAATTATCAATTAACATACCGTTAATATTAAATAACATTAACGGCAACCCACTTACTGCTACTGCTCTCCGGCTTCGGCCATACTCTTACCCAACGGAAGTTTCCGGAACCTTCCGCCGTGGATAATGGGATCGCCCTTATAACCCAGTGCTTTGAAATTGATATAATCCGTACTGTCAATCAGCTCACTGACATCCCTTCCCCTGGATTCCATAAAACTGAAATCCGTTCCTTTCTGCGCCAGTTTTTGAAAATCCACTTCCCGCTGATCCTGATGGCAGCGGTCGCAGGTTTTCTCACCTTTCAGGCTTTCATGGCACTGCACACAGGAAAGCGCCATGGACGCGGGCATGACTTCATGCTCCACCCGCCAGTACATCTGTGTTTTTACCCATTGATATTTACCGCTGTAGGGCAGTTTCGCGGCTTTCATGCCTTCTGTGAAAGATTTGTCCCAATCCCTGTGTTTCCAGTAGGCGGTTTTATCCTCCTTATCCCGTGGAAACAGATGGGGAATCAGGAAATAAGCGTGCTCCGCATCCACGGCCTGAATGCCGCCCATAATTTTGAAAGGCGTAATCCGGGAACGCGGATCTTTGATGGACCCCACCGGTTCGGTGATATTGATGACCGGGGCCTGAATGTCCACCGGATCTCCCAGAAGAATTCTTTTGGTAAAACCGCCGAACCAGGCATATTCTGGTTTGGGGGATTCTTTCCATTCAAATTCCCCTTTTTTCCAGTCATAATCCGGCAGACCGTATTTGTCTTTTTGGGGTTTCCGGGTTTTGTCCCCCGCTTTGGACCAGTCCCACCAGGTTTTGGTGGGTCTGCATTTGGCATATACCGGGGAATGGCAGGTATTGCAGTCAATGCTTTCACAGTGCTGATTCAGATGAGTGTCCAGCAGGCCCTCTTTGTTATGGGGAGCGGTTGTATGGCAGTTTTCACAGGAAAAAACCCCCTCCACTACGGGAACTGTGGTACTGCGCCCGGCAATTTTATGGTTCCCTGTTCTGTGGCATTCTGTACAGGAGAAATCATAACCGCCCATATGAATATCGCAGTTACGATCCGGGCTCAGAAGTTCCCCGGACATATCCGCATGTTTGATGGCATCCCCGCCGCCGCCGCTGAAATGACAGCTTCCGCAGCTTTTGCGACTGCTGTGTCCCACATTTTTTGCCACATAGAGCAGATCGCTTTCGGGATCGGGCATTCCGGCCGCGGGCGGTGCTTTTTTGTATGTTCCTGTGGTGTCGTGGCAGACCAGACAGTCTATCTTTGTCATATCACTGAAATCAAACTGATCGTCTTTCCATCCGTATCCGGCATGGCATGATGTGCAACGAGCCTCGTTGCTGATGGGACTGATTCAGAAATTGTTGATGACAGTGGTGCCTTTGCCGTGCAGGACCTCCTTTCTGCGCTCCATGGTATAGGGGGAATGCCCTTTCCAGAGCCAGTGCGCGCTGCTGAGCATATCTTCCCCGGCTTTCTGATGACAGCGCAGGCATTCCTCTGTCACCTGGGTGGGTTCCGGCTTTTCCGGCAGCTGCACCAGTTTTTCATGATCCGGCACATTTTTCTTATGGCAGCCGGTGCATCCCACCGGCCCCTCCTGCATGTCTTTGTGGCATTTGGTGCATTGCAGGTGATAAGCCGCTTTCAGACCGATTCTTTCCGGGTATTCTTCCTGAAAGGATTCCTGGTGACAGGCCGAACAGCGCGTGGTTTCCGGGGCTTCCGGATCAACCGGACGGTAATGGTGGCAGAGCGCGCAGTCTTTGAGAACAGCCGCATGTTTGCTGTGCATAAAGCGCACCGGGCCGTACTGATCCTCCTCTTTCCGGATCAGGGGACTGTCCAGCAGAAAATATCTGTGGGTAATATCCTTTGTACTCAGTCCTTTGTCCCGCAGACGCTGCTGCCGGACACAGAGACATTCCTCTTTGACTTTGCCCACAAAGGGAACTTCTTCCGCCGCTCTGATTTGGGCGGCCATTTGATCCGGGGCCTTCCATTCTGTTTCGGTCAGTGCAATTGCGTCCCCCTTCTCTTCTGCCCCTGCTGCAAAAGCATTCCCTGCCCCCTGTCCATTATATGCGGGCAGAAATCCTGTACTGACTGCGGAGAGAAACAGCAGCAGTAATCCCACTTTCCTTTTCATACTTGCACCTCCTTTCGGGAAGCATTCAGTATCGGTAAATAAGTAACAGCCGCGCGGTAGACCAGCATCAGACAGGAAATCAGCCCCACAGTGACCAGAATCTCACCGATGGAAGGAAAATATGCTGTCTGTGTAAGGGGCGGACGGTATCCCACCAGAAAAACATTGATGCGGTTGAGCACCACTCCGCCGACAATCATGGCGCAGGTGATGAACAGACCCCTCCGGGATTTCCGTATTTTTTCCGAGAGAAGAAAACACCAGGGCAGAATCACACCGAAAATCATTTCCGCCAGAAAGGAATTGCTTTGGGCATTGCCGTCCAGCAGATATACATAGCTTCCCCGGTACAGCATATCCCCGATTTTCAGGAGCATATACAGCCCCAGCAGAAAGATTGTGATACGGGTCAGGGGGGTGAGAATTTCCATTTCGGAATCCAGTGTAAGAGAAGAGGTAATCACCGTGGTTTCAAACACCACCATGGGATAGCCTACTGCAAAGGCCGAGGTGAGAAAGAGAAGGGGAAGAATCGGGGTGTACCACAGGGGATGAAGCTTGGTCGGCGCAATGAGCATCAGGGAACCCAGACTGGACTGGTGCATACAGGAAAGCACCACGCCCGCGATGATAAAGATCCACATGATTTTGTCCAGAACCGCATCCGCGACGGTCAGAAGTTTTTCGATGAGGGGATTGAGTGCGGACAGGGGACCGGGAATGCGTACTTTTCCTTTGAACTGTTCCGCGACAATGGGGATGAATTCAATATAGAGCACATGCAGATAAATCATTACGCACATGGCCACTTCAAAAAGCACGGAATTGAGGTTCCAGTTGAAAACCGGTTTCCAGATGGCCCAGGATCGGCCAATATCCACCAGCAGTCCCAGCACCACAAAGGTATAACCCAGCATGGCCGTGAGCAGTGCGGGACGCACCACCGGTTCATACTGATGCCGTCCGAAGATATGGGCCAGCGCGGCAGTGGAAAAACCGCCTGCGGCAAGGGCCACACCCGAAGCCACATCCACTCCGATCCAAAGTCCCCAGGGCCGGGCCGTGGAAAGATGGGATACATAGCCGATGCCGCCGATAAAACGGGCTGCAGCGGCCACCGCACCGCAGCCCGTGAGAAAGGCCAGCAGCACCACACCCGGAGTCCAGAATTTTGCCTGTACCGGACAGGGCGAATGTTCTGTCATTTTTCACCTCCCGGAGCCTGTTTTTCCCCGGCTCCTTTTTTTCCGGATGTCCACATAATGCCGCCCAGAATTCCGTACAGGGCAATGGGGGACCAGAGATAGGAAAACAGGGAATGCTGAATGCTTTCCGACCGTTTTGGCAGGGGTTCGGACGGAACCGGGATAAACCCGGTTTTCTCAAAGGGAACTGCGGAAATGTAGAGCCAGGACGTGCCCCCGGCCTCTTTTTCCCCGTAAATCCTGTCTGTATATACAGCCGGATTCTTTTTGATCCTGTCTTTGGCCAGTTGCAGCAGGGTACTGCGTTTGCCGAAGGTAATGGCTTCCACCGGGCAGATCGCGGCGCATCCGGGTCTGCCGCCCTGTTCGGAAATCCGTTCATAACAGAAGGTGCATTTCCGTACTTCCGGTGTCAGGGGATTGTGATAATCATAGGCCGGTATTTCAAAAGGACAGGCCACCATGCAGTAACGGCAGCCGATACATTTGGAAACATCGTAATGCACGGCCCCGTTTTCTTTTTTGCTCAGCGCGCCCACAATGCAGGCCGATACACAGGCCGGGTCCTGACAGTGCATACACTGGACTTTCACAAAGGTGGGAATCAGTTGATCCCTGTCATCGGTTTTTCCGGAATAATAGCGGTTGATAACGGTATAGGTCCTTTCATCCGGACGGCGTTTTTCATCCAGCACCCTCTGATCATCAAAGGAAACATCCGGAGGGGGGAGAAGGTTGACCCGGTTGCAGGCCGCCTCGCATTTTCTGCACCCGATACAGCGGGTCAGATCCACCAGACAGCCGTAGGGATCCGGCGGGGCTTTGGACTGCCAGGCATAGGCCGGTTTTTCTTTGATTGCGGCTGCCGCACCCGCAGCCCCCGCAAGTCTGAAAAAATTTCGGCGGGTCAGATTCATATGACCTCCTTTCCGCGGTTTATTTTTCCTGCCATAGCGGACTTTGTTTTTCCCCAAAGGCATGGAAGTTTTCGTCTGCATCCTCATGATGTCAGAAATGGTCAAAAACTGTATTCACAGCCTACTTTCAATATACATGCCAAAAGCAGGGATCTGATTGGATACCGGAAGATTGCAGGAAGATAATATATTATAATTCATTATAATTATGTCCTGACAGGTTCGGGATAATATTTTGAAACAGGGATAGGGGAAAAAAACAGAACGGGATGGGATCGTTATGGTAACGTTACCATGTAAAGATAGGCGTTACTTTATTACGGGGACGTAAAAATGTCAGTTTCAGCAGATCGAAAAGATTCTGCTTCCGGTCGGCAGTGCTTCCGCTTTCAGACTCCCCTCCCTGAGGGAAGAGAGTTTACTCGTTACGGGGCTCCGCCCCGTAACGCCGGTGGTGAGGCTCCGCCTCATACTGTGTGCGGGGCGGAGCCCCGGAAAAATGCGTTACGGGGCAGAGCCCCGTAACGGGTTGTGCAGGACTTTCATATAAACGGCCATGAGCCGTGACTCACAGCGAAGCATGAAAGTTTCAACCCGTTCGCCTCCGGCAGTGTGTGAGGCAGAGCCTCACCCCATGCGTTCCCAGGCGGAGCCTGGGAACGAGTCAGGTTTTGTACGGGACGCGGAGCGTCCCCCATGCATTCCCACGCGGAGCGTGGGAACGAGTGCCCAATCTTCCCACTCCCCTAACCCCTCCCACCAGGGGAGGGGGATTTTTGGCTTAATTTAATGGCATTGATGTGCGACATCAAAGAATGTAAGATGTTCGGGAATTAACTATCTGGAATTATTGAGTCAGTATTCCGCTTTTCATTACATTCTCCGGTGTCCACTATAATAACAACGGCATTGGGGGAATGGTGAAAAACACAGTGCTGCTGTTTATTTTTCCGGAAAATCCCTGCCGTTTTGTATCAGTGTGCAGAGTTGCCCGGCAAACTGTTTCATTTTTCGGGCATAGGCATTCATCTCTTCTGAAGCAGATGCAAATATGTCCGCCTGACGGGCATTTTCACGGGTTACACTGTCAATTTCATTAATATGATTTGTCATTTTTTCAATTTCTGCTGCCTGGTATTCGGATGCACTGATAATTCCCGCAACCATCTTTTTAATTTCCCGGTTGCTTTCTTCTGCAAGGGAAAAAGAGGAACCGGCTGTTTTGACCAGGTCTTTGCCGCCCAGGGATTTCTGCAAACTGACTTCAATGAGCCGGGCTGTATTCTGCGCCGCCTGTGCTGTCTTCATGGACAGGTTGCGGACTTCCTGCGCAACAATGGCAAAACCGCTGCCGCTTTCCCCGGCCCTTGCAGCTTCAACAGCTGCATTTAAGGCTAGCATATTGGTCTGAAAAGCAATTTCATCAATGGTCTTTATCACACCCGAGCTTTGCCGACCGGATTCATATATCTCTTTCATAAAATCTGAAATCTCTTCAAAAGAATGCCCCGCACCGGCCATGGCTTCTGCCGTTTTTTCCATAATATCACCGGCCCCCTGTGCATTCTCCGCATTTTCCCGGCTTAAGTGATGTGCCCTGCGAAAAGATGCAGCAATTTCCTCAACCGAGGCCGCCTGATTCACAGCCCCCTGTGCCGTAGTTTTGCTTCCGCTTTCTATTCTCTCTGCATGCAGGGCAACCTGATTTGCCGCATCATTTAATCCGCTGATGATATGACTGATGGGTTGTATTACGGAACGAAGTACCGGGTAAGTGATAGCAGAAAAAAGAATCAGAAAAAAAACAGTCAGAAAAAACAGACGGTTCAAAGATGATTTTATCATGTTTTTCACATCACTGATATCCGTAAACTGCAGATATACACCAATCGGAGCATTGCTGTAATCTCTGAGGGCTGCGGCTGTTATAAGAATATTTCCGGCTTCACGGGTCAGCGGTTTCTCCATCGCCTGCTCCAGCATATCCTCCGTGATGAAGGGGCGTAGGGATTCGGGCGGCGCAACACTTTCGACAAATCGGCCTGTTTTGCGCTGTTCATTTGTAAGGAATACGGCTTTTACTTTTTCAATGCGGTATACGGCATTCTCATCTCCGAATTTTTCGGATATATTCTCGGCAACCTCCTCCACATGGCTGTAAACTTCGACACTGCCCGCGGGGTCTGCGCTTTTTCCGAAAACCGGCGCAATCCCTCTTACAAGCAGTCCCAGGCGTCCGGCTTCCAGACCCCGTAAGGGTTTGCCCTGCTGCAGTACATCCTTCACCGTCTGCCGGAATCCGGAAAGATCATCGTTAAATTTCTCCGGTTTCCACATCCGCAAAAAGGACTTTGCAGGGGGGATATGAAAATGAATACGCAGCGCAAAAGGATAATTCTTATTAATATGTGTATGAATATCATAGATATACTGATAAAGCATGACCCTGTTTCTTTCCGACAGGTACTGCCTCACCTGAATGATATTGGCTATGGTCAGGGCAATGTTCAGATGTTCCTGACCCATCCTCTCAATTTCAAGTAAAAATTTTGTGCGGCTTTCTGCGGTCTGCTGAATCAGTTTTTCTCTGTGCTTTACAATATCCTGATATTCAAGAATGCTGTTGATTCCCAGAATAGACAGAATAATAAAAAAAATCAGTAAAAACATTCTGGTCTGCAGTGGAAAGGTTTTTTTTTTCATGAAAATGTGCCGCATGTATTTTTCCTTTGACTCCCCTCCGGTCTGTGCAGTTTATTTTCTGAAAGTCTGTAGGCTTCAGGGGTATTTACATTATAAAAGGAATGCAGTTTTGCATCTGCATTCCGGATAATTTCAAAAGGCAGGGTTTTTAAACGGATATTTTTGAAAAAATGAAAAATTTTAAAATCTTCCCGCGCCAGCTGTTTTTCAATATGGGGAATACATCGTTTGGAATAGATTGCGCAGAGGGGCTCATAAAAACCCTCATGCTCCGGCACAATCACATCCAGGGAAGGTTCCAGACTGTCCAGGAGCAGACGGATCAGGGATGCCTGCAAAAAAGGGGCATCGCAGGGAACAATAAAACAGAAAGGGGCTTTGGCCTGCACCAGGCCCGCATGAATGCCGGTCAGAGAAGATCGGGCCCTATAAATATCCCGCACCACGCGGAGAGGATAATCCCCATAGAGTTCGGGCTGGCGGGTAACCAGCAGTATTTCCGAAAAAAAAGGCTGCAGATTTTCCAGAATCCTCTCCAGGAATGTCTGCTTTCCCAGTTGCAGAAAGGCTTTGTTTTTTCCGCCCATGCGGGAATTCAGCCCTCCGGCTAAAATAACGGCCGCGCATCCGGCCTGCTGTTTGTCAGATAATTTCATTTTTCTTTTTCCAAACATTTTTCTTCAGTCAAACTTGATGAATCGGTAAAAAGTACAAATTTCAAAAATCGCCGTTAATAAAATCAGCAGATTAATATGTATCAAAACCTGATTTTCCGACTTATTACGAGATCGTCAGACTTTGCAGCAGTTGTTCTCTGTTCCTCGGATATCTGCATTCAATATTCATCTCGGTTCAAGAATGATGAATCGGTAAATTCAGGACATTTCAGGTCATTCCGACTGTTTTATTTCAGCAACTGCACCCGAATCACACTTCCGGCCGGAATAAAGGTTTCCCCTTCGGGCACGGCCGCAACGGCCTCTGCATCGGCCATGGATTTTAAACGGCTTGCCCCGCGCAGGGAGTGAAATACCGGCAGTTCATGCCGCATGTCCAGTTTTCCGAAAATGAACTGGGTCCAGTCGGCATATTTTCCCGAAAGATTTTCAGCAGTACGGGCATAAATGAGCGGCAGTCCCGGATCAGAATACCCCGCCAGTTTCAGCAGTCCCGGCAGGGCAATCTGCAAAAAACCCATCAGGTTGGAAGGGGGGCCGCCCGGCAGAATAAAAACCGGTTTCCCGTAAAGCATCCCGAAACCCACTGCCTTGCCGGGACCGATACGGATGCGGTGGAAAACCTGCTGCCAGCCCAGTTCCGAAAGAATGGCGGCCACCAAATCCCGATCCCCTGTCCACGCTCCCCCGCTGGTAATCAAAGCATCACTTTCTTTGAGCATGGATGCCATGGCCTGACGGATTTCGGCTGCACTGTCTTTGACAATGCGCATATCCACCGGCATGGCAAATCGGCGGCACCAGGAAGAAAGTGTTGTGATATTGCTGGCATACAGTTTCCCTTCCGGCAAAGGCTTCCCCGGTGCTACCACTTCATCCCCGGTGGCCAGGATGGCTGTTCCGGGTATGCAGGTGAGTGCGACCCGGTCATAGCCTGCCGCGGCCAGAAACCCCACCAGACCGGGTGTCAGTTTCTGCCCTTTGCGGATAATACATTTCCCCATGGCCACATCACAGCCTTTGGGCAGAATATTTCTTCCGGGTTCGGCAAAATTCAGAAAAACAATGTTTTCCCCCTCTTTGCGGGTAAATTCTTCTGCCACCACAGCGTCCGCCTCCCCGGGAATTCTGGCCCCGGTCAGTACCCGTACTGTGATTCCCGCTTTCAGACTCATATGCTCCGGATCCCCGGCCCCGGTAACTCCGATCTGTTTCAGGCAGACCGGATTTGATTCGGAAGCCCGTTCCACATCTGCTGATATTACGGCATAACCGTCTTTTAAAGAAGCATCCACAGACGGGGAGTTCACTTTGGCGTAAAGGTCTTCGGCAACCACCCGGTCAACACTTTCCCATAATGCAATATCTTCCGATGCCAGGGGACGGATGCGGGCCAGGGTCATTTTCAGGGCTTCTTCCAGCCCGAAGTCAAGATTTCTGTTCATACTCATTTTGTCTTCCTGTACGATATTAGGAGTTACGCAGTTGAATTTTAACTGTTTGAATTTATTATATGCCTTAAAAATTGAAAGTCAATAAAAACAGACTGTTATCTTCCTTCTCCCCTAACCTCTCCCACCGGGGAGGGAGATTTTTGGCTTAACTTAATGGCACTGGGGCTCTGCCCGGGAATGCACTGGGTGCGGCTCTGCCTCACACACTGCCGGCAGGCTCCAAATTCCGGGCCGGCACCTGACGAACCCTGCCGACCTGCTTTTATGCTTCGCTGTGAGTTATGACTCATGGCCGTTTATATGAAAGTCCCCCTGTAGAGACGCACGGTGTGCGTCTCTGCGGTATGGCATTTTCATGCTTCGTTGTGACCGTCAGTCATGGCGGTTTATATGAAAATCCCCTGTAGAGACGCACGGTGTGCGTCTCTGCGGCCGTGCGTCTCTGCGGTGTGCGTCTCTGCGGTGTATTTTCATGCTTCGTTGTACCCCCGTGGTCATGGCCGTTTATATGAAAGTGTTTGCGAAAAACCGGCCTCCGCCTTCATTTTCGCACTCCGCGCAGCTTTCATGCTTCGCTGTGAGTTATGACTCATGGCCGTTTATTATATGAAAATCCCCTGTAGAGACGCACGGCGTGCGTCTTTACGGTGTACGTCTCTGCGGTGTATTTTCATGCTTCGCTGTGACCCCGCAGTCATGGCCGTTTATAGAAATGCAAATTAAGGGTCAAACCAATCCCGAAAGGATGGCATTATCATGTCACCCCTTCGGAGTTTCAGGATTTCAGGCATACTTTTTTTCTATAATCATATCAGCCCTTCGGGCCTGTACCCTCCGACTCTTAATTCGCATTAGAAATATTTTTGCAGAGCAATATCACTGCTGCCGATTAATTTCAAGATAAAAAGGTATAATACACCTTCAGCAGCCCGATTCATCATCATACTGTCCCAGGCGGAGAAAAAAAATCAGAAAAGGGCCGATGAGCATAAAACTCCCGGCCAGTATGATCCCCGCTGCAAAAGACCGGGTTTCTCCCATATAACCGATAACAGAGGGCAGAATGCCTCCTCCAATCATAAAGGAGGTCGGCGGCCCCAGTGCACTGCTGACACTGCGCATGGAGGGCGGCGCAATCCGGGACAGGGCAGCAAAGGCTCCGGGGAAAAAAGAAGAAAGCAGCGCGGGCTGTATAAAAATAATGATCCGCAGCCACTGCGTATTCACCAGGCCAAGCAGAACCGTGAAAATGCCCGCTGTGAGGAGTGTAAACACCATTGTGGGTTTCTGACCGAATCTGTCCGTAATCCATCCGGCTGCAAACATGATCAGAAGCCCCGATATTTGGGAAAGTCCGATGAGGGTATTGGCATTGGACAGCGCCATGCCGTGTTCATTGACCAGAAAGAGCGGAAGCATGGCATATATTCCCGCGTTGCCCCCCATGGCCATTGCAAACAAAAGCACCATTATCCAGAAAGAAGGTTTGGATAAAATGATTTTCACATTCTCCGGCCCGGGAAGCTGCCCCGGAAAATCCCCGCCTATCCCCCTGAAGGTATACAGCAGGGCCGATAACAGAGCCAGTCCTGCCCAGATAAGCAGCACCCCCCGCCAGGAAAACCACTGCATAAACATGGCCGCAATCAGGGGGGCGGAAATAAAACTCAGGGGCGGCGCGGCCTGATGAACACTCAGGGCCTTGCCCCAGTCTTCTTTGCGGATTTCCGCGGTGATGGTGGCAATGGCCGAAGGCAGGTGAATGCCCGCGGCCAGACCGATTATCAAAAGAAACATCCTGAGGGGCGCAATGGAATGGACAAACGCGACGGGAATCAGACTCAGACCGATCAGCCAGGCCGACACATTCAGGGTCCCCCTGTGATAAATTTTGGAGGAAATCAGCCCGGAGCATAGGGGGGCCAGAAGATAACCCACAGAAATCATCAGGAACAAAGAACCGGCCTGACCGTGACTTATTCCCAAATCCTTTTCAATCTCCGGCATAAGGGGGGCAAACATCACCCGCGTGACAAAACCCAGATAAAACAGCCATGCCAGAAATACTGTGAGTCCGATTTTGCCCCGGAAAGGTTCGGGCATGGGGCAGTCACTGATACCGATATCCTGCATAAGATCCTCCCTGTATTCAAAAAAATGTAACGATAGACTCAATGCCGTTTCCTTAAGACTCCCCTCCCCTCCCCCTCCCGCCGGGGGAGGGGGATTTTCTCCTTAAGGAAACGGCATTGAAACGAATGGCATTGAAGCGGAAACCCGGAAACGGGAAAAAATAAATCTCAGTCTGTCAGGCAGTTTTATATCTCATAGGACTTACGCAGTTGAAATATAATCTGCTGTTTTTATTGACTGTCAATTTTTAAGGCACATAATAAATTCAAACAGTTAAAATTCAACTGCGTAAGTCCTATCTCAATATCTTTAAAATCAAGGGGCAGGCTTGCAAAGAAATGAGCAGATTGACGGAACCTTTTTCAGAATCCGGGCTGTCATGCGGGAAAGCAGGATGAAGGTAAAAGAGATTTCAGTGCAGCAAGATTTTCCTCTTCATCAAACAAAGCCCGTACCGGAATATCAAAACCCTGAACTGCCTGGGATTTTACTGTGCCGGAATCCATTTTCACGCGGAGGGTGTAGGTCTCATTTTCCAGTATATACTGTTCCACCATACAGTTTGCCGGGTCTGTAATCCAATATTCCTGAACACCGTGCGCTGCATAATCCATCCATTTGATACTGCGGTCGGTTTTTTCGGTACCCGGTGAAATGATTTCCGCGATAAAATCCGGGGCCGGAAATTTCATCTGCCCCGGTTTGAATGCTGCGGATTTTTCCCGCTTCCAGAAACAGATATCCGGTTCGTAATCATTGCGGGTAAGGGTAATCAGAATTTTTTCAATTCCTGCAAAGCCGAGATGATGCATCTGTACATATGTATGCAGAAGTTTATAAAGCAAACCGCTTGTTATATTATGCTCAATTCTGACCGGTGAGTGCATGATGATTTCTCCGTTGATGAATTCCGCTTTCTGCTGTTCTGTGATTTCTTCGTAGTGCATTGTCAACATTTAAATGACGGGTATGTAACATATTGAATTTTTTGTAGGGTGGGCAAAAGCGCAGCGATGCCCACCGATTCAGGTGGGCACGGAAAAACATGTGCCCACCCTACAAAAAATTCAACCCGTCATTTAAACCTTGACGGAACAGTAGAACCGTTCCCGCTTTTTCCGCTCTTCATAAAGAACAGACTGAATTTTCCGGGAATATAGTTCCAGCTTTGGGGAACGGACGATCTGTTCAAGAATGGCTTCCATTTTGTTCCTCCTCTGCGTTACGCAAATATGGTTTTTCAGCGCTTTTCCGGAATAAAACCTAATACAGAAACCTGTTTTTTGTCAACGGAAATACAGTATCTATTGAAAATTCAGGTATAATCAGCAGATCGAAAAAATTCTGTTTCCGGCCGGCAGTGCTTCTGCTTTCAGACTCCCCTCCCCTGGGGAGGGGGAGGGTGAAAAATCAGCCGTTTATCCCCCTCTCCCCGGCCATCTCCCGCCCGGGGAGAGGGGATTCAGGAAATTTTCGACCTACTGCTTTGTCAGAGCTAAAAATTAGGGTTGGGCATCGCATAATTTATTTACACAGTTATAAACTGAAATCCGTTTACCCTAAAATTAAGCTATGACAATGCACTACTGATAATTTTACATTCTTATTATTTCCCGGAATAATTGCTTATGTAAAAAGATTCCGTCATTTTTTTCTTTGGATACCGGCTGCCCGGGTGCAAAAACACAGAGCGGTACAGGAGAATCAGTAGATCGAAACGTCCCCGGAGGAGTGCAAAAATTGTATTTTTGCATGGGGTAACCGGGAGATGCCGGGAGATGCGGCGTTGCAGAAATACAGTTTCCGCACTCCGGGGCAGCTGTAAAACCGTATCCGGGGGAAATTTTTCGATCTGCTGAGAATGGATAGCCCAGAGATCAGGTCGGTGAAGAAACCGGGCAAAGCCTTTTCAGGCCCGGCAGCAGGCATAATACAGAAAGTCCCGAACCGACTCCTCCCAAAAGAAAGGCCCGGGTGTATGAACCGCTATGGTCTATTGTCCACCCGCAGATCACCGGTGATACAATGGAACCGGCACCCAGAAACAAGGTCCAGAGACCGATCACACTTCCGCTGATGTTTTTCGGGAAAAAATCAGGCGCGGCCGCTGCATACACCGGCCAGACGGCCCCGAATCCCAGGCCGAACAGGGCTGCGCATCCGTACAGAAAGAAGGGTTCCCTGCCATATGCCATTCCGCAGCATCCCGCGCCCATGCACAGAGAGCATAAAATCATCACCCGGATACGCCCCAGGCTGTCGGATAAAATCCCCAGCAGCAGTTTTCCCGCCATTCCGCATATGGAAATCACCGCGATAAAGCCGGTGGAAACCGCATAGGACAGCCCCAGCTCCTCCCTTGCATACACTGTCAGAAAGGTGAAAGGGACAAGAACAACAAAGCCCGTGAGCAGATAGGAAAAACCGATAATCCACAGAATTCTCTCTTTCAGCAGTTTTCTGTATGAAATGAAAAGGGTTTCCCCGGGGTTGATTCTTTTCTGATCCGATGTATCCCGGATCAGAACACAGTTCATACCTGCAACGCAGAATCCGAATATTCCCATACTGATCCAGCCGTACTGCCAGCCGGAATCAGCGACAATGGGCGGAAGGCATAAACTCCATCCGGCAATTCCCACGGCGCTCCCCATTGTGGTAAATGCCAGCGCCATTCCCCGGCGGTGATCCGGAACCTGCCGCTGTACCAGTGCCATTACCGGCGACCAGCAGGCCGCATGGCCGATTCCCGCGATGGTGAAAAATAGGGCCGCAGTGAAAACCGAAGAAGCCCATGCCATGAGAAATGCGCCCGATGCCAGTATGGCGGTAAAGAATGAGAGCAGAATACGGATATTGCAGCGGTCAGACATCCGGCCGAGAAAGGGGGAAAAAAGGGTATAGGCAAAGAAATACGATGCATAAATGATTCCGGCTTCGGTTTTTGAAATACCGAGAGGGGAGAGCATTTCCGGCAGAAGAATGCCGTATCCGTAACGGATGGCATAGGCAATGGAAACGGTGAGGAATCCGGAGCTGATAATAAAAAGGGTCTGCCTGTTCATGATGATGAAAGCGGGATTGGGACAATGCTGCTGCCGTAAAGAAAAACCGGAGTGCTGAACTTACAGTTTAGCACGTTTTTTTCTGAATAATTTCAGAATGTCAAGCTGTAAGTTTGACACTCCGCCGCCTTACGTCAGCAGTATTGCCCCTCCCTCAGGGGAGGGGCGTTTTACGTCAGCAGCATTGTTCCTGAAATACTTAGAGCCTATCAGAAAATCTGTCTTTCGGTATTCTGCCCCCCTGTTTTCACCGGTCCCAAAAATCGGTTTCGGAGGTTTCCGGATAGGTTCTTACGGAAACAGCACTGAGTTTAATACATGAGATTCGGTAAATAAAGGACAATCTGCGGGAAAATGAAAAGAATGATAATACCGATGAAGACCGCCAGCATAAAGGGGAAAATCCCCTTAAAGATGGATTCCAGCGCCATGCCGCCCGGCAGGCTCCGGGCCACCCCGAAAACAACATAGACATTGATTCCCACCGGCGGGGTAATCACCCCCATTTCCGTAACCATCACAATAATAATGCCGAACCAGATGGGATCATAACCCAGTTCCAGAATCAGGGGAAAAAATATGGGGACGGTCAGCATTACCAGGGCCAGGGAATCCATAAAACATCCCCCGCAGAAATACACCAGCACCACCATCCCCAGAATTGCAAAGGGCGGCAGATCAAAAGCGCCGATCCATGAGGCAATATTAAAGGGAATCCGTGTTACGGCCAGAAATTTTCCAAACACCTCAGCCCCGGCAATGAGCATCATGACCATGCAGGAAGTCCGCAGGGTTTCATACAGCGCGTCCACAAAACTGCTCCAGCGCAGCTGCTTTCGGATAATGGAAACCGTAAGCACCCCGAAAACCCCCACGGCAGCGGCTTCGGTCGGTGTAAACAGTCCGACAAAAAGCCCGCCCATGACCAGGGCGAACACGGCCAGGGTTTCACTCAGGTCCAGAAGGGAGCGGATTTTTTCCTTCCAGGTAAATTTTTCCCCTTTGGGCCCCTGTTCGGGCCGGAAAGAACACCAGATCACAATGGCGATGATGAAAAGAACGGTCACCAGGATGGCCGGAAAAATCCCTGCGACAAAGAGCTTGCCGATGGACTGCTCCGTCAGCACCCCGTAAACAATCAGCACCACACTGGGGGGCATAATCATGCCGAGGCCGCCGCCCGATGCCACGGAACCGGCAGCCAGTTCATCGGCATATTTTTTGCGCCGCATTTCCGGCAGTCCCACTGTTGCCATGGTCGCTGCGGTCGCGGCACTGGAACCGCATACCGCACCGAAGGCCGTACATGCGGATACCGTTGTAATGGCAAGCCCGCCCCGGATATTCCCCAGGTATTTATAGGCCGTATCGTAGAGCCTGCGGCTGATGCCGCTGTTAAAAGCCAGCTGCCCCATGAGAATGAAAAGCGGAACCGTTGTCAGACCGTAGGAAGAAAATGTTTCATAAAAACTTTTGGCCAGCAGATTCAATCCGGCATTGAAGGAGATAATAATACCGAAACCCAGAAAACCGATGACCCCCATGACGTAGGCCACAGGCATTCCGGTCATGAAAAACAGTATCATTACAATAATGCCGATAATACCGACTGTTGTGGGATTCATTTCATCATTTCCTTGCAATTCTGAATGATACCGCGGACAATCATCAGGGAAAAGATGACAAAGCTGAATGCCACCATAAAGATAATCAGGTATTCGGGAAGCTCCAGGTTCATGGAAACTTCACCGGATTCCTGCATCTTTACGGCATAACCAAACATCTGCCATGTCACCAGACCGAAAAAAACAAAACTCAGTATTCCGGTGCATATGTCCGCAAATGCCCGCATTTTTCCGGATAATCTGCTTACAAAGATTTCAACACCGATGTGGCTTTTCTGCTCATGCGCGTAAGACAGGGAAAGTGCGACCACGCCGATACCCATAAAACTGACCAGTTCCACCGAACCGAATACCGGATGCCTGCACAGACGACCCACAATATCCACACATGTCAGCAATGTCATTCCCACCAGACAGGATGCGGCTATCATCCGCATTTTATCAGACAGGAACCGGATGCTTTGCCAGATAAAATTCATATAACTCCCTGCTGCCGCTTACTTAAAATTTTTTCAGACTTTCCCGGATATTCTGTATTACCGCTTTTCCGTCCAGCTTTTTCTTATCCAGGTCCGCGGCATAATCATCAATGAGCGGCATCACGGCCTGCGCCCATCTTTCGCTTTCTTTGGCATCCAGTCCGATAATCTCATTGCCCTGGTTCAGAAAAAAGCGGATTCCCTCCATATCGCTGCTGTCCCATGCATCTCCGTGTTTTACAGCCCATTCCCCATTGATTTCTTCAATGATTTTCTGATCTTTGGGATCAAGACTGTCCCATTTGTTTTTGTTCATTACCACAAAAAAGGTGGTGGTGTATCCGGCAGGGGCCGCGGCCGTGGCAAAATCCACCACTTCCCCCAGTTTCCAGCCCTTATTGGCCTCATAGGGATAGGCGGAACCGTCCACCACTCCTTTTTGCAGGCTCTGATAGGATTCGGGCATGGGCATGGGGACCGGTGTTCCGCCCAGGGCCTTGACAACTTCCGCGCTGGTTCCGGTGGAGCGGATTTTCAGCCCCTTCAGGTCTTCCAGTTTCCGTACAGCCCTGTCTCTGGTATGAATAAAACCCGGACCGTGGGCATTAAAATACATCACTTTGGTTTCTTTGAATTCTTCGGGCTGAAATTTTTTGAAAAGCTCGTTGGCAGCCGTGGTAGCGGCCACACCCGAAGGATAGCCGAAGGGCAGATCCACAGCAGACATCAGCGGAAATCTGCCGCGGGTATAGGCCAGCGCGGAAAAACCGATGTCGGCAATGCCGTCCACAACACTTTCATAGGTCTGTTTGGCTTTGGTCAGGGTCTGACCGCCGTAATACTGCACTTTGATCCGTCCCCCGGTGCGTTTTTCCACTTCTTTGCACCAGGCTTCGGCCAGCTGGCTCTGAATATGGGTGGGGGGGAAAAAGTTGCTGTATGTCAGCTGCGTTTCCGCCACCGAAACTGTCGGAACCGTCAAAGCGAAAGACAGACAGATGCAGACTGCCGTCAATACTTTTCCGTAACTGCCAACACTCTTTTTTACCAGTTTTTTCATTGATACCCTCCATGTTCGTTTGGAATTAATAAATTTTGGCAAAAACAGATCCCTCATGAATTTTATCCATGACAGATCCGAACCTGAGCCATCTATACCTTTTTGAAAGCCCGGAAACAACCAAAAAATGGCAGTGGGTCAAATCCCCTGAAAATCCACCTCCCCTGTGGGAGGGGAGACCTTATCAACGGATTTGACCCACTACCCAAAAAATATGCTCCGGTGTTAGAACCTATCCGGAAACCTCCGAAACCGATTTTTGGAACCGGTGAAAACAGGGGTTCAGAATACCGAAAGACAGGTTTTCGGATAGACTCTTAATGTGCAAAAATGTATGGATGTGTTCAGAGAGCCATATTTGATGAACCCGTAAAAAGTCAGATTTTTGAAAATCGCTATTAATAAAATCAGTATATTAATGTGTATCAACATCTGATTTTTCGACTTTTTGCAAAATCATCATAATTTATAGACTTTAAGAAAAAAATTTGGGTTTTCCTGCAGCCTGGGTTGCGGAAGGAAACCCAACAGATTCAGAATGCCGGGTTTCACTGCGTTCAACCCGGCCTGCCCAAAAAGAATGATCTTAAGCACTGTATGCCCTGATGCACTCATGGATAAGAAACCGCACCGGCAAAACCCTTTGGCCCGCCTTTGCTGCTTTTGCGCATTTCCATGGGAATATCCCCCAGACTCCGATCAATATCCGTACGGACATCTTTGACGGTTTTGCGGTTACCGTCTTTTTCCAAAGTCAGGGTAAAGGAGCGGTCGTCTTTGAGCCCCCGGAACCAGAAATCCCCGAAACTGTCGCTTTCCGCGGTGAATGTCTCCCCGGATGCATCATCCTTCAGGGTGCAGACGGCCCCGATAATCACCTCTTTTTCCACAGGGTCGTAGAGGGTGCCCCCGACAAATTTTTTCGGCAGATGTTTATAATAAACGCGGGATTTGGTACCGGCCGCCGGGCTGAGCAGTTCCGCGTCTGCAATGAAGTCCTTCAGGTCCTCCTCCTCCCCGAATTTCAGGGCCCCGGTGGGGCACTGATCCACACAGCGGGGCACGGACCACTCCTCCGGATCATTGTCCAGCAGGTGCGCGCAGCCCGTGCATTTCTGGGCGATATTCAGGTTTTCGTTAAAAAACATTGCTCCGTGGGGACAGGCATCCGCGCACAATTTGCAGCCCGTGCATTTTTCCGGATCCACAATCACCAGACCGTCCTCCCGTTTGTAAATGGCCCCGGGTTTGCAGGTTTCCATGCAGGGGGCATCGTCACAGTGGTGGCAGATTCTGGGAATATAGGTCACTTTGACCTTGGGCACCTGCCCCCGCACCAGCTCGGTGATACCGATCCAGAACTGCCCGGTGTCGGGCTGGGGTTTGGCATAGGGGGACCAGTCATTGGCCACATGCTCGTCCTTGCAGGCTATCTGGCAGCAGTAGCAGCCGTTGCATACGGAAAGGTCAATGGCAAATACCTTCATGTTTATTTACCTCCTTCTTCAATCCAGGCATCAAAACGCAGTCCCGCGGCCGGATCATATTTTCTTGCAAAGGCTTCGGGATATTCCCTTCTCCAGCGATCCATTTCTTCCCATCTGAGTTTTTCCACCTGCACCAGATAACCGCTGGTGGCCTGCCCCACGCAGTTTTCCGAGGTAATTCCGGCCGGAGAGATGGTATTAATGGCTCCGCCCCGTTCAATTTCACCGGTTTTGATGGGATCATGACGCGCGCCGTGGTCAATATAGACCACCCCCTCCCGCAGTCGCTCGGTGACATAGGCCCCGGCCAGCACAATGCCGCGCTCATTGAAAATTTTGACAATATCCCCGTTTTTAATACCGCGTTTTTCCGCTTCTTTGGGATTGAGCCACAGGGGTTCGTATTTGTATCCGTCCGGCCCGGTTACTTTGCAGGTCGGGGCCTCCCTTGTCCATGTAATATCATCGCACTGGGAATGCACCCGCCAGCGCCCGTGATTGGACATGAGCAGCAGGGGAAACATTTTGGCCCGGTGGCTGGAAAGACGCTCATCATGCATGGCACTTTTTTCTATCCATTTGGGAATGGGCGGTCTTTCTTTGTCGTCGGGGAAATGCCGGGCCAGACTTTCCGAATAAAATTCCAGCTTCCCCGAAGGTGTGGGCAGTCTGTTTTTTTCGGGGTCTTCATAAAAAAGACGGAATCCCGGGGGATCATCTTTCCAGTCCCGGGCCGTGGGATACATCCAGTATTTTTTCTCTTTCAGTTCTTCCCATCTGACCAGTTTTTCACCGCCCATATAGCCCCAGACTTTTTTCTGCATATCAAAAACAGAAAGTCCCTCGGTCAGTTTTTCTTCCAGTCCCAGTTTTTTGGCCACTTCCACCACAACCTCAAAATCGCTTTTGGATTCCCCGACAGGTGCAATGGCCCTGTCCGCTAGCATGATATTGGGCTGCTGGGTTCCCTGGCGGATATTGGTAAGAATATCATCCACCTCCATATAGGTGTTCACCGGCAGAATAATATCCGCGTAAATGCAGTCATTTTCCAGCCAGGGATGCTGGGCCACGATGGTTTCAATTTTGGGATTGCGCATGGCAAGCTCGGTTTCATTGCCGCCGTTCCAGCAGGTAATGCGGCAGGGGGTATCGGTCCACATCATGTGGATTTCGCTTCCCCCTTCTTCTTTGGGAATGGGATAGGTGTATTTGTTAAACTGATCTTTGACCAGCCCCTCAATCGCGCCGGTTCCGTGAAAGGTGACGGGTTCATCGGATTCAATGGCCTTATGCACCAGGGTTTTGGGCAGTATCTGCTGCTGCCAGGCCGTAACCGAAGACATGACCGGCACGGAAAGACGTTCTTCAATTTCCGGATTCCAGAAAAATGTTCCGGCCAGTCCCTCTTTCCGGGGCATACCGAAATAGGTGAGCTGGTGGTGGTGAACCCCGGGCGCGCCCAGTCCCTGCATTCCCAGAAGAATGACTTCCAGACGGCCATGTTCATGGGAAAAAGGCCCGCGGATAAAACCGCCGCCGAAATAATGGGCAATGGAGGTGACTTTTCCGGCAAATTCCCTGGCCAGTGCCTTGATGGTCCATTCGGGAACACCGCATTTGCCCGATGCCCATGCCGGTGTCTTGGGAACCCCGTCCTCATCTCCCAGGACATATTCGGCAAATTTATCAAAGCCCACCACATGGGTGTCCACATATTCCTTATTGTACAGTTCCTCTTTAATCCAGACATAGGCAATGGCCAGCTGCAGGGCCGCATCCGTATTGGGCAGCACCGGAATCCATTTGTCCGCGTGAACCGCTGCACCGTAATTGAGATCCGGACAGATATAAATCTGCCGAATCCCCACCTCTTTCCAGAAATAGCAGAGACGGCTGGCAAACTGTCCGGTAAAGCCCCAGGGCGTGGTTTCCGGATCACACCCCCAGAACAGTACCTGTTCCGCATGTTCGGTGGTATCATTGACAATATTGGCCGCGGGCCACATATTGCCCTGCACCCCCTGGCCCCAGACATGTTTGGCTCCCCAGTACCAGCCTTCCCAGCTGTCGGGATTGCGCACCTGCAGGGTAAAGCCGCCCATATGATCCAGCAGGGTCCCGGAATGTCCGTGGGGGGTGTTGATGGTTTTGCATTCGCCGTGACCGTCCCCCTGCATGAGAATGGCATAGGGGCCGTACTGTTTGTGGATGCGCCGGATTTCGGCAGCAATGATATCGGTGGCCTCATCCCAGGAAATTCTTTTGTATTTGCTTTTGCCCCGGTTCTGGGGATTCCTCTCTCCGTTGGGATCCCAGTCCACCCGTTTCAAAGGATATTTGATGCGGTTGGGGGAATAGACCCTTTTTTTGTAGGCCAGGGAGAAAGGCCCGGGCAAAGATTTCCAGGACGGTTCAATGCTCTTTCCGTCCCGTTCCATTTTCCACTGCCGGACTTCCTCTTTTTTGTATTTCCAGCCGTATTTCATGGGGCGGACCCGGACGATTTTTCCGTCTTTGACATCCACCATGCCTTCCGCGCCGCCGCCGAAAAAGCCGCCAAGCCCCAGGCTCCGCAGGACTGTTTTATCTTTGGTTTTTATTTTTGCCATTTTCTCCCCTGCCCTCCTTAGCCGTGATTATATCATTTTGGAATTAGGCACTCCTTCAGTACATTTTTTTCAGGAAATCACCTAAAAATCAAAAAGCATGTAATTTTACATGCCTGAAAGAAGCGATATTTTCTCATATTTCAGGTGCGTCTGGTCCGGATGCAGACTGTTAAATGAATGCTGTTCAGAACAGAATCATCATTCAGATATATTCGGCAGATATAAAGGATATATGTTTTCCTGTCAAGAAATATTTTACATACAATATTTCATCATATACGGAAGGGAGGAGAAAGGGTTCGGGGTTCGGGGTCAGGGGTCAGGTGTCAGGTGTTCAGTGTCAGGTGTCAGGTGTTCAGTGTCAGGTGTCAGGTGTCAGGTGTCAGGTGTCAGGTGTCAGGTGTCAGGTGTCAGGTGTCAGGTGTCAGGTGTCAGGTGTCAGGTGTTCAGTGTCAGGTGTTCAGTGTCAGGTGTCAGGTGTTCAGTGTCAGGTGTTCAGTGTCAGGTGTTCAGTGTCAGGTGTTCAGTGTCAGGTGTTCAGTGTCAGGTGTTCAGTGTCAGGTGTCAGGTGTCAGGGGGTCAGTGTCAGGTGTTCAGTGTCAGGTGTCAGGTGTTCAGTGTCAGGTGTCAGGTGTTCAGTGTCAGGTGTCAGGTGTCAGGGGTTCAGTGTCAGGTGTCAGGTGTTCAGTGTCAGGTGTCAGGGGTTCAGTGTCAGGTGTCAGGTGTTCAGTGTCAGGTGTTCAGTGTCAGGTGTCAGGGGGTCGGTGTCAGGGGGTCGGGGGCCAGTCCCCAGCACCCAGCACCCAGCACCCAGCACCCAGCACCCAGCACCCAGCACCCAGCACCCAGCACCCAGCACCCAGCACCCAGCACCCAGCACCCAGCCCCCCAGCACCCAGCCCCCCAGCACCCAGCCCCCCAAGCACCC
>JAABRU010000290.1 GCA_011390755.1 Desulfobacteraceae bacterium | reverse complement strand
ATATGAACAGCCCTGAAAGGGCGGATTATATATTCGGTAAAAAACGGAACTTATTATTAATACGCCCCTTCAGGGCTTTCATTATATTTTATTCAATGTTCCCAGGGTGTTGCCCTGGGCTGTAATATTTCGCCCTTTCAGGGCTTATTTGCTTTTAGTAAAGGAGAAAAAACCATGGGACAGTACAATCTCAACCGCATCTTCAGGCCGCAGCAGGTTGCGGTGGTGGGGGCCAGTGAAAAAGCCGGAACCATCGGCAACGCACTGATGAAAAATCTCATTGACGGCGGGTTTCCCGGAACCATTCTGCCGGTGAATCCCAACTATAAAACCATGCACGGATATGACTGCTTCGGATCGGTTTCAGAGTTGGAAACAGGAACAGACCTGGCAATTATTGCCACACCGATTCGTACTGTCAGCGATATCGTGACGGAATGTGTAGAAAAAAAGGTGGGCGGAGCCATTATTATTTCGGCCGGGGGTAAGGAGGTCGGTGAACAGGGCAGAGAGATAGAAAATAAAATCCGGAAAACAGCATACGAGGGAGGGCTTCGTATCGTAGGCCCGAACTGTCTGGGCATTATCCGGCCAGGGGTGAACCTCAACGCCAGTTTTGCCTCTGCAATGCCTGATGCCGGAAATCTGGCCTTTGTTTCCCAGAGCGGTGCCATCTGTACGGCCATTCTTGATCTGGCTTTGAAAGAGCACATCGGATTCAGCCATTTTGTCAGCATCGGCTCCATGCTGGATGTTGATTTCGGAGACATGATTGATTATCTCGGAAACGAATCCTCGGTAAAAAGCATTCTGCTGTATATTGAAAGTCTGACCAATTTCCGCAAATTCATGAGTGCCGCGCGCTCGGTATCCCGGATCAAACCCATCATTGTGCTGAAATCCGGCATAAGCAGGGCCGGTGCAAAGGCGGCCGCATCCCACACGGGTGCTATGGCCGGAGAGGATGCCGTATATGACGCGGCTTTCAAACGCGCCGGTATTGTGCGCGTGGATACCATTGAAGAACTTTTTGACTGTGCGGAACTGATGGCCAAACAGCCGCGCCCCCACGGCCACCGCCTGGCGATCATTACCAACGGCGGCGGTCCGGGTGTGATGGCCACGGACACACTTGGCCGGTACGGACAGGAACCCGCGCCCCTTGATGCTGAAACCCTAAAATCCCTTGATGCCTTTCTGCCGCCTTTCTGGAGCCGGGCAAACCCCATTGATATTCTCGGTGATGCTTCACCCAATCGCTTCGGCAGCACTCTGGAGGTCTGTTTTAAATCGGAAAACCTGGACGGCGTGCTGGTTATTCTTGCACCCCAGGCCCTGACAGAACCGCTTTCCGTAGCCGAAACCCTGGCCGCTGCCATGAAGGGACACCGGTATCCGGTATTTACCTGCTGGATGGGCGGCAAAAGCATTGAAAAGGCCGTTGACATTCTCAATGAAGCGGGAATCCCGACCTATGAAACGCCGGAACGGGCCATCAGAGCGTTTCTGTATATGGTCGAATATGCCAGAAATCTTGAAACACTTTTGGAAATCCCGCCGAAACAGGCCGGGCATATGGTGTTCGATCAGGAAAAAGCCCGTCAGCTTCTTTCCGGCGCGACCGCGAATGAATTTATGCCGGAATCGGATTCAAAGGAACTGCTCATGGCATACGGCCTGCCCGTAATCCGGACGGAAATAGCAAAGACCGAGGCCGGGGCTTCGGCCATCGGCAGTGAAATGGGATACCCGCTGGTGATGAAACTGCACTCTCCGGATATCACCCATAAAACCGATGCAGGCGGTGTCCGTCTGGACCTGCGCAGCGATGCGGATGTCATTGATGCCTACAGGCAGATTTTATCGTCCGCGCGTCTTTACAAACCCGATGCCCGGATAGAGGGGGTGACAATTCAGCCCTATTTTTCAAATCCGGATTATGAAATTCTGCTGGGCGCAAAGCGGGACCCCAGTTTCGGCCCGGTCATTCTGTTCGGTATGGGCGGAATTTTCACAGAAGTCCTGAAAGACCGGGCCCTGGGACTTCCCCCCATGAACCGCCTGCTTGCCCGCCGACTTATGCAGGAAACCAAAGCATATACCCTGCTGCAGGGATACCGGAACCGTCCGGCCGCGGATATGGAGCAGCTTGAGGAAATGATTGTCCGGCTGTCCCAGCTCCTGACGGATTTCCCCGAAATTGCCGAACTGGATATGAATCCCGTTCTGATCAAAGACGGAAATTGCGTTGCGGTGGATGCCCGGATACTGGTTTCACCGATGGATACGCCTTCCTCCCTGCATCTGGTCATCGGGCCGTATCCGGAAGAGGAGGAGTCCCATATGGTCAGCAATGACGGACACCGGATATTTGTCCGACCTGTCCGGCCCGAGGATGCCCCGCTTTTTACAGACCTGTTCAAAGTGCTTTCCCCGACAACGATTTATCACCGTTTCTTCGGAGCCTTAAAGGAACTGAATCCCAAAATGCTGGCCCGGTTCACCCAGATTGATTACGACAGAGAGATTGCGCTGGTGGCCTTGGATGAAAATGCTGAAAATGCTGAAAATGATGAAAATGTTGAAAATGATGAAAGCACAGTTCAGGATTCAGAATCCCATACAATGCTGGGGGTTGCAAGAATCATCGGCGATCCCGATGGAAAAACAGGTGAATTCGCGGTTCTGGTGGGTGATCCCTGGCAGGGTTCCGGCATCGGATCCAATCTGCTGGAAAAATGCCTGTCAATCGCGGAAAAACGGGGCTTTGAAACCGTACACGGCATTGTACTGCCGGAGAACAGAAACATGCTCGCGCTGGGGAAAAAGCTGGGCTTTGAAATCACAAGAGAGGCGGACTCCGGGGACAATAAACTGATCATTCATTTCAGAAAATGATGAACCTCTGTGTTTTACAATGCCAATTAAGAACCTATCCGAAAACCTCCGAAACAGATTTTTAAAGCCGGTGGAAGCAGGGGTTTAAAACACCGGAAAACAGGTTTTCGGATAGACTCTAAGAGTCGGACAGTACCAAGCCCGAAGGGCTGATATGATTATAGAAAAGGAATCTGCAAAGAATCCCGGAACCCCGGAGGGGGTGACATAATCATGTCAGACCTTCGGGATTGACTCAGCTTAATTCGCATTTCACTGTACAGGACAAAAAAATAACATACTTATATTATTTACTTTTGTACAAATCCCTGCACGAAATATTATTAAAATCAGCCACGAATGACACGAATCTGCACGAATCACACAGACCGTAATTTGCGTAATTTGCGTAATTCGTGTAATTCGTGTAATTCGTGGCTGCAATATTAAATCTTCTGCGCAATGGCACAGATTAACTATTTAATATTAAAAAGTTTTTTAAAATCGTAAATAAATTGGGGGTGGGTCAAATCCGTTGATCCTGAATCCGGGATTCATATCTCCGCAGATACAGCCCCGCAGAGACAGGGCATGCCCTGTCTCTGCACCGAATACACATCATCAACTGTCAGTATATCGAAAAATTTCCGAAGGAGTGCAAAAATTGTATTTTTGCATGGGGTAACCGGGAGATGCAGCGATGCAAAAATACAATTTTTGCACTCCGGGACAGCCGTAAAACCGTATCCGGGGGAAACTTTTCGATCTACTGACTGTGTACAAATTTGTGAAACAGTGTACTACTACAGCACTCCGTAAATTCGTCCCCCCTCTTTCCTCCCGAAACCGGGAAGCAGGAGCTTCCGGCACCTGGGTTCCCAAGCAGGAGTTTGGGAACCAGAAAATGTCAGACTGTAAGGGACTTTCCAAATAATAACCTACCCTTTTTTCGACCCGATTGTCGGGTTACGCTTCGCTAACCCGACCTGCCCATTTTTTGATCCTATTGTATCGCGTCAAGGTTAAAATGACGGTTATCCGGAACATCTGCCTGGAAGTGGGTCAAATCCGTTGAAAATCCCCCTCCCCCCTGCCCCTCCCTCAACGGATTTGACCCACTACCATCTGCTTAAAACCGTAAGGGTGTATTGCATACGCCCGGCATGAGCGGCTTCCGGGGCGTATGCAATACGCCCTTACAGGATAACGTAACCCGTCATTCAAAACCTGACAGAGCATTAGGAACAACGCACACCAGCCCGGAAATTTATTTACAGAGGGTCGGCGGGATAAATATTTTTTTCCGAATCCCTAAGACCGCAGCATTATCCCGCGGGGGAATTTTTGGATCAGGGGATTTGCCCCACTACAAAGGCATTTAAATGGTCATATATAATCTTCGGTCAAATATGCGCATTTTTTATATGGCTGCCAATGCCGATCCTGCATACATGCCAAGATTATATATTTTTAATAAATACAATATGATAATTACAATAATGCTGCGTTTTTTCAACATGGCACAAAGATTGCTCTATAAATATAGTAATAGTAAATGCAATCATGACATTCATACCGTCCGAAGAGGCAGTCAATTCAATCCGAAAGGAGAAATATCATGGTCAATAAAAACGAATTATGCAAAAAGATCAGCTCAATGTATCCGGACATCGGCGAATGCGGCATTGATCTCAGTGTCAGTTATGATGATACGGAAAAAGCCTGGGTTGTGGATATGAAGAAGGACAGTCATAAACTGAAAACCTATCTGGAACCTGAAGATGCCGATATGTGCATGAACGGCAAACAGTGCATCGGACTGGGAATGCAGATATCCCAGCTTCGGTCAAATATTGATCAAATGTAAACAGATATCACCTCTTTAAGGTGATTTCCGGAAAAGATGATACCAAAGGAGTGCCGGACGGAAAGTCCGGCAGTGTCCGGCGGATGACAGTCCCGCTCACAGACTTTCCGTCTGTGACTCCCTCAGATTCGGTACATTCATATTCGGAAATCGCCTAAAAAAAAGTGATGAAACGGAATCCCCTGCATTGCTTACACAGGCAGACTCAGTATCCGAACTGTTAATGAAAGGAGCAGGAATCCAATGAATGAACGAATTATGAACAGAGAGAAACTTGAATCCATGCTGGCCGACTGGAACGCCGGTTTTGACAAACTGGAGGACCGGATCAGAAGTGTGGGTGCAGACCCCGGGGATGACTATAACGAGGTGATAAAAACGTTGCGGCAGCACCATTATATGAGATCTCAAATCCGGGCAAATGAAAAGACAGCAGGGTTGCCGCCGTTTCCTTAAAAGAAAATCCCCCTTCCCCTGTGGGACAATACTGTTGACTTAAGGTGCAGGGGTGTATGCAAAACGCCCCGGTAAAAAAAAATTCCTTAAGGAAAGAAAATTAAATAACATCCCGTTCTGAATCTGCAGAGACAGGGCATGCCCTGTCTCTACGGTTCGGGGAAAATCATGTTATTGAATTTTCATTCCTAAGGAAGCAGCACTGCCACAGGGGGGAGTCTTACGTCAGCAGCATTATTTTTTAGAATTTCATCATTTTTAAAGGAGAATAAATCATGTCAATAGGCGCAATTTTACTCGTAGTTCTGATTTTGGCAATTGTGGGATTAATACCGATTTGGCCGCATAGCAAATCCTGGGGTTACGGCCCCAGCGGAGGGGTCGGACTGATAGTACTTGTCTTTGTGATCCTGCTCTTAACCGGCCGGATATGATACCGGATGAATGTAAATTTAAATTTTATATCCTAGAAATCAGAAAATTATCCGCTTCCGGATAATGAAAAGGAGAAAGTCAGTGAATGAAAATTTTGATTACAGAGAGATACTTACATCTCTGGTCAGCAGGTGGAACGCTGAGTCAGACAAATTTCAGGAAATTCAGAAAGACAGTGCGGACGCTCTCAAAACTCTCAGACAGGGACTGAAAAAAACAGGGACCGCCTTTGAGTTGGGATTTGCATAAGTCATGTACAGATCAAAAGTAACCCAAAACAGAATCATACGGGAGAAATACCATGAAATCAGGCACAAGAGACAAGGCAGAAGGCAATATGCACCAGGCGAAAGGCAGGATTAAGGAGACTGCGGGAAAAGTGGTAGGCAACCGCGATCTGGAAACCGAAGGCAAAGTTGAAAATCTGGAAGGGAAAGTTCAGGAAAATGTCGGCAAGGCCAAGAAATCTGTCGGTAAATAGAAGATTTTTTGAAATCATCACAAACCCGGAGTATGAAATTCTTTTTGCACTTCTCTCCGGGAAGGCAGGCCGGAGCCTGGAATCCGGGATAAATGTTTACCGGTGCCGACGGAAGTCGGCACCGGTAGCTGGGACAATTATTGAGTCCCGATTTATAAAAAAGCAAACGGAAAGGAGAATCCTATGCTGTGGACAATAGCTGTAATACTGGGAATTCTGTGGCTGCTGGGACTTGTGAGCAGTTACACGATGGGCGGGTTCATTCATATCCTGCTGGTGCTTGCGGTTATCATGATTCTGATCAATGTGATTCAGGGTCGGAGAGTCGTATAATCGGCAGATATCATCAACCATATTAATATGACATGAATTATGCAGTTGAAATTTTTATGTTTGAAAAAATCCGATTTCAACTGCGTAATTCATACACTTAAAGGCAGGGCCAAATGAAAACTGTCACACTTATTGCCATCATACTTATCATTTTAGGGATCGCGGCCTTTGCGTATCAGGGGATCACCTACACGACCCGGGAAAAAGTCGTTGATCTAGGTCCGGTAGGAATGTCGGGAG
>JAABRU010000289.1 GCA_011390755.1 Desulfobacteraceae bacterium | reverse complement strand
GGTATGTTCTGTCCTTGAATATTGATGACTCCTTTTACATAATCCGGCATATCGGGCACACCGGTAATTTTCTGAATACCCACAATTTCAATTACATAATAAATTTCGATGCCATACATCTCTTTTCCGATGCGGAAAGTCAGATACTTGTCTTTCATGGTATCTTCCTCTTCCTCATCGTATAAATCATCATCAAAGGCTTCCATTTCACTGAATGACTGCATTATTTTCTCCTTCTTCAGCAAACTTTTTGCATATACCCCGCATTCCGCTCTTTGCGATCCAACAATCTGAATTTATTGAATCCGATTCTTTGGGTATGCAAAAATTTTTGAAAAATTCAGTTTAATTTTCAAAGTGTTGCAAAGACAAGCGAAATGTGGGATATACTGATCCAATTTTGGTTTTTCCAAAAGCGGGCACAGTATCTTATAATCTGTCCGCCGGACGGTTGCGGTTGACAGTTGACGCAAATTTCGTGCCCGGGAAAACCTAAATTGGAATACTATATTCAATGCCGTTTCCTTAAGCAGAAAATCCCCCTCCCCCGGCGGGAGGGGTCAGGGGAGGGGGAAACAGGACTTTGTAATCAGTCGGATTTTTCACCCTCCCCCTGCCCCTCCCTGAGGGAGGGGCAGTCTTAAGGAAACGGCATTGATACTATATTCTCAGAATATCCATTATCACTGACAACTGTTCACTGACAACTGTTCATCAATAATACTTCCCACATCCAGAATCAGACTGACTTCCCCGCTGCTGAGGATGGTACATCCGGAAATACCTTTGGCAGTAGCCAGATATCCGGGCATTTTTTTTATCACTGTCTGATGATGTCCGATAATTTCATCTGCAAAAAGACAGACATTCTGCTGACCGGAAAAAACATGCACCAGGATTCCTTTGTGCAGCTCCCGTATATCCGGTTCAATGCCGTACATCTCATGCAGACGGAGTACCGGAACCAGTTCTTTCCGGATACTTATCAGTTCCTGCTCACCCATGGTCATGGAAATCTGTTCCGGAAGAGGGCGGAAGGATTCCCGGACGGACAGCAGCGGAACCGTATAGCAGGAAGTGCCGACCCGCAGCAGCATACCGTCAATAATGGCCATTGTCAGCGGAATCCGGAGGAGGAGAAAAGTTCCCTGCTGCGGCACACTGCGGATGTCTATACGGCCATTGAGTTTTTCAATATTTCTTTTCACCACATCCAGACCGACCCCCCGGCCCGAAATATCCGTAATCTTATCCACTGTGGAAAAACCCGGTTCAAAAATCAGCCGGTCAGTATGCTGACTGTCCATGCGGATACGTTCTTCCCGGATAAAACCCTTTTCAAATGCCTTTGCCAGAATTTTTTCCCGATCCAGTCCTTTGCCGTCATCCCGGATGCGGATCAGCACTTCTCCGCCTTTGTGCCGGGCTTCAATGCGGATGGTTCCGCTTTCGGCTTTCCCGGCTTTTTTCCGTTCTTCCGGGCTTTCAATGCCGTGATCCAGAGCATTGCGGATAATATGGAGCAGCGGATCGCTTATCTGTTCAATGACGGTCTTATCCAGCTCCGTGTCTTCTCCTGCTGTTTCCAGACGGCAGGGTTTGCCCAGTTTCACCGAAAGATCATGCACCAGCCGGGACAGTCTCCGGAAAGTATGGGACAGGGGGATCATGCGTACCGACAGGGCCACATCCTGAATATCGGATATGATTCTGTGCAGATTCCGTGCGGCATGTTCAAATTCTTCCGTATCATGTCCGTAATGCCCTGTTACCGCAGATTCGGCTATCACCAGTTCTCCCACCAGATTAATCAGGGTATCCAGTTTTCCCAAATCAATGCGGATGCCATTTTGCCGCATTCCCATATACCCTCCGCTTTCTGCCCTGTTTTTTGTTTCTGTTTTGGAAAACGGGCCCGCATGTTTTTTTTCTTTATGGGAATCCCTGCTGCTTTCTGCCGGGGGGGGTGCGGTTTTTTTGAAAGGTAATTCCGGGGGTATTCCGGATGAATTGTCAGATACCGCGGATTCCGGTTCCAGAGAAATCCACGCCGGGAATATATCCCTTTTTTCAGTATCCGGATGCAGCACTGTTTCCCGATCCAGCAAAACCGCCGCAGATTCCGACAGCCCGAGCGTATTACAGAGCTCATCCTTTTCCAGGGAGCTGGCATATAATACAAAATACAGCAGCGGTCCTTCCGGTACAGAATGCAGCAGATTATCCGCGCATTCATGAATGGCGGAATCCAGGATCCGACCTGCTGACAGCAGCTCCCGGATAATTGCTACGGGACTTTTGCCCCGGGATTTCCGGAGTGCGTCAAAGTCATATCGGAGTGCATACAGAAAATCACCGGAGGCCGGCAGATTTTTCAATACAGAGACAGGGATGGGAAAAGAGATTTCTCCCTCCGTTTCTGTTTCCGCTTCCTTTTCTCCCTCAAATTCCGAAGCAGGAGAGGGAAGATCGGGGTCGGATCTTTCCAGCAGCACCATGAGATGATGATAGATTTCCGAAATATCAATCTCATTACTCTGCTGTATATTATCGAGCATTCTCCGCAGTATATCAATTGCTTCCAAAAGAATATCCGTAACTTCCGGGCCGGAATCCGCACCTTCCGGGCGCAGCGAGGAAAGCAGATTTTCCATGGCATGGCTCAGTTTTTCTATCTGCCCCAGCCGGAGAAAACCGGCTGCCCCCTTGATGGAATGAACCGAACGGAAAATTCTGTCAATGCGTTTATGCTCTTCTTTTTCCTCTCCCCGGAAAAGAAGGAGAATTTCATTTTCCATCTTTTCCAGATGCTCCAAAGATTCTGCTGCAAATTCATCCAGAATGGTTTTGTTGAAAGTCATGCGGTTTCCTTTATCCGGTAGTTCCGGTTCATGCCGGTCATCTGTATCAGGTTGACAATATCCCGGTTTGCGTTCACAATTTCCAAAAGCGCATCCGAATATTTTTCGCAAATCAGATGGGAAAATGTGAGCATGATACGCAGTCCGACCGCATCAATATCCTGCACGGCCCTGAAATCAAAACGGTAGTATCTTTGCCCGGCATAAAAAAGATCCAGCAGCTCTTTCCGAAATTTCCGGGCATTTTCCAGGCAGATATTCCCCGAAGGCCGGATATCGTCCCGGGTGCCCCCTTTTTTGTCGCTGACTGTGTTTATATAAAATTCTTTTTCTGCCTGCAGGCGGGCATATACGGTCACACGTCTGCCTTTTTCACTGAAATGTATCTCATCGGCAAAAGCCCGTACAGATTCCAGCCCCCGGTGCTGATTTTCTTCCCCGGCTGCTTTTATTCCGGTCTGAACATCATCAAAACCGGGTCCTTCTTTTTCTGCAATAATCCTGAAACGCTGATTCCCCAGATATTCCAGGGAAAGCATGATTTTCAGTGCCGCGGGCTCCGGGTTTCCGTGTTCCTGCGCATTGGTGAAAAGTTCCCGGACAATCCGGAGCAGGGATTCTTTTTCCCCTGCCCTGTATTGTAAAAGAAACTGTTTTGCACGCTCTGCCAGGGGCTGCAGATGGGAAATATCCGCATCTGCCTTGAACTGAATAAAATCTTCATCTTCAAATATATTAAACATACCAGTTTCTCATCCTTCCGATATTCATATTTCCCTTCACCCGAAGGGGGGTATATTTTGTATGTCTATAAAGTTATCAGTATTTTTTCAAACATTATTTCCGAATAAAAGGAAAAAACGGAACAGAATCGTCAATATCCCGTTTACATTTTACCGGAATGCCCTTATGATAAAAATCTTTTCCGCACCGTGCGGAGTGTAAAACGTACCATGCCGCAACTGCGGGAGAGGATGCTGAAAACAGCATTGTTTGCAGACTTTCACATTGGAGAAAAGCAAAATGCATCTGACATTCATGGAAGGAAACGAAGCGGTGGCAGGGGGCGCGATGTATGCCGGCTGCCGTTTTTTTGCCGGTTATCCCATTACCCCGGCCACAACAATATATCATAATATGCTGCAGCTGCTGCCGCCTGCGGGGGGCATCTGTATGCAGGGGGAAGATGAAATTGCCTCCATCGGTTACTGCCTGGGGGCTTCCATGGCGGGCTGCAAAGTCATGACGGCCACTTCGGGACCGGGAATCAGTCTTTACAGCGAAAATATTTCCTTTGCCCTGGGAAGCGAAATCCCCATTGTCATCGTGGATGTGCAGAGACTGGGCCCTTCCACCGGCTCCGCCACCAAAGGGGCGGACGGGGATATTCAGTTTCTGCAGTGGGGAAACAGCGGGGGACTGCCGGGCATTGTGCTGGCTCCGTCAGATGTGCGGGACTGCTTTGTGCTGACAGTAACCGCCTTTAATCTTGCAGAAGAATTCCGCTGCCCGGTTTTCCTGGCTTCCAATAAAGAAATTGCCATGAGCCGTGAAAGCGTGGATACAGATTCTTTTGCCTCTCTGCCGGTGTATGAGCGCAGAAAAGCCGCTTCCGGAAAAGATTTTCTGCCTTTTTCCCTTCCCGCGGGGCAGTATGTGCCGGATTTTCTGCCCATCGGCGGTCCGTCTCCGGTGCGGCAGACCTCTTCCACACACGGACCGGACGGATATATCACCACATCCCCGGAAATTATTGCCGACAGTCAGGAACGCCTGCGGGATAAACTCATTTCCGCGGCCGACCGCATCTGTATCCATGAAGAATATACTGCCGAAAATGCCGGCACCCTCATCATTTCCTACGGTGTCACAGCCCGGTCTGCAAAGGCCCTGTATGAAGAAAAGCGGAAAGAGGGACCGGTCTTTTCCCTGCTGCACCTCAAAAGCCTGTGGCCCGTGCCGGAAAATACCATCCGGCGCATAGCCGGAAAATATGAGCGGATTCTGGTGGCGGAAATGAATCTGGGGCAGTATGTGCGTGAAATGCAGCGTATCCTGCCCGGAAAAGAAGTCCGCTTTCTGGGGCAGATGAACGGTCAGATCATCACACCGCAGCAGATAGGGAGGGCTTTGGAAAAATGACTTTGCGCAACAGCAGCAGACCCCCGGTATTCTGTCCCGGATGTTCCCACGAAAGAATTACACAGGCCCTGGACACCGCCCTCGGACAGATGGGGCTGAAAGGAAATGAGATAGCCATCGTCAGCGATATCGGCTGCTCCGGTCTTTTTGACACCTTTTTCCATACCCATGCCATGCACGGACTGCACGGACGGGCACTCACCTATGCCGCGGGTCTGAAAATGGCGGCCCCGGACCTCCATGTCATTGTTACAATGGGAGACGGTGGCCTGGGCATTGGCGGTGCGCACCTGCTCAGCGCGTGCCGGAGAAATCTGGACCTGAGCCTGCTGATTCTCAATAATTTCAATTTCGGCATGACCGGCGGGCAGTTTTCCGCAACCACGCCCCGGGATGCCCGGCTCAGTTCCTCTTTTCTCAATCATCTGGAACAGCCTTTTGATGTATGCAAAGTTGCCGCGGCAGCCGGTGCCCCTTTTGTCATGCGATGCTCCGGATATGATAAAAATCTGCCGGACATGATAACAAAAGCCCTTTCGTATAAAGGTTTTTCCCTTTTGGATATCTGGGGACTCTGCACCGGCAGATATACACAGAAAAACCCCCTGACCCCAAAGATGATAGAAGCGCAGATAGCGGCCCTGCCTGCCTTCACAGGAGAAATCGCGGAAAATGCCCGGCAGGAATACGCGGATCAGTACCGGCAAATCATTGCAGATGCAAAAAAAGTCCCTGATCCGCCTGCTATCGGAAAAGCATTTGTCCCCCCGGAAACCGGGAAACAGGAAGTGATAATACTGGGAAGCGCCGGGCAGCGGATTATCACCGCAGGGGAAATCCTCTGTCTGGCGGCAATGGGCGGGGGAATGCGGGTCAGCCAGAAAAATGATTATCCCATTACTGTCTTGCGGGGGCACTCTGTCTCCGAAGTAATACTCTCCCCGGACCCCATACACTATACCGGCATTGAAAAACCCTCCCTGATCCTTGCATTGGCACAGGAAGGCATTGAACGGGCCGGAAAAATGTTTTCCCGGACAGATGAACACTGTCTGATAATTCAGGCAGCGGATACACAAATCCCGGAATGCCGGGGAAAAATCCTCCGGGTGGATTTTCAGAAACTCAAAATCAAAAATCAGGATCGGGCACTGGCCGCTCTGGGCATACTCGCGGCTGCAAAACGGGGAATCTCCGCGGAAATGCTGGAAGCCGCAGTGCAGTTCCGCTTCAAAAGCCATGTGCAGACAAAAGCCCTGGAAACAGTAAAACAGGCATCCGCATTTTTCTCTGAATAATCTTCCGCATATCTTTGACTGTCCTGCCAAAAGTTGGAAAATCAGGTTCTGATACACATGAATCTGCGGATTTTACTGGCAGCGATTCAATGTCATTGACGTAAGGCGATTTCCAAATATGAATGTACCATTTCTGAAGGAGTCTGTAGTTTCGCATTTTTTATAACTGTCTGATTTTTATTTTAGCCACGAATTACACGAATTACACGAATGATACAGAAGATGAAAAATCAATTTTTTATCATATTGTTTTTATAAATATATTTTTCGTGTCATTCGTGTATTTCACGGTTTGCTGTAAAAATTGCAAAAGTACAGAAGGAGTCACAGACTGAAAGTCTGTGACTTTTCAGGCACTGCCAAACTTTCAGTTTGGCACTCCTTTGGTACTT
>JAABRU010000288.1 GCA_011390755.1 Desulfobacteraceae bacterium | reverse complement strand
CATTGCGGGGGGGGGGGGGGCAGATTCCCGATGATTTTGTTTCAGTCACTTCAACCGTATCCAGAGACTTAAACGGAATTCAGGAAGAAATTTCCCATCTTAAAACCTCTCTTTCCAATCTGATCCGCCGGTTCAAGCGGGAAACCGTGAACATCGGCGTTGCCGGAGCAGCCCGCCAGGGCAAAAGCACACTTCTCCAGCGCATTTCCGGCCTGAAAGATACAGAAATCCCCACTTCAGACGAACTTCCCTGCACCGGAGCCAAAAGCCGCATTTTTCATTCCGAAGGCCAGCCCCATGCCAGGATTGATTTTTATACGGAAAACGAATTTCTCAAAGAAATCATCCATACCTATTTTGACCGCCTGGATCTGCCCAAACCATCCTCTCTTGACAGTTTCTCCAAACCGCTTCCTCCGCCCAATGACAAAGACAGTGCAGACAGAGACAGGAATCTGCACAACGCTATGTATGATCGCCTGAAAAAGATTCACAGCGCGTTTCCCTCTTTCCGGGAATATCTGTCAAAGCCTGCGGAAATGCTGGAATTAAAGGACATTCCGGAATATGTGACCCAAAGTGATGGCAGAACCAAATATCTTGCAGTCAAAACCGCCAATATCTATACAAAATTTCCGCAGCAGGATGTCAGCGGTCTGTGTCTGGTGGATCTGCCCGGACTGGAAGCCGCGCAGGGACATGAGAAAAAACTGGCGGATTCTCTGGAGCATGAGGTGGATGCCGTGATTCTGGTGAAAAAACCCAGCCCCGAAGGAACCCAGTATGATTCGGATGATTACAAAGTGATTGACCTGATTGATCATGCGGTCCGGGAAGTGGAACTCTCGGACTGGCTGTTCCTTGTTCTTAATCTGCTGGATAAGGGTTCCAATGAAAAACAGGTGCAACTGCTGAAAAATGATCCGCCCAAAACCCTGAGCCGCTTCAATATTCTGATGGGAAACTGCAAAGACCCGGAACAGGTCGAAAAGCAGGTTTTCTCTCCGGTTCTTGCCCATCTGGAGCAGAATCTGAAAAAAATTGACAGCAAATTTGTCAAAACCCTGTCAGAAAAAATGAAAGGGATTTCAGACAGAATCAGCAAAACGGTGGAGGATTCCAAAGGAAAGCTGAAACCGGATCAGGGTGATGAAATGCAGGCGGAGTACCAGAATCTGGCAGAGGAATTTTTTGACAATGTCAAGGAAACTGTTGAGGAACTGATTGATGCCAGCCGTCCGGAAAATTCTCAGATTGGAGATGAATTCAAGAGAAAAATTGAAGAAATCTGCAACAATGCAGAAGAAAACGCATCAATTCCCACACACAAAGAACTTGAGAAACGATACAAAGTTTACCGGGCATGGGAAAGTGCGGTGCAGGAAAAACTTCATTATCTGCGCTCCGCACTGAGTGAGTTTCTGGCAAAGAACATAGACAAATATCTATCAGAACAGGTTAATGATGCTGTGGAAAAAGTTCTGAAAGGTATCTTCAAAGACTCTCTCAGTTCCATTCTGCCGGAATCAGCAAAAACGGAAGATCCTTTTGAAATGGTAAGAAAAATCCTTGCGGAACTCTTTGACAGATCCAGACTTCCGAAACTGTATGACGCGTTTGATTACATCGCCAGATTCAATTTCTCCTATCACAGTCATTTCCATCACCGGGTCAGAAAGGAAATGTGGAGACTGGATACTTTTGACGGCACTTATGTTGACAGAATTATTCCCAAAGACCGATCCAAACCTCTTGAGGAACTGGCTCAGGAAATTGAGAGAGGCCTGCAGGTGACATATAAGGAAACTGTTTATGGAATAAGCGGAAAACTTGGAGAGGAAATGCAGGCTGATCCTGCCAATGCCATTTTTTCCTTAGTGGAAGAAATCGGAGACCGTCTGGTGAGAAGGGAAAAGATCAAGACAGAATGGTACAATTTCATTTATAAAATCAGAGGAAAAATCTGGCCCGACATTTTCAGCAAATTTGATCAGTATGCGGCATTCTGCAGGGAATGGCATGGTTCGTCAGACGAGGTGCTGAAAAGTATTCATAAAGTCAGGGGGGAATTTGACAGGATGGCGGGATAACGGATTATCTGAACTGTGATATTCCCTCGTTCCCACGCTCATCGTCAATGGCATTAAATTAAAGAAGGGCAGATTTCTGAAACTCTGTCCCGGAGGGACAGAAAGAGAATAGCCCGGCAGTTTACTGCCGGGAATCCGGAGAACAATTTCCGGAAGTCCCGGAGGGACGGAAGAATACCGCCCCGAAAAAAGATGATTTTTATCTTTCGTCCCTATGGGACTGATTTTCATTACAATTCCGATCCCGGCAATAAATTGCCGGGCTATTCTCTGACACCCCTACGGGGTTTATCATTGTTTCTTAACTTAATGGCATTGACGCTCTGCGTGGGAATGCCGGAGGAGGGACGATCCGCGTCCCATTATGACACAGGGCATGGGAACAGGAACTCATGGAAATCACTTACATCATACGAATCACAGTTCAGACAACAGAGGAAATCGCATGGAACTATTTGGAATTATAATTGCAATTGCCGTCTTTTCTTTCATAAGCTGGCGGGTGGGGCTTGCTTTCAAAAGCAGATGGAAGGGTTTAAAAATACCGTATCAGGTTCCTGCCCTGCAGGCAGTTCGTCCAGCCAAACCGGAGAAAGCAGACAAATCTGATAAAACCGTCATCATGCTCATGGGGCAGGAAGCTGTTGGCAAAACCACTCTCCTTTCCCTGATGTACAAGGAATTTTCCCGAAACAGCCGCTTTCAGCAGTTTGTGGCACATGATGACACAGGCATCGCTTTGGAAGAGGCATATCAGAAACTCTGCACCATCATTGAACAGCCCAATTTCACCCGTCCGCCCCGGCTTCTGTCCGGCACTGCGGGCGTTTCGGAATACAATTTTGACATTGACAACCGGATGTTTGCTGTCTGCGACACCGCAGGTGGTCTGATAATGAAGGCACAAGGCAAAGATTTTGAGGATTTCAAAGCGGCTTTGTCCAAAGCCGCTGTGATTATCAATGTGATTGACGGTGCTGCTATGCTGGAAGGAAGCGAATTTCTGGCGGATCGGGTCAATTCTCCCATGCGGATCAGGGATCTGCTCAGCCGGTACAAAGGCAGCAGCCGATGTCTGCTTCTGTTTGTCATCACCAAATGCGAGGCATGGATAAAAGATGAAACCGGCATTGAAAAACTGCGCATGGCATTTGAAGACCGGCACAAAGCGGTTCTCAACTGGGTGACAACCCAGAATCCCAACTGCGTTGCCATGTTTGTTCCGGTGAAAACACTGGGATGTGTGGAATTTTCCTACAAAGAGGGTAAAGGAGAGACGGAAGCCCTTGTGTTTCATAAAAAAACCAACCTGAATTTTTCCCAGGAACATGTGGACAAACCCATGATGTATGCAGTCCGCTACTGCCTGAACCGGAGCCTTCTGCCCATAGAAAAGCATTTTGTTTTCTACGGCAATATGGCTTCCCTGATTCAATACTGAAAAATAACGAAAATATCAAACGAGGTGACTGTATGTCCGAATTTACGGTTATGATGATAGGTCCCGAAGCGGTTGGCAAAACCACACTGCTTGCCACCATGTACAAAGAACTCAACAAAATGAGAAGCTATGCCCGGTTCAATTTTTATGCCGAAAATGATACAGGCATCAATCTGGACAGTGCGTATCAGAAACTCAGCCGGATTATTGAACAGCCCACCTTCACCAGCATCAAACCCCTGCTGGAGGGAACAAGGGGCATTATTTATCACCGTTTTGGAATTTCCTTCAAAGACAAAAATGAACTGGATCTGGTATTCTGCGATATAGCCGGAGGTCTGATCAATGTATCGGCAAGCGATCAGGATTTCATTACATTCCAGCAACTTCTCAACAAGGCAAGTGTGATTATCAACGTGATTGACGGCGCGGTGCTGATGGAAGGCAGTGACATTTTTTCCGATAAAATCAACAAACCTTCCCGCATCCGGGATTTGCTGCGCCCGGCACTCAGTGACAAACAGTCGCATCTGATTCTCTTTGTCATTACCAAATGCGAGGCATGGCTCAACAGTGCGGAAGGTCGAAACAGACTGATGAAAAAATTTGATGAACGCTTTAAGGAAGTGATCAACCTGATTGAGGAACGGATCAATGCGGTCGGTGTGGTGATACCGGTCAAGACTTTGGGATGTGTGGAATTTTCCCGGATGGAAAAAGACGGGGAAGAGGAAAAATCCGTGTTTGTGCGCAGAGCCAACAAAAAATTTGAACCGGAATTCACGGATCAGCCGCTGAGGTATGCACTTTCCTTTGTCCTTGCGGAACGGGACAAAAACCGGGGCTGGTGGGAAAAACTGTTCCGTGCATGGGATCCATCGTTCAAGGAATCCCTGATTCAGTTTGTCAAGGAGCGGGATATCTCGTTCAAAACCTATGGTAATATTCAACTCACCAGGATTTGCTGACAATGAACACACAGATTGTGTCAAAACGCGCAGCGGTTCATACCCGTGACATTGCGCGGGGCATGGATTACGGATGGCATGTAAAAAAAGGCGATCTGTGGCTGTATCAGCGCACAGAGGACATCTACCGTTCGGTTCTGCGCGATACCAGCGGAGACACACGGAAATTTGCCCTGCTCATTGCAGAAAAAAGGGCAGGTCTGCTACTGTGCGATATGGCCTCAGAGCGCATTGATCACGGGAACCGGATTATTTATGACACCCTTTTCACAGAATTTGACGGCACGGAAAAAACAGATATGCTGGAATACGGAGCCTGCCTGCTCACCTGCCCGGATGAGGAGTATAAGGCAGTTGAAAAACAGGCAGTGGCATATGCGGAACAACTCTACCGGAACAGAGAACAGCCGGAAACCAAAGAAATTCTCTGTACCTTTTCCCTTTGTCAGAGCAGGGTGGAACCTGTAAGATTCTCCGGAAAGAGCGCACTGTCATACAAAGGAGATACGAATTTTCCTGATGACTCCAATGTGCGGCAATGCGCGGCTTATCTGCGATGGATGGCAAAAGAACCGGGACGTTTTTTTAAAAACGGAAGCAGTTTTGTTTTTGTTTCCACTGGCAGAGCGGGAAAGGAAAAATGCAGACAGCTTGCGGATCTGTATGATACCTGCCTGATTCTCACCATGACTTCTGAAATTGACAGGGAACTGCGTCTGCATGAAAATTCTGTGATCCGCATTTTAAAAAAAAATATTATTTCAGAGATATTACCCATAAAATAATCCGTATCCTGAAAAACAGGGAGTGAATCAGCGGGTACATTGTCTGAACAGGGTTATACAGGATAAGAACAATGACTGAAATTCTGTATAATCCTGTTCAAAATCGCAGTTCAGACAGAAAGAGAAAAAAATATTTACAACTCATCCGGATTGATCCCCAGTTCCCGGAGCTTTGCAGCCAATATCTCAGCCCGCCTGTCAGACTGTTTAGCCCGTTTGTCTGCTGTTTCAGCCCGCTTATCTGCTGCTTTGGCCCGCTTGTCTGCTGCTTTGGCCCGTTTGTCTGCTGCTTCAAGGGTTTCAAATTCTTTACCATCCGGATCAAAGATATGCAGATCATCATCTCTCAGATCAAAGCGGATTTTCAGCAGGGGACTGATCCAGTTCCGCATTTTTTCATCTTCCACCGCCTGAAACCGTTTTCCCGACCGTATCCATCCTGTCAGCCTGTTCCGATCCGGATCATAGACATAATACTCCTGCACCCCGTATTTCTGATAAAACAGGCGTTTTTTCTCCATTTCCCCTTTCCGGTTTCCCGGAGAGAGAATTTCAAACACAACCTGCGGGGAAATCCCGTTTTCATCCCATGTCCGGTAGGACCCTCTGTCGCCTTTGGGTCTGCCGAAGGCCACCATTGCATCCGGCGCTGTCCGGATTTTATTGTTTCCCTCCGCCGGATACCACAGCAGATCACCGGCAACAAAGACATCCGGACGATCCGCAAACATCCGCTCCAGATTTTCCTTGATCTTCACAATCCATCTGAACTGTTTTGTATTGTCCGCCATGGGTTTTCCGTCACTTTCCGGATAAATGACCTTCCGTTCTTTCCGCTGCTTTCCGGGACCCGGTAAAAAGCCGGAGGCAGGCGGACTTCCGGAGTCTTTTTCCTTTACTTTCAGTTCTCTCATAAGCACCTCATCTGCGCTGTAATTCTGCCGGAACGGCTGTGTACCGGCTTATGCCCCATTCACCATTCACCATTAAAACTCAGTTCCCCGTGGCCGCAAACACCGTCTCCACCCGTACCCCGCTTTCCTCATCTTCATAGTCCTTTTCGTATTTCTCCCGGTTGGCATCATCAATATATTCCACAAAAAAAACCAGACTGATTTCCGCCAGTCCCAACTGCTTTCCGTAAGCGGCGGCCTGTATCAGGGCCTCTTTGTATCCACTTTCATCCGTATAGGATTTGACTTCCAGGGCATAGACCCGATCCGCATATTTTATGAGAATATCCACCTTCCCGTTGCCGGTGGGGAATTCGGGCCATACCCTTGCCCGCCTGAGTCCCAGGAAATCGGTAATATAACGGTAGAGGATGAAATGATACACGGCCTCGTATATCCGCATATCCTTCCGTCTCGGCGCATCTGCCAGCAGCCAGTCCCGGTTTTCTTTCAGATAAATTTCAAA
>JAABRU010000019.1 GCA_011390755.1 Desulfobacteraceae bacterium | reverse complement strand
ACTTTCGGGGAGAATACAGTTTCCTCTCTCCTTTTTCCTGTCCGAACCTGCATCCGAAGCGCGGATTTCATCCCCTCTGCTGAAAAGTATCCCCCGGACCACGGCATTTTCCAGCTCCCGGATATTGCCTTCCCACTGCCGCTCCATGAAGATTTCCATGAGTTCCGGGGAAATGCCTATGCCGGATTTCCCCAGTTTTTCCCCGTGTTTTTGCAGAAGATAATTGACAATCAGGGGGATATCCTCTTTCCGCTCCCGCAGGGGCGGAAGTTTTATGGGAAGTACATTGAGGCGGTAGAAAAAATCTTCCCGGAACTCCCCTTTCCGGATTTTTTCTTTGAGATCCTGGTTGGTGGATGCAATGATGCGGACATCCACTCTGATGATGCGGGTATCGCCCAGAGGTTTGAATTCTTTTTCCTGGAGTACACGCAGGAGTTTGGTCTGGATGGCCGGACTGACATCCCCGATCTCATCCAGAAAAACAGAACCTTTATCCGCTTCCTGAAACAGCCCGGCTTTGTTCTGTGAGGCATGGGTAAAGGCGCCTTTTTTGTATCCGAAAAGTTCGCTTTCCAGAATCTGCTCCGGCACGGTGGGGCAGTTGACTGCGATATAAGATTCTTTGCTCCGGCTGCTGAGCGCGTGGACAGCCCGTGCGGTCAGGTCTTTGCCGGTTCCGGATTCCCCGGTGATAAGCACAGTGAGATCAGTATTGGCCACCATGCGGATGGTTTCAAATACCCGCTGCATGGCCGTGCTTTTGCCTACAATATTCTGGAAAATCTGATCCGAGGAACCGGCCCCGCGGAGCCGGGTATTTTCCCGAATCAGGCGGCTTCTTTCCAATGCTTTTTCCAGCCGGAGAACCAGGGTTTCATGGTCAAAGGGTTTGGTAATGAAATCATAGGCCCCGTATTTCATGGCCTCTACCGCAGTTTCAATGGTTCCGTGCCCGGTCATCATCACAACGGTCAGGTCCGGATGATCCTTGCGGATCAGTCCCAGCAGTTCCAGCCCGTCCATTTCCGGCATTTTGATATCCGCCAGTATCAGGTCAAAATCCTCAAGGGAAATACGCTGCAGGGCCTGCTTGGGAGAAGATTCGCATTCCACCCGGCAGTGCAGATCCGGTTTCAGGCTCCGTTTCAGCAGTCGGAGCATATCCGGTTCATCATCCACAATGAGAATTTTCCGTTCACTCATGGCATTCCCCTATGACTGCGTTTTTCCCGGTCAGCGGCAGAATAATTGTAAATTCCGTCCCTTTTCCCATTTCACTTTCTGCCAGAATTTCGCCCCCGTGATTTTTGATAATACCGTAACTGACGGCCAGACCCAGACCGGTTCCCTCCCCGGTGGGTTTGGTGGTAAAAAAGGGATCGAATATTTTTGTCAGGTTTTTCTTTTCAATGCCGTATCCCGTATCTTTCAGGCGGATCAGTACCCGATTCTCTCTGCTTTCATAAACAGTGCGGATGCGGATACTCCCTTTTCCGCAGATGGCATGAATGGCATTCATCATCAGATTGATGATAACCTGTTTGATTTTTTTTTCATCCAGGATCATTTTGGGGATACTTCTGTCATATTCCTTAATGATTTCTATGTTTTCCGATTTACTGCGGTGCCGGATAAAGGTCAGCACATCATCCATGCATTCATGAATGCAGACGGCATTCTGCACCGGCCGGGAACTTCGGGCAAAACTGAGAAGATCCTCCACAATGGATTTGCAGTTTTTCACATGTTTTTCAATGGTTTTCAGGTCTTCATATTTTTCCGAGCCGGGTTTTTCATCCCTTTGCAGCAACTGGGTATAACCGAGGATAATCCCCAGAGGATTGTTGATTTCATGCGCGATCCCCGATGAAAACTGCCCGATGGAGGCCAGTTTGTCGGCCTGGGCAATCTGTTTTTCCGATTGGGCCAGTGCCTCGGTTCTGTCCTGCACCCGTTTTTCCAGATTTTCGTTGAGCAGCAGCAGTTCGGTATGCGCGGACTGCAGGGCCTGCCGGTCATTGAGGATTCCCTGATACACCTGCCAGACTCTCTCAAAAAACAGTGTGGTCGCTGCCACCAGGATGAGCATGAAGGTATTGACAGTACCGCTGAAAGCCTGAATGCTGTCCCACAGCTCCCTGTGTTCCGACAGGATGAGAATCTGCTTGAGAATATGCCCCGCGGAACGGGAAACAGCAAATCCGGCCAGAAAATAGGAGACCCAGAGCAGGTATGTCCAGATCAGATTGCCCGGCTCCCGGCGGTTGAGGGTACGGATGTGGTATAAGGATAAAAAGGAAAAAAGAATCATGAGCACGGCCCCGGCCCATGTCCGAAAACCAGGGGGCAGGGCGGAAATAATCATTGACTTTCCCTTTTTTCTGATTCCGAAACCGTCGTTTGGGAAAGACGTTTCAGGCCCGCATAAAAAAAGATCATGGCCGGTACGCAGAACAGATGATCCAGCTTTACGATATAATAAAAAATATCCAGTCCGGAATAGGCGGAATCAATGCGGAGATACCAGCGGTCCGCACGGGTGACGCTGACCCATCGGTACTGTTCATCCAGCAGATGGGCGGTGAAAGCATCCAGGGTCCAGAGAATAAAGAAAAAAGCCGCATACTGAATATATTTCCAGCCTTTTTCTTTCACCAGTTCCCGCACCCGCAGCCAGTAAATGAGAATGCCCATGGAAAAGACAAAGAAGATATGCGACAACTGATGCACATACAGCCCTTCGGGATCACCGTGGGACTGGGTGGCAAGGGCCGGGGAAGAAAACAGAAAAAGAACTCCTGCAATTAAAAAGAATATGAAGAAAAATATTTTCATAAGAAAAACAGAGTGTTTCCTGCTTTTATTGCATTTTTTCCCGCATTTTTTTCAGGTACAGTTCAATTTCCTCAAGGCTGAGTCCTTTGAGGCGATCTTCAGGTCTGTATTTTGACATCACCTCTTCCACAGGCAGAGCGGAAACAACCATGTCAAACCATTTTTTTCCCATTTCGGTAATCTGCTCCGGCATAAGTTCTGTTTTCATTTCTATGCTGACATATTTGCAGACTGATGAGTTTGTGCCGACAGAAAGCGTGCAAAATTCAATACCTGCTTTGCAGCATCATCAGACAGTCCGGCAACAAGAGCACGACGCTCTTCCGATCTCGGAGTCCACTGCCGGTTTTCCGCACGCCATACAATGATAAATTGCTTTGCATGAATGGCTGAAAAATCAATGGTTTCTCCATTTTTATCAGTGAATTCAATTTCGTAAACATCATTTCCGTGGTAATGAACAACCGCCCCCCGCATTCCGGCCCGCAGATTTTTTTCCGGAATGTCCATGACAATTTCCACTATATCTCCTATATCCGGCATCATAATTTTTTCCTTACATAAAGTGTTGCAAGATGGGCAACCCTGCTGCCGGGAGCTATGATCCATCCTGTTCTTATGACAGCATAACGTCCCTCTGTTCCTTCAATGGAAATGTCCGCTGCATAACGTTCTCCGAATCTGTCCCTGCTGTGGAAAGTGACTTCAGCCTGCATGGCCCTGCTTTCAATCTGACGGATCAGTTCATTGTGATTTTCTTTTGTAAACCCAAGTAGTTTTTCAAAAAGAACAGACTTGTGTTTTCCATGCGGAGAATCAGGATCAAGCACATACTGTGTCAGTTTACGGGGATCAATACGGATACTTTCAGCAATATCCGCCAGTTTCAAAGCCTTTTCACCCATAGGTTATCTGTTTACAATTCATCGGACGAAGCACTGTTTTTATCCTGCCAATGGAATATAATGGTTTTTTTCCATACTTTCAAGATTCTTTGCTCCGGGGGAATCGGGCTGATCCGGATTCCCCTTTTTTCTGCCAATGTCGGACCATTGAATCATTTCCTCTTTTTTTTCAGAAGACTGGGGAGCAGATTTTGCAATCGGCGGCAAATATACGGAAATTTTGCTGACAAAAATCCGTGCCAGAATGTAAAGCAGAATGAATACGGCCGCATAATTCAGGGAGGCACTGCCAAAGGGCAGGGGAAAGGAAACATCCTGAAAACGGGTGTTCATCCAGTGCAAAGCAAAGGGAAGGGGCCATAAAAGGGACGCGCCCATGGCAATCTGCGAAAAAAAATACTTTCCGAACGCCTCATTGGCCTCTTTGTTGCAGGCCTGGTAACTGTCTTTATCCTTCATCAGAATGGCTTTTACGGAAAGATTGTGCATCCGCACGGTTTCCTTTTCCAGTTTTCCGTAATAGGAACGGTTGATACACATAATCCCCTCAATTGTCAGTTTTCCCAGCAGAACACAGTTGATAACCAGAACAAAGGTTCCGATATAAAATCCGGCCAGGGAAATCTCCGTAATACGGAAAGGGAAGATCAGAAAAGGGTCCAGCAGAAGCAGTATACTGTCAATGGTTTGCATATAAATTCTCCCTGAAATGTCAGACAGGAAACAAAGTCTCTCTGCGGAAGAGGACTTTGTTTCCGTATATATGAATTCTGCCCTTTTTATCCCAGCCCGATGAGCTGCAGCACATTCTTTCCGAAGAAACCGCTGGTGGTGTAATTAATCCCCACATAAAAGGCCAGAATGATAAACAGGCGTTTGAGCCATTTGTCCGAAAGATATTTGGATGTGCGGGGGCCGATAACGGAACCTGCAACAATACCGATCATTTCCACACCGATCAGAGGCCAGTGGACAATGGCTCCCTTGATAATAAAACTGGTAATGCTGGTAATCATGCCGATAAGAACGGCAAAGGCCGATGTTCCGGCAGACAGGTACATGGGCAGTCCGGAAACACTGGTCAGAAAGGGAACCAGAAGAAAGCCGCCGCCCACACCGATAAAAGAGGCCACGGACGCAATGACAAATCCGCCGATAAACGGGAACAGGGGGTTGAAAGAAAATTCCACACCGTAAAAGGTGAAAACCATTTTGGAGATGCTGAGTTCCTTCACTTTTACGCCCAGATCACGGGTGTCAATATTTTCACCGCTTTTCTGGCGTTTCATGGTTTCCTCAAAGGCATCGGCCGCCTGTTTGGCTTTTTTCTTACCGGCCTGGCCTTTGGGGGTGGTTTCATAGACCATCCAGCAGCCCAGCAGCAGCACAAAAAGACCGAAATAACCGATATAGGCTTTAAATGAAATTTTTCCGGCAGTAAGAGCGGGAATCAGTGAACTGCCCAGCATGGAACCGGCTGCAAGGGCTATGCCCAGGGGCAGCACCAGGCGTCCCATCTTGTAATAGTTGATGGAGGAGATCAGCGCGCTGGTTCCCACGAGGAACTGGTTGGAAACACGCACGGAGTCTGTGACCATTTTATTGATGGTGGGAGCGGTTTCCCGAAACTGCCCCGCATATTTCCCCAGCCCGAAGACCGTAATATGCCCGATACCGGCCATAACGCCTCCGAAGGCCCCGACAGTGGAAAAAATCCAGCCCACCCACACGGCCCAGAAAAAGCCGACAACCAGATTCTGGGAAGGAGCGCCCGGAATCCCCAGATAACCGGGAGCCGCATTGGGATCAATCTGCCCTTTTTCCGTACCCTGGGGCGCGTTGGCAATGGCTTCCTCCAAAGGAGTTGCAGCCCCGGCAATGCCGGTCAGCAGGGGAAAAAGGACAAAAACAGAAAGAAATACCGTTACCATCAGTACTGCAGTTTTTTGTTTCTTATGGAACATCATAAAACCTCCGAATAAAAATATTAATAATTTACTTTCCGAAAAAAACATTCCCCATACAAAAGCAAACTGTATGCCATAGGATACAGACCGGAGGAATGTTTTGGGAAAATACAGAAGATAAAGAGATAAATTTTTGAAATCAAAGCAGAAAAAATATAAAAAAATCCGGATCCCCTGCTGTGAATAAAAAATCCGGCAGACTCCCGCTCCCGGTCTTTCTGCAATAAAATAACTGCAATAAAATAATTGCGCTTGCAATTTTATATTATAATCCAAGAGGATATTTTATTGCATAAAAATCATGTCACTGCAATGATTTTAATGCACATAGAAATAATTCCGGTGTCCGGAAAATTTCTGATATGGGGATGGATAAATATATCCATCTGAAATTATAATGAATGAAATTTTTCATTTTGAACAGGTAATTTTCTCTGCCAGGGAGGCGGGCATAATTTTCTGGTATGATTATTGCTGTTACAGCAATGACATATTTTTCCGTTCCCATGCAGAGTGTCAATGCCATTCGTTAAGGTAAGCCGGATTTTAAAAACCCTGTCCCGGAGGGACAGAAAGAGAATAGCCCGGCAGTTTACTGCCGGAAATCATGGAGAAAATTTTCAGAGTCCCGGAGGGACGGAAGAATTCCGTCCGACTTTTCTGCCGTCCCTCCGGGACTTTCCGGTTTATGCCGATCTCTGTCCCGGCAATAAATTGCCGGGCTATTGTCTGACACCCCTGCGGGGTTTATACCGCTCCTTAACATAATGGCATTGACGCAGAGCGCGGGAACGAGGACAGTTTAATTTTCAATATTACGCATTCAGCATTCAACATTATTATATAAACGGAGGTTATTAAATGGCGAGACAGACAGTTTACAGTGTATGCGGCATGTGTACGGTCCGCTGTCCCATCATTGCGGAAGTGGAAGACGGCAGAGTTGTATTTCTGCGCGGCAATCCGCATGCACCCGGCATGGGCAGAGGGGTCTGCGCACGGGGGGCCGCGGGAATTGCTTTGATTGAAGACAGTGAACGCCCCCAGACCCCGCTGATCCGCAAAGGAAACCGGGGGGAAGGAAAATGGCAGAAGGTATCCTGGGATGATGCATTTGACCATGTTGCGGAAAAACTTTCCGAAACTTTCGACAAATACGGCCCCCGCAATCTGCTGCTGACAGACCGGGGCGGCCCTTTCCGGGACATTCACCGGGCTTTTCTGCGCGGGATCGGAACCCCCAATTACTGCAACCATGACGGTGCCTGCGCACGCAATGTCCAGCATTCTGCCCTGTCTGTCTATGGCGGCGGAAGAAAAGATGTGGTCTATGATCTGAAAAATGCCCGGCATGTGGTTACCCAGTGCCGCAACATCTTTGAGGCCATCAACGTGCGGGAAGTGAATGAACTGACAGCCGCAATGGAAAAGGGCTGCCGTCTGTCGGTCATTGATATCCGCAGCTCGGTTACAGCGGCCAAGTCCCATAATTTCTTCCAGGTGCGCCCCGGAACCGATTATGCCTTTAATCTGGCTGTTATCCATGAACTCATAGACAAAAAACTCTATGATGCGGATTATGTGAACCGCTATTTTGCGGATTTTGACAAACTGGAGGATTTTGTCCGCCTCTGCACACCCGAATGGGCCGAACAGGAAACCGGTGTTTCCGCACTGCGCATCCGCAGTTTTGTCAAAGAACTGGCAGAGGCCGCACCCGCGGTGCTCTGGCATCCCGGATGGATGACGGCCCGTTACAAAAACTCCTTTTATGTTTCCCGTACCATCTATATTATTAACTGTCTGCTGGGATCCGTCGGCACCAAAGGCGGTCTGCCCATAACCAACAAGCCGGGGGATTATAACCGGAAGGGCCTGCAGAAATTTATGGACATCTATGATAAACCTTCGGAAAAAAGAGCTGACGGTGCGGGCTGGAAATATCCCCATTTTGAAGCCGGGCCGGGGGTCACCCATCTGGCATACAAAGCCCTTGAAACCCAGGAACCCTATCCCATCAAATCCTATATTGCATACCGTCATGATCCGCTCATGGCCTTTGCCGATCCCGATCATCTTGTAAAGGTTTTTTCCAATCTGGATTTCATGGTATCCGTCACCTTCTCCTGGTCCGACACGGCCTGGTATTCTGATGTGGTGCTCCCCCTGTCTCCCTATCTGGAGCGGGAAAGTATTGTCGCATGCAAAAACGATCTGCTGCCCTATCTTTTTGTACGGAAACGCGCGGTGGAACCCCGCTATGACACCAAAGCCGAATGGGAAATTTTTTCCGGCCTGTCCAAACGTCTGGGACTCAAAGAACTGGTTTTTGAATCTGCGGAAGATGTATGGAATTATCAACTGGAGGGAAGCGGTGTCCGTATTTCGGATTTTGATGAAAAAGGCGTGGTGCTGCTGGGCGAAAAACCCATGTACCGGGATCGGGATAACCTTACCTTCAAAACACCTTCGGGAAAAATTGAAATCATCAGTGAAAGACTGAAAAAAGCGGAAATCTCCTCTCTTCTGCCCTATGAATCCCCTGTCCGTCCGCCCAAAGGGACATTCCGCCTGACCTTCGGCCGCTGCGGTGTTCATACGCAGGGGCATACGGTCAACAATCCCATGCTTTTTGAACAGATGCCGGAAAATGTGCTCTGGATCAACAATGCAGTTGCGGAAAAACTGGATATCGCAGACGGAGACCTGCTGGAAGTGAGCAATGCGGACGGTTATACGGAAAAGATAAAAGCCTTTGCCACGGATCAGATTCATCCGGATGCCGTATTCACCGTTCACGGATTCGGGCACCGCCTGCCCGTGGAAAGCCGGGCCAAAGGCCGGGGACTGGCCGACAACCGTTTCATGCCCCGCGGCAATGATTTATGGGACAAAGCCGGGGGAGCCGTTGCCCTGCAGGAACATTTTGTAACCGTAAAAAAAGCATCTGAAAGCGCTGCTTCTCAGGAAGGGAGGAATTAAGATGAGCCAGTATTATATCTTGCAGGACAGTAAAAAATGCATCCGCTGCCATGCCTGCGAAGTGCAGTGCAAAGTAAATAAATCACTTCCGGCCGGTCCCCGGCTCTGCCAGGTTGTGGAAGTCGGTCCCAAACTGGTGGATGACCGTCCGCGGGCCTCCTATATTTTTATGCCCTGTTTCCATTGCGATAAACCCTGGTGTGTTGCCGCCTGTCCCACCGGAGCCATGCAGAAACGGGATGACGGTATTGTTTTTGTGGATCATGATGAATGCGTAGGGTGCAAAGCCTGCATCCAGGCATGTCCCTGGGGCGCGCCCCAATGGGATCCGGAAGAGGATCATGTGGTCAAATGCGATTACTGCATGGACAGGATAGATCAGGGGCTGGAACCGGCCTGTGTCACGGTCTGCATTACCGGCTGTCTGCAGTTCGGAAAAGCAGTCGAACTGCCGCAGACCCGCCGGGAACGCCATGCGCGTATTGTATCCGAATCCGAATTTGAATAAAGGGAGGTTATGATGGCAAAACAAAGCTGTCCGGTCAACACCACCATCGTCTTCCTGGAGGAGGCCATTAGCACCGGTCGTTTCAAAATCCCCAAGACCCGGCGCATTGCCTCGGAAGTAATGGAACTGATGAAAGACCTGGCCTGGGGACGGGGCGGAGAAGAACATGTGCCTGCACTGGAATCCCGCGCTGCCGAACTCTGTGCCAGTGCTTCGGATCAGGATGCAAAAAAAGCTGCGGAAAAGGTACGGACAAATATTGACGAATACCGGGAGGTTTTTGTCAGTCATGCCGAAACCCACAACTGCGCAAGCGGAGACTGCATCAAACTGGCTCCGGCCCCCTGCCAGATGACCTGTCCGGCCGGTATTGATGTCCCCACTTATATTACCCTTATCGGTATGGGAAGGGATGCGGAAGCCATTGAAGTGATCCGCAGGGACAATCCCTTTCCCTGGATCTGCGGACTGGTCTGCACCCGTCCCTGTGAATTCATGTGTGTAAGAGCAAGGATTGACACCCCCGTATCCATTAAATTCCTCAAGGCATTTGCCGCGGAACGGGCCATGTCCGAAGGGAAATATGTCAATCCGCCCAAAGAGGCCGACAAAGGAAAAAATATCTGTGTTGTCGGGGCCGGGCCCGGCGGTCTGAGCTGTGCATATTACCTGGCGCTCAAAGGCTACGGTGTCAGGGTGATTGAATCTCTGCCCACGGCCGGCGGCATGACCCTGGTGGGGATTCCCCGTTACCGGCTGCCGCGGGAAGTCATAGACCGGGAAGTGACCATGCTGGAGGAGCTGGGGGTGGATTTTCACTTCAATACCCGATTCGGAAGCGATGTATCCATGGCGGATCTCAAATCCGAGGGGTTTGCGGCCTTTTTCTTTGCCATCGGCGCGCATAAGGCCTATCAGCTCAATCTGCCCGGAGAAAAGGAATTCCCTGTTACCGATGCCATTGATCTTTTGAAACGGGTGGCCCTGGGAGATCATCACAGACCCGGAAAAAAGGTGGTGGTTATCGGCGGCGGCAATGTGGCCATAGATGCGGCCCGTTCCTGCCTTCGCCTGGGCTGCGAAGAAGTGACCCTGGCCTACCGGAGAACCCGGAACGAAATGCCCGCGGATGAAGAGGAAGTGGAACATGCCGAAGAGGAAGGGGTGCATTTCTCATTCCTGACCGTTCCCACAGAGGTGCTGGGCACAGAGGGAAAAATCAGAGGGCTTCGCTGCCTGCGCGCCGAGCTGGTGAAGCGGGAAGGCAGCGACCGTATGTCCCCGGTTCCGGTGGAAGGCAGTGATTATATCATGGATGTGGATGTGGTTATTGCCGCCATCGGTCAGCAGGTGGATACCTCCTGCATGGCAGACCTGAGCGATCTGAAATGGACCAGACGGAACACCATTGATGTGAACATGGTCAGCATGGAAAGTTCGGAACCGGGCATTTTTGCAGCCGGGGATGCGGTGACAGGCCCGGCCACGGTCATTGAAGCCATCGGCGGCGGAAAACGGGCTGCCGAAGCCATTCACCGCTGGCTTTCCGGCATTCCCCAGCCCAAAATGCCTCCGGTTCCTGTAAGACGGAGCCGGATTGAGTCTCTGGAAGTACCGGCCACCACCAAAATGATCCTGAGAAGACCGGAAATGGGTTTTCTCAATATTGACCGCCGCCGGACCACCTTTCAGCAGGCCGAACTGGGATATACGGAAAACGAAATCCGGGAAGAAGCCAGGCGCTGCCTGCGCTGCGACATCTGCCGCCGCTGCGGGGAATGTGTGGAAGTCTGCCGGGATAAAATGAAGATTGACGCGCTGCAGCTGGGGTATCTGGATTTCGATCATCCGGTGGAAACCGATTTCCGCCGCACAGAAGACCGCTGCATCACCTGCGGGGCCTGCGCCCACAACTGCCCCAACGGTGCCATGAAAATGGAAGACCGGGACGGGGAAAGAATTTTATCCCTGTGCGGAACCGTACTCAACCGGCAAAAACTCTTGCATTGTGAAAGCTGCGGTGCGATAATGGGCCCCAGAAGATATGTGGAATATATCCGTAAACGCATTGATCCCGTGGGGCTGCGGATAGATCAGCGCATGATCTGTGATACCTGTCTGCGGAAAAAGACTGCCGGAAGCAGCGCGGAAACCGTGCGGCCCTGATTTCCCCATTATACCCGTTACGGGGCTCTGTCTCCACTCGTTACAGGGCATCCCCAATGGCATTAAGTTAAGGAATTTCCGGAGTGCCAAAATGAAGTGAAACGGAATTTTGGCAGCCTTTTTCTGATTATTTCAGCCTGCCGGACTGTAAGTTTGGCACTCCTCCGCGCTTAACTTAACGGCATTGGGGCAGAGCCCGGTAACGATTTATCATTCATAATTTATCATTCAACATTCAACATTTACCCGGAGGAAAAACCATGTCATTCCGCAGAGGACAGAAAGTGGAAATATTCAGAAAGTCAGAGGATGAAAGCTGGGCGGATTATATGAACGAATACATCGGCCTGCACGGTATTATCACCGATCCGGATACATCCATCAATGATCCCGAAGATCTGGTGGAAGTCAGTCTGGAAGGGAAGGGAACCCACCGGCTGCCCCAGGACTGTATGCGTCCGCTGGATTGAAAGACTGAAAGTCTTGGACAATGCGCAAAAGGCCGGACAGAGCTTATATTTTTTTACATGACAGTAAAGCCGGACTGCTGGAACGCCATCCGGGCGGTTACCGTTTCCGCTATGATCCGGATTATCTTCAACAGCCCGATGCCCTGCCCGTCAGCCTCACGCTTCCCCTTTCAGACAAAGCCTATGAAAGCAAAGAGCTCTTCCCTTTTTTCACCGGACTTCTTCCCGAAGGCTGGTATCTGGATATTGTATCCAGAACCCTGAAAATTGATCCGGACAAGGGTTTTGATATCCTTCTGGCTACCTGTAAAGACTGTATCGGAGCCGTCAGTGTGTATCCGGTGAATGAGTTCGGGGAGTGCAGCTGACATGAATTCCGAATGTCTGTCCTGTCATAGCGGCTCACAATCTCCGCTGAATAAGAACTACCACCCCGAATGTGCCAGGAAGCTGTTCGGGACTGAAGTTCCTCCGGATATTTCTTTCAGTACTTCACAAATATCCTTTGAGGCGCAGAAAATGGTGGGGAAAATATCTGTTTCCGGCGTTCAGGTCAAAATCTCCCTGCTCCATGACCGGGAGAAAAATGAACTGCGGATTGTGGAAAAGGGAGGAATGTATATCCTGAAACCACAGACGGAACTCTTCCCTTTTCTCCCGGAAAATGAAAACCTGTGCATGAATCTGGCCGCATTTGTCGGAATTGAAGTGCCTCCCCGCGGTCTTCTGCCTCTTACGGACAAAAGACGGGCCTATATTGTGCAGCGCTTTGACAGAACAGAGGATGGAAAAAAGTTACAGCAGGAAGATTTTCAGCAGTTATTGGAAAAAAAAGATAAATACGACGGCTCATATGAACAGATTGCTAATTTTATCCGGAAATATTCCGATACTCCCGAAAGGGATCTGCTGAAACTGTTTGAAAGAGCCCTGCTGTTTTTTGTATTGGGAAACGGGGATGCCCACCTGAAAAATTTTTCCCTGATCCGGACCGAAGAAAAGGGATACCATCTTTCCCCGGCCTACGATATTGTCAATTCCCGACTGGTCCTGCCGGGGGAAAAAGAAGAATGCTGTCTGAGTATACAGGGAAAGAGAAATAAAGTTCGCAGAAATGATTTCATGACCCTTGCCGATCATCTGACTTTGAAGTCGGAGGAGTATGAAAATGTTTTTGATCGCCTGTACAGTCTTCAGGGGGAATTTGAAAAAATGATCGGTCTCGGATGCCTGCCTGCGGATATGCAGGAGGGATTTATGGAAATTTTTCGGGAGAGAATGAAACGGATAGGAGTGCCAAACTGAAAGTTTGGCATTCTGAATCCAAACCGGGTTACAGAGTTCCGGTTTTTCAGAAATAAAATTTTTTTGACAAATGAGCAGCATGTCTTCTTTGCCGTCTTCGAATATCTGGTAGCGGGTTCAAATCCGTTGATGACGGTCTCCCCTCCCCTGAGGGAGGGGAGGGGGATTTTCAACGGATTTGACCCACTACCCTGAAAACCTCTGAAACCGATTTTGGGAACCGGTCAGAACAGGGGGCAGAATACCGAAAGACAGGTTTTCGGATAGGGTCTAAGTCAGCAGCATTGGCCCTCTTCCGCCGGGGGGGGGAATTACGGGAGATTTTCAATCTGCTGAGATTCACCCGGATGAAGCGGATTCTGTAATCCCTGCACATCTGCGGGGCAAAGTTTTGCAAGCAGCTCTTTCTGCTGCTCAGGGGAAAATGTTTCCATGATGATTTTTGCAAGCTGCTCCGGTTCCCCCGGCAGTTCTGCGGGGAAGGCAGGCGGTGTGTCTTCCTGTATTTCCGCAGATTCACTGTTTTCCCCTGCAATGATCAGTGATTCAAAAGCGGATAAGATTTCCGGATCCGATTTGCCTTCCAGTTTTATTAAGGTAATGGCTTCTTTGGCTGATATCACATCCCGGTTCCGGGTCTGCAGGCAGGTTCTGTCAAACATTTTATAATCCAGAAAACCGGCAAGCCGGATGATGTCTGCCCCGTTTATTCCGGCAGCAGGATTTTCCATTTCCGAAAGGATTTTTTCCACCAGATTCCCATTGATATTTTCAGGAATCTGGGTTTTCGGATCAGACATAATAAAAGATTCTGAATCGGGAATCAGTGCGGATATATTATGCCATATGGATGCAAAAAGCAGGGCATTAAGGTTTTCTTCATCCATGTCCAGATAGCGGGCAGCAGCATAGGCGATTACTGCCCGTGCCATGCAGAGATTATACACACCCGCCATATGCTCCAGGTAAAGAATATCCACATCCAGGTACTCTTTTATTTTGATGACCTCCCGGATCTGAATTTTCCCGACGCAGATATTGTTCATCAGAAAAGTAAGCATGGCCGGGGGTTTGTTGCAGTACAATTTATAAATCTTTGTTTTGGGGTAAATATTTTCAAATACACACTGATAGCCCACAACCCGGTAACCGCTCTGTATTCCCAGTCCTTTCAGGGTGATGGGCGGCAGATCCTCCAGTTTGTAAACATGGGAAACCAGCTGTTTGGTATTTTCACCGATATGGATATGTCCCGGTTTTCCGTTGCTTTCCAGACGGAAGGCATAAATGACCGCGCCGCCCTGCGCGGTATAATCCACATAGGTTTCCGCTCCCATCATCACCATCCGCATCCGGTCTATTTCCCTGCTGCTGTCCGGATCAGAGGTATTGATACCGACGCGGCACTGGAATCGGAGTTCCTCAATTCTGATGTTTCTGCGGTCTTCGTCGGATAAGGAGTTGTGCCGGGTAATAATGGAGGTGTAATTATCCTGAATTGCCGACTGCATTTCCGCATTAATGACCTGGGCCGCCTTAATGAGATTCAGCGAGCAGGCAACCGCATCAAAGGGGTGCATGGGACTGGCCGGAGAATGATCTTTGGGCATTCCGAAAATGGCAACGATCTGGTCCCCGACTGTTTTGTCAAACATCCCTTTATACTGGGCCAGCAGTTTATGGCTTTCCCTGAAAAATTTTTTCATAAATTCGCCCATCAGGGTTTCGCCCAGAATCATGTTGAGTTTGGTATAATTGCATACGTCTGCCACCATTTCGGTAGCATATACCAGCCCCAGCTGCTGTTTGTTATGACCGATCAGTTTGGATACACCCGGGTTGAGTTTTTCCAGGGTGTCTTCCAGGGCCGTATTGGCGCTGACAAGCTGCTGATTGGCAATCTGCAGTTCGGCAGTGCGTTCTCTGACCCGTTCTTCCAGCTGCAGATTGTGTTCCCGGATCTGCCGGTCATACTGCTGCAGCTCCTGGGACATGGTGTTGAAAGATTCGGTAAGTTCCCCGATTTCGTCCCCGGAATGAAACTCCAGTGTGTGCCCGTATTCCCCTGCCCTGATTTTTTCCGCTTCTTCTCTGAGTTTCTGCACCGGAATGACAATATCCCGGCCGATGATGGTTTTGATGCTGAAGGCAAGAATAAATCCGACAACAAAAATGCCCAGAAGTGTGACAACTGCTATATTACGGGTCCGCAGATAGGATGCCACGCCGTTTTGCACCATCAGGATTCCTGCGGGTTTGCCATGATAATCCCGCACAGGCACTCCCGCGGTAATGCTTCCGCCCCGGCGCATGTCTTTGACATGAAAACTTCTGTTCTCTTCCAGTTTCCGGGCGAGATCCACCGGCGGGGGAATAAAATTTCTCTGTTCTTCGGCATCGGAAGGGGTGCCGGATGTCAGGATAAGCTGATCTTTCATTGTCAGGGCTGCACTGACGCTGAGATAGCGGCTGATGTGCTGCACGGAATCGGCTTTGTTGTTGAGTATCCGGCGGACAATAATTGTACCGGCGATATAACTTTTTTGGCGGTCATATACCGGTGCGATACCGGTGAGTGTGAACGCGGAGGCATCTTTCAGGAAAATCCTCAAATCTTTTGTAAGTCCTTCCTCTTCCAGCTCCCCGATATGAAGAATTTCTGTAAAACTGAAAGATTTTCCGGAAAGTGCCTTGGCAGTATAGCTTTTATGCAGATAGGACTGATTGATTTTTTCCGGTGCATGGGATCGCACCAAAACCGTATTGGCGTTGTCTGTTACCGTAATCATGTCAATCTGGTCACCCTGAGCCGATTTGCTGAGTTCCCTGCCGATTTTTTCTCCCACATTGTATCCGAGCAGCATGATTATCTCTTTTTTCTGGGAATAGGCATTGGCAAGGCTTTTCATTTCCTCCAGGGCGTTCTGATAGATCAGTTCGGCAATTTTCAGGTCCGAATTGATTTTGTTTACGGCCTCCTGCTCAATTTTGTTGCTGTAATAGACAATGGAGAAAACCGTTGTAATAATCATGGGGACAAAAAGCACCAGCCCGAAAGAAATATTCAGGCGGGTGCCGAGTCTGTATTTTTTCAACATTGTAATACATGTCCTTATTTCACCAGTCGATCTTCCGGCAGTGTGATTTCCTGAAACAGCTCATCCGAAGCAGCCAGAATGTCAAAGGGCGGGTTGAATCCGATTTTTTCTGCCGCAAGCAGATTAAAGGATATTTTGGGGATGGCATTGTCAATCATCGGTAAAGAACGGGGTTTTTCGCCCTGAAAAATTCTGATGATTTTATCCGCTACAAATTTTCCCCTGCCGGAGAAATCAACCGTGGAAAATCCCATAAGGGCACCGGCTTTAACGTCGCGGGTTCCGTTTCTGGCAAAACTGGGAATTTTGTTTTCCGTGAGAAAATCCAATAATTTTTTCACGTCACTTGATGTCCAGTCAAAGCAATTCAGAGAAGGGATAAAAAAAGCATCCATTTTTTGGGAAACCAGTTCCTGCAATCCCAGCAGACAGTCTTCCGCTTTTCCCGATTCACTGACTTTGCTGTATTCGACAATCTCAAAACCCCGCTCCTGGGCAACTGTGCGGGCATCTTCAAGATTGGTGTATGTTCTTCCGTTTTTAGTATCCCAATACATCAGTCCGATCTTTTTAAAACCGACTACATCATGAAAAATTTCAAACATACGCTTGTATTTATCCGGAACAACGCGGACAGTGAAATTGTCAACCCCCGAATCATTTGCATTCAGTACAAGTCCGGATTTAACCGGATCACTGACTGAAATTGCAACAATGGGAATTTTTCCATTATTAACTTTTAAAACGGTTGCCGTCGCATCTGTACCGGCAGTGATAACCAGATCGATATCTTTCCGGCTCATCAGTTCTTCAGCCCGTTTCGACCACAGGGCTTTTTTACCTTGTTCACGTCCCGGACTGAAATGAGCGTCCTGCGGAAACTCAACCCTGCCTTTCCATCCCATTTCTGCAAGCGATTTTTTTATCGCCTCAAGATCATGTGAAAATATCCAGAAAGGTGACGGCTCAAGATAACCTATCCGATATACCTTTTTTTCTTTTGCATCTGCTGCTGAAGATGAAAAACAGTACATACAACATACCAGCATGATTATGATTATTGTACAGATTTTATTATTCGACATCATCATATCCTCCTAATTATTATCTTAGTTTTACTATTGGCAAATACTGACTATTGTTTCTTCATTTCCATGAACTTTGTAAAAAGGTCTCTGCATCATAAGAACTCCCATCAGTCCTTCCGGTCCGTAAAAACCGCTGAGTTTTGAATGTACATTCACATTTGCTGTATCATCATTTCTGGTAATATAAGTAGCAGTATCATCTGTCAGATAGCCTTTCTGCACAATCCAATAACGTTTTTTATGGTAATCTTCAACTATACTGCCAAAAAACTGTCTCATTTTGATACCAGAAAAAGTTGAAGCCAGATAAACACCTTTGCTTCCCCATTTAATCAAAAAATCACTGCTTGCATATTTGATATAGTAACTCCTCTGTTTCTGCGAAAGTTTACAAAAATTCTCTATATCAATCTTTTGACCATCTTCCATTTCAAAACCATCGGGGGTGATAAGTTGTGTATAGGGAAATATTTTACGTATCTCATCCGAATAATAGTGCCTTGTTTTATCCCAGAAGGGAAACATATACAACATTTTTTCGTCAAACAGAATTATGGGGGGGGGATCGTATTTCAGTTTTCCTGCTTTATACCGTGCAAGACGGTCGGAAGCATAATTTTCTGTCCAAAGTCCAAGGGGGATATGTGCTCTGATAAAATTACAGTTATAAGGTGTAACCCCTTTATCATAAGTAAAATACTGTAAACCGTGTTTTCGCGTCTGCTGTATAAAAAATCTCGCATCATGGGGAATGGAGGAATGATCCGTAAGATGGTGGATCAACGGGATTTTTCCCAGATACTGTGTCAGTGTATCTGCAAAACTTTCGGACAGGCTTTTCTGGAAACTGCTGATTTCAAAGCCGAAATGTCTGTAAAAATGATATAATTGATCATAAATTCCCCATAAAGAAGCGGGACATTGTATTTCACAGATTTTCCCCGGTACCACCTCATCTGTTCTGAAAAATAAGGGTGTATCTTTCAGATTCAGTTCTTTATGATAATCCCAACTCTGCTGTTCCGGCAGCTCATTGAGTACCAAAGATGCGATTTCCGGGTCAGCTTCACCCTTCAGGCTGGCGTTGAACAATGAAAGGGTTGTTTCCTGAAATTCTTTTATCAATGCATAACGGGCAAAAAAACCCTTTACAACTTCCGGATCAAGTTTATAGGGCTCTGTTCTCAAAAGGTTGTTGAATGCCAAATCTGTATTGAGAGCATCATTGATCTGATCATCTAAAAACCGGTAATAATCCATCAGTTACCTCCTTTGCTGAAAATATTCTGTTTGATTCTCATGTCTGATTCAATGATGCCGGGGCTGATGCTGAAATCACCTTATTTTAATGTTGACAAAGCACTATGCTGATCTCCGGGCAATCAGATTTTGACGTATACGATTTCTCATCTGATATTTCCGACTTAAAAACCTTGCGGATTTTTGAAAAGACCGTAATTCCCCCTCTCCGGATATTTCAGTCGGTTTTTTATATTTCAGCCGGAAAATTGACATAAGATATAAAAGACTGCATATAACCGACATGATTCCCAGCACAGCAAATGTCTCAATAGATCCCGACTTTATAATCAGAAAACCGGCAATCAGGGGGCCTGCCACATTCCCCAGCCTTTCCCAAAACCGGAAAACGCCCATGCCCGTACCGGTTCCGATTTCCTTGATAACCTGTGTCTCTGTAATAACAGCCATCTGGGATGAAATGGAAAAAGTATGGGAAATCCCTATGGCGATTACCAGCAGGAGTGTTGCGAAGAAGCCGGAGGTTAAATAAAAACAGATCATAGAAAGACCGGTAATCATTCCCCCCGCGAAAATATAATACTTTCTGTGCTTTTCTTTATCAAGATATTTTGAAAAAAAATAGCCTAAAAATACAATTGCCAGATTATAGCTCATAATAACGCGGCCGATGTCAGACTGCAGCACCTGAATGCTTTTCAGATACAGGGGAACCAGATAAAACAGACAGCCGATCAGTATGATTTTTGCCGGAACGGCCTGAAAAAAAACAATGGAAAAAAATTCCGGATCTTTGATTACCCGGAACAATGCTTTGAGCGGGAAAGGGGTTTTTGACCTTTTTTCGTTTTCCCGGGGTTTGTTTTTAAAAATATACAGGCAGCAAAGCAAAGCTGTCAGGGAAATCATACCGCTGAACCAAAAAACATTTCTGTACCCGATGCGGTCGGCCAGCATTCCGCCCATCACGGTTCCGCAGATACTGCCCGCAAAAAAAGCAGCCAGAAAGGAGGCCATTCCCGCGGCCCGTTCTTTGGAATCGGTATATTCTGCCACAAATCTCTGACCGGCAATAAAAACAGTGGCAAAACCGATTGCCGTAATACAGCGCAGAAAAAGCAGCTGAAGCATATTCTGTGCCATTGCGGTCAGCATCAGCCCTGAGGCATTGATAAAAATGCCGGTCATGAGGGGTTTGAACCATCCGGCGCGGTCAGACCAGTTTCCGGCAATGGGCATGGTGAAGACAACAGACAGCATATAAACGGAAATCGGCAGCCCTGTCATCATTTCCCTGGAAAGTCCCCATAAAGGCTCATAAAGCATGTCCGCGTACATGGGAAAAAAGGAAGTGCAGAATCCGTCCGCCATGATAAAAAGGAAAATAACGGGACGAATATATGAGTAGGACATCCTGTGACTCTCCTGCTGCAGGTGAACCGTGCCGCGTTTGAGGGAAAATATCAGTGCCTCAAATGCAATCAGCAGGGAGGTCAGGATGACTGTGATCATGTCCATGAGAATTTCCTGTGATTTGCTTTTAATCACTTCCGGAGAAATTTTCATCAGAATCGTGCCGACCTGCTGTTTTTCCTTCTGATACAACACCGGCAGACGGATATCGGCAGATAAAAGACTTTTCCTTTCACCCGGTGCAATTCTTTTCATGGATTCATGATCCGCATAATACAGGACATTTTTTTCCATATCCGCTACCTCAATAAATGCCAGCTCCGGCGTTTCATCGGTAATTTTTTTCAATGTATTTTCAAGTCTCAGCAGCCGGGACAGCGGTATTCTGAAATTCAGCACATATTCCATTTCATCTTTCAGATCTTCCCCCAAAGTCCGGCACTTTGTCTGCACCGCATCCAAATGGCTTTGCTGAAATGATCTGATATTAATATAGGAATACACAAGCTGTCCCGCTACAATCATGCCTATGGCAATGACAAAAATTCTGATATCCTTAGAGGACTGTTCATGGCCGCGGATGAAAAAAGAAAGCAGACCGATCAGCAGCAAAGAGGTTCCGGCTGTCACAGATGCCAGGGCTTTCAGATTTTCCACTGCCATGCTGCTGAGTCTTTTGTAGATGACTTCCCGTGAAAATGACATCAGGACAATGCCTGCGGTTTCACCGGAGCGGTCAAGAAGGGGCAGATATGTCAGATACATTCCCCTGTCAAGTTTTGTAAGCGCGTTCCTCCCTGAAGCAAATTCCGGTACCGGAGAAGAAAAGTTTTCCCCAATCTGCTGCGGATCAGTATGATACAGAATTCTGCCTTCGGGTGTTCCCACAGCCGCATATGATATTTCCTTTTTTTTCTGCAACACTTCCGCAAGCATAAAATTCATCCCCTGAAATTTGTCCAGAGGTTTGCCGAACCGCAAAGACTGCTCTATTTTCCGCTTCAGATTCTTTCCGGTCGTTTCATACACGGCTATCAGGGAGGATGTGTATATTTTTTCAAAAGAGACAAGACTGAGCACAGAGCTCAGGAGCATTGCGGTGATGAGGACAGTCAGGGTGATACTGATAATTTTCAGTTGAAATTTCATAAGGTATATAAAAAATTAAGATGTGAAATGTTTTTTTGAAAAATCCTGCCATTTTTCATCTTAAATTATTCTAGTTTGCAAGGATATGCAATACGGGAAAACATGAAATATGGTATGCGGAAAAATCTTATTCCGGCCGGACTGCCAAATACTGAATGTTTAGGGCCTCCGTTTTTTATTTTTCGCTGAACTCACTGATCTGTCAAATAAATTTTTTACCCTTTTCAAAAGTCCGGACCGGGGAGTGCCGAACCGAAAGTTTGGGAGTCTGCCAAACTTTCGGTTCGGCACTCCTTCACAGCTTTTCCGGGTGTGCAGAAATATATTTGACAGTCCGCTCATGGCTGAATACCGCAGGGGGCGTTAGCGAAGCGTAACGCACAGGACAGGATGTGAAAAACCGGCCTCCGCCTTAATTTTCGCACTCCGCGCAGCTTTCATACTTCGCTGTGACTCACTGCTCATGGATGTTTATAAGAACAGAGGAAAAAATCCTGCTGCCTCTGTGCCTTCCCTGTGTCCTCTGTGTTTTTATTTTTTTACCGCGGGAAATACAGGAGGATTCTGTTTCTTCAATGACGGAGCAGGCGGTTCCCTTATCATTTTTTTGAGAGAGGCAGACAGAAATGATGTAAAAAAAGGGTGGTGAGGCATCGTTTACAGCAAAACATAAAAGCACGCCGCGTTAGACGGCAGTCTTAAGGCACCATGCGATTGTGCTGCTGCGTTGTGCCTTACGCTTCGCTACCGCACCCTGCAGTAACAAAGCATGAGGTTTTCCCGGGGAAATTCTGAGGCATGTGTGACTTTCAGGCCAGTTTATTGTACACATCACCTTCTTCGATCATCTGCCCTAAAAGATTCCGTTCTTTTTCCACAGGAATCCGTCCGGTCAGACGGGCATAGGCCACCTGTTCGCTGTTCTGATTATGAAATGCGGCCTCGGCCTCGGCCCGGCCGGAATTATCTGCTTTCAGAATGCGGACAGCGCAGGTAATTGCATCTCCGAAATACACAGGGCGGATAAATTTAAAATCCATCCCTGTTGCCAGCCAGCCGACCTGCCCTCCGAATTCACAAATCATGGAACCGATTAGAAGTCCGTGGCAGATGCGTCCGCGGAATCCTTTTGCATCTGTCCACCGTTTATCATAATGCACCGGATTATAATCACGGGTAAGATCACCGAAAAGTACGGTTTCCTCCTGTGTGAATCTGCGGGTGAAAACAAAGGAATCATTTTCTTTGAGACCCTCAACAGCATGTTGACGCATGGGATTGGGCATGGGGTATATCCTTAATTTCCGGATACGGATAAAAACGGGCGGCTCCCGGTTTTAGATACCCGGCAAAAAAACAAAGCATCTGAAAGTGTCCGGCAGAAACATGCCAACGTTTGTTTGTTCTCCGCTGCCGGGATTAACCCGGGGGAATTATCTTTTTCCGGGTCCCTTATCCGTATCAATAAAAAAAGCCGATCCCAAAAGATCGGCTGTTTTTTTATGATCGGGAAGACTGGATTTGAACCAGCGACCCCAGCGTCCCGAACGCTGTGCTCTACCAGACTGAGCCACTTCCCGTTAAAAGAAGTATGATAGATACATGAATCATCATCAATTGTCAATAAAATATTTGGCAAAGTATTCGGCAAAATATTCGGCAAAATTTCCGAAAATCATCCGCAGGGGGCAATGATTTTATATACTAATGATATTTTAACTAAATGCAAAAACTTATGGCAGACAGCATCTTTTCCGGCAGATTTCTTTTTCCGAAAATCTGTTAAAAATCTGAAAGAAAACTGACACAATTATTTGCAAAATTTATCAAAAAAGGGTATACTGCCCATTTGGTACAGGATGAATAAGATAATCTTGGCAAAATACAAAGAGTTGGCGTTATTTTACCGACCGGGGATGAAAGGGGATAAAAATGGCAAAACTGACCATACAGGATTTGAAGAAAATTAAGGAAAATGCGTCCAAAGATATTAGTCTAAGACAGAATAAGGGAAAAATCAAAGTAACCGTCCACATGGGAACATGCGGAATTGCTGCCGGTGCCCGGGAAGTCATGAGTACCCTCATGGATGAAATTGCCGAAGCCGACCGCCAGGATATCCGGGTCGTCACCTCCGGATGCATGGGAATGTGCAGCAGTGAACCGAATGTGACTGTGGAAACTGAGGGAACGGAGCCGATTGTATACCAGAAGGTCAACGCAAATGTAATGCGTCAGGTTTTCAGACGGCATATTCTTCTGGGCGAAGTGCAAAGCGATTTTGCCCTGGCCAAGATGTAGCAGGAGAAAAAAATGAGTAAAGTCAGAACAGAATTGATGGTATGCGGTGGTACCGGATGTCACGCCACCGGCAGTATTGCCCTGATCAGGGCACTGGAAGAAGAAATTGCCCGCCAGGGCCTTGCCGGGGAAGTCAAGGTGGTGGAAACCGGATGTAACGGATTCTGTGCGGTAGGCCCGGTCATGCTGGTGCAGCCCGAAGGGATTTTTTACCAGAAAATCAAAGTGGAAGATGTACCGGAACTGGTGGAGGAGCATTTTCTCAAAGGTCGTCCGGTAAAAAGACTCTTTTTCAAAGAATCTATTTCCAAAGAAATCATTCCGAACATGGATGAAATTCCCTTTTTCGCCCACCAGGAACTCCGGGTCATGCGGAATAAAGGAATTATTGATCCGGAAATCATTGATGATTATATCGCCAGAGACGGTTATTTCGGCACGGCCAAAGCACTGACGGAAATGACACCGCAGCAGATCATTGAGGAAATGAAAAAATCCGGTCTCCGGGGCCGGGGCGGGGCCGGTTTTCCCACGGGCATGAAATGGGATTTTGCAAGTAAAAGCCGGAGTGATGTCAAATATGTGCTCTGCAATGCGGATGAAGGGGACCCCGGCGCATTTATGGACAGAAGTATCCTGGAGGCCGATCCCCATGCTGTGCTGGAAGGCATGATTATCGCGGCCAGAGCCATCAATGCCACCAAAGGGTATATCTACGCGCGCACCGAATATCCCCTGGCCATCCACCGTCTGGAAAAGGCCATTGAACAGGCCAAAGACTACGGGTTTCTGGGGGAGGATATCCTGGGTTCCGGTTTCAGCTTTGATATTGAAATCTACCAGGGAGCCGGGGCCTTTGTCTGCGGCGAGGAAACCGCTCTCATGCGCTCCATTGAGGGAAAGCGCGGTATGCCCCGCCCCCGTCCCCCCTTCCCTGCCCACAAAGGGCTGTGGGAAAAACCCACCATTCTCAACAATGTGGAAACCTTTGCCAATGTCGCCCAGATCATGCTCAAAGGAGGAGACTGGTACGCGTCCATCGGTACGGAAACCAGCAAGGGAACAAAAGTATTTGCCATTTCCGGTGATGTAAACAATATCGGTCTGGTGGAAGTGCCCATGGGAACCCCCCTGCGGACCCTGATTTACGATGTGGGCGGCGGCATTCCCGATAAAAAGAAATTCAAGGCGGTACAGTTGGGAGGTCCTTCCGGCGGATGTATTCCGGAAGAGTATCTGGATACAAAGGTGGATTATGAGGAAATCGCCAAAGTCGGGGCGATTATGGGATCCGGCGGTGTGATCGTCATGGATGAAAGCACCTGCATGGTGGACATGGCCCGCTTTTTCATGGATTTTATTCAGGATGAATCCTGCGGCAAATGTACGCCCTGCCGGGAAGGAACCAAGCGGATTCTGGAACTGCTGGAAAAAATCTGTGACGGCAGAGGCGAAGCCGAAGATATTGACATACTGGAAGAACTGTCGGCCACTATCAAAGAGGCCTCCCTCTGCGGTCTGGGGCAGACGGCCCCCAACCCGGTGCTTTCCACCCTCCGCTATTTCCGCCATGAATATGAAGCCCATATTTATGACAAAAAGTGCCCGGCCAAGCGATGTGCGGCTCTGCTGAAATTTGAAGTAAATCCGGATAAATGTAAAAAATGCGGACTCTGCTTCAAAGCCTGTCCCACCGATGCCATTACATGGAAGAAAAAGGAAGTGGCGGTGATTGATAAAGAAAAATGCGTCCAATGCCTGACCTGCTTCAGCAAATGCAAATTTGACGCAATTGATTAATTATTTTTTGCCGGTGTTCCCCCCTGACAGTGCGGATGCGGAATACCGAAAACCGAATCAAGGAGCATGAAGCATGATAGAAGCCATTAGCATTATGGGCGGCCTGGGTGTCATTGTCGGCATCGGCCTGGCAGTTGCCTCCAAAGTATTTTATGTATATGTGGATCCGGTTATTCTCGCTGTGGATGACGCACTGCCGGGTGCCAACTGCGGCGGCTGCGGTTATCCCGGATGTACATCCAATGCCGAAGCCATTGTGGCAGGAAAATCCTCGCCCAATTCCTGCGTGGCGGCCGGTATTGAAACGGCCGAAGCCATTGCGGCCATTCTGGGGGTTTCCATTGAAGCCAAAGAACCGGATATTGCCAGGCCCGGATGTTATTTCGGTGTGCAGGATGCAGACACCAGATTTATTTATGACGGCCTGAGCGACTGCCGGGCGGCGGCCCTGCTGGGCGGCGGCATGAAAGTATGCAGCATCGGATGCCTGGGGCTGGGAAGCTGTGCCAAAGCCTGTCCTTTTGATGCCATTGTCATGGGCCCGGACAACCTGCCGGTTGTGGACAGTGAAAAATGCACGGGCTGCGGAACCTGCGAGCGCGTCTGCCCCAAACATATTATTACCCTGTCTTCGGTGACCCGCCGTATTCTGCGGGAATACACCGATGATGAATGCACCACACCCTGTCAGCGGGAATGTCCGGCCGGGATTGATATCCGGGAATATATCCGCCAGATTCGCCTGGGAGATTATCACCGGGCTGTACAGGTGATTAAAGAAAGAAATCCCTTTCCCACCGTTATTGGCCGAATCTGCCCCCGTCCCTGTGAAAATGAGTGCAGGAGAGTTTTGCTTGACGAACCGGTGGCCATCAATTTTCTCAAACGTTTTGCCTCGGATTATGAAAAAAAGAGCGGCAAACGCATTCTTCCTTACAGGGCCCCGGAAACAGGCAGAAAAACAGCCGTCATCGGCGGCGGCGCGGAAGGGCTGTCCGCGGCCTTCTTTTCTGCCCGACTGGGCCATGAGGTAACCGTGTATGAGGCTACGGACAAACCCGGCGGCCTGCTGCGCACGGCCATTGCACCGGAACGTCTTTCCCAGGAGGTGCTGGACTGGGATATTGACGGCATCCGGGAAATGGGGGTTGCCATTGAAACCGGAAAATCCCTGGGAAGCGATTTCACCATTCCCTCTTTGCTGAAAGAAGGATATGAAGCCGTTATGCTGGCCACGGGCGGATGGGATAACCGCCTGACCCGTATCTCCGGTGAAGACATTGAAGAACTGATTCCCGGAACATATCTGATTATTGATCTGCTGAAATCCGATTCGGATCGGCATAATAAAATTTCCCCCTCATCCAAAGTTGTGGTTGCCGGAGGCGGAAAAACCGGTCTGGAAGCTGCCAAAATCTGCTGGGATCTGGGTTCGGAAAATATTACCGTTCTTTTTCAGGAAAAAAGAGAGGATTTTCCGGCTGCCGCCCTGCCTTTGCTGGAAGATCTGGAAGCAGAGGATGCCTTCACCATTGTATTCAGTGCAGGGGTCACCCGCATTTCCGGAGACGGGGAAAGACTGGAAAATGTGGAATACACAGTACGCGGCAGCAGTGAAAGTGTGAGTGTAAATGCTCATAATCTCTTTGTGGCAGCCGGCCGTTTTCCGGAAATGATTTTCTTCCGGCCCCAGCCCGAAGAAACCGCAGCCGTTGGAAGCGAAACAGCCTGGACTGCTGTACATCCCTGCAAAAAACCGGCCTGCAAAGATGAAGTGGGCATTTTTGCCCAGGGCGATATCCTCACCGATTACAGCGCGGCCATCAGGGCCATTGCTGCGGGACGCAGGGCTGCCGCCTCTGTCCACAAAGTAATGTACGGAATTCCTTTGGAGCACGAAGAAAATGTGCTCACACCCGAATCTGTGATTCAGAATGTGGACAAAGTGGAACATGTGGTCACAAAACCGCGGCAGATTATGCCTGTTTCCGATGCAAAAGAACTGGCCCTGACCGGTGTGCTGGAAAAAGGTTTTACCGATCAGATGGCCATACAGGAAGCCAGCCGCTGTCTGCAATGCGGCCTGATCTGCTATGAACGCAGCCCCAACGCGGTAAACTGTTCGGAAAATTAGAAAAACAGGAGACAGGATTCAGGAGTCGGGGGACAGGGATCAGGGGACAGATGATTCAGTAAATGTCTTTCCCCTGTTCCCCGCCCCTATTCCCTTCCCCCTTCAGATGAGGTGTTTTTGTGGTAACAGAAAACGGAATTGTGATAAAAACCGGTCAGAATATTGCCTGGGTGAAAACCATCCGCACCAGTGCCTGTGAAGGCTGCGCTTCCAAAGAATCCTGCGAAAGTGCCAAAGAGGGGCAGGTGGAAGCCGTCAATACCGTGGGGGCAAAGCAGGGGGATGCTGTGGTGGTGGGCTTTGACACCGGTTCTTTTGTAAAAATCTCCATGCTGCTTTATCTTTTTCCGGTATTCAGCATGATTGCCGGGGCCATTATCGGTTCCCACCTTGCGCCGATCTATGGTTTTGATAATACCAACTGTACGGCCACCTTTTCCTTTTCCTTCCTTTTTCTTTCTTTTCTTCTTATCCGTTTTATCAGCGGCCGTCTCTCCGGTGACAGGAAATATCAGGCCCGGATTGTAAAAATCCGCAGGTCAGTGCCCCTCACGGAAGAAGCCTGCAATATCCGGGCATAAATATCTCAGAACCTGTTTGAAAAGTGCTCTGTGAGTTATTGATAACCGGCATCTCAAAAAAATGCGGATTTTTTGTGTCTGCGTATTGTTTCAGGGTATTGGCCGCCACCAGAGTGTGTTTGAAAAATAAACTCCCGGACCCCGATTAGGCATTTCCGAATATGAATGTACCGTCTCTGAAGGAGTCACAGACGGAAACCTGAACTGAGCGGTTTTTTTCAGATAAACCGGCTGAATGTCCGGTAAGCGGAACTTTGCCTGTTTTACGCTTTTCACCCGGCGGGTAAAGAGCCGGAAACCGCCGGGCCCCTGATATTTCCGGCCGGAAATCATTTTCAGGTCTGAGAACCGCTCAGTTCAGGTGAAAGTCTGTGGGCGGACTGTCATTTGCCGAACTGCCAAACTTTCAGTTCGGCACTCCTTTGGTATTATCTTTTTCTGAAATCATCCTACCGGCATTTTTTTCAGGAGGAATCAGAACATATTCCCTATTTTTTCCATGCTTTCTTTTTCTTCCATCAGTACCTGCATATGCTCCTTCATGCGTTTCATCCGCATCTGCACCAGTCTTTCCGCAACCAGGATACATTTTTCCGGAAATTTTGTCAGAATTTTCCGGAAACTTTCCCGCTCCAGCAGCAGTATTTCCGTATCTTCCAATACCCGGCAGCTTAGGGGCCATTCATATTGGGCCAGCAGGGCCATATATCCGAAAAAATCCTTTGCTTCCAGAACCTGCAGGGGGAAAGATTTCTGATGGGTTTCGGTATAAAGACGGACTTTCCCCGAAAGGATCAGGTAGGCCTCTTCTGACATTTCTCCCTGCCGGAAAACCCTGTCCCCGGCAGAAAAAATTTTTCTTACAGCAGTATAGGCAAAAAGACGGATAATCTCATAGGGAATTCCGCTGAAAATGGGGAGATTTTTCAGGGCCGCCATATTTTCACTCAGCTCGGATCGGTATTCTTCTTCCCCGTTTTCATCTGTATATTCAGCAGGATTATTTTTCTCCTCTTGCAAGTTCATAAAATATCCCTTTCTTTTCCATTAATTCAGCATAAGTTCCGGTTTCAACAATTGTACCTTCCCGCAGTACCAGAATCCGGTCAAAGGAAGATGTAATGTCCAGACGGTGGATAACGGCTACAAGACCTGTTTTCCCCCGCAGTTTTTTTTCCGTATATTTCTGTATCCGGGCCTGGGATGCATTATCCAGACTGGCTGTGGCCTCGTCCATTATCAGAACGGGGCTTTCTTTGAGCAGTGCCCTGGCTATGGCAATTTTCTGACGCTGTCCCCCGGAAAGGCGATCCCCTTTGCTGCCCACCTGAAAAGCAAGTCCCGCATTGATGAGGGCAGCGGAAAAACCTTCCCCGGCCAGCACATCCGCCACAATATTCCGCAGTTTCCGGATTTGTTCTTCCTGCCGGGGTGTTCCGAAAAGAATATTTTCCAGCAGTGTATGGGAGCGGAGATACTGCACCGGGCAGAACATGGTGTAGTTTTTATTTTTTGCCGGTTCGGGTATTTTCGGATTTTCTCCTTTCATAAATTCTTCTGTTGCCGCAAGGCAGTTCCGGACATCGCTTTTCCCGATTTCCTGAATAAAACGGTAACGCGCATTGAGGACTTTCTGCGCAAAAGAACGGGGCATGGCCGCAATTCGGTGCCGGGCCGGAATATACCGGAGGGCCAGTTCCAGTATCCGGGTTTTATCCGCCTGCTCCAGTTCTTTGTCCCGTCGGACTTTTTCCGTTATCTCCTTATACAGGTCAAATTCATCGGGCAGCACAGGAGTGCCCCGGAAAAAGAAATCATCATCCTGTACATTTCCGATGAGCAGTACGGTTTCTTTTGCCAGCTGCAATCCCAGATGCATGAGTGTATCTGACAGTTCCGTATCCCGGATCAAAGACAGAAAACGGGGATTTGCCGCAATATTTTCCGGGGAAAAAGCCGCATCCCGTATATCCCCGAAAAGAATATTCTGATAGATGCTGACATAATGCAGAAAATGCCCCGCTTCATAAAACTCCACTGCCTGCCGACTTTCTTTCATCAGACGCTGCCGCACGGCCATCCTCATTTTATAGAGATTGCGCAGTAAATCCTCCTGTTTTTTTTCATCAATAAGAGAATCAAATCCGAAGCGCATTATATCATCCAGCAGACCGGTTTCCCGGATAATTTCTTCCATGCGGGATGTATCGGGCATGGGCAGGGCGGCTTCCTCTCCTTCCAGAAGTGCAAGGGACCGACATCCGTACAGCAGATTTTCCCGGATGCTTCCGTTAAAGATAAAAGGATGCTGGGATACAAAAGCAATATTCCGGGCAATATCCTTACGGCAGAAAGTATGCAGAGGCCTGCCGTCCAAACGGATCTGTCCTTTGCCGCAGGGATAGAGTTTTCCCAAAAGCAGGGCCAGGGTACTTTTCCCGCTCCCGGAAAAACCGACCAGTGCAAGATGCTCTCCGGGTTCCAGGTGCAGGGAAATACTGCGGAGCAGCTGCGTGTGCGGGTTGATGCTGTAGTTCAAATCCTGCACTTCCAGTTTTCCCTTCACCGGTCCGAAACACTCTTCTTTGCCGTCGGATTCCGGGACAATATCAAAATACTCCATGACACGGCGGTAACGGACTTTGGCATCCTGAAAATCCTGATAATATTCAATGATTTCCTTCCATGGATCATAGATTTTTTCATAGGCCGAAAGAAAGGCCACCAGCGCACCCAGGGTAAAATCTCCGTGAATGGCCAGGTATCCGCCGATGAGAAACAGGAGAAAAGGACCGAAGTTTTGAAAAAGATTGTTCACCCACTTGATGCCGTATTTCAAAATAAACATCCGCCCGGCAAGAGAAAAGAGTCCGGCAATATAAGGGGCGATTTTTTCGGATTCTGTTTTATGACCGGCATTTCCGCGCACCTCCTGTATGCCGGAAACCGCCTCACTGATCAAATCGTTCATGGACCGGGTGGTATCAATCCGCTGCATGTTCAGCTCATTGTATCGCCGCTGCAGCACGGGGAGGATCAGCAGTTCCAGGGGATAAACCCCCAGACTGACAAGACCGAGGCGGAAATCCAGATGCAGCATATATCCGGCAAAGGTCAGCAGGGTCAGTATGCCGGTAATGGGTACAACCAGGGCACCGCCGATAAAATGGCCGATGGTGGCCAGTTCCGAACTCATGGCGGATATGACGGTCCCCGGCTGTGTGCGGCGGAAAAAGTCCAGAGGCAGCAGGAGGATATGCTGATAAAGTCCGGTCCGGATTTCGGCCAGCACTTTCTGTCCCAGGTGTTTCTGCATTACGTTGACTGCATACTTCAGCAGTCCCGCGAGAATGACTGCCCCGATATAAAGACCGCAGTAAAGAAAAAGAAGATTCTGCTTTTTGAGATTGATGGCAGTATTAATGATTCTTTTCTGCATTTCCAGGGGAAAAATACGGAAAAAAATACCCAGTCCCACCAGCAGCAGCAGGAAAAACTGAAACAGGCGGTTACGGTGCAGCACCCAGTAGAAAAGCGGTTTTTGTGTAATCATGTTATTTTTTTTATATTGCTGTTGTTCTGACGGGTTACAGACTGTTCTTAAAACGCCCCTCCTGAGGGCAGGGGGAAATGGTGTCAGGTGTTCGGTGTCAGGTGTTCGGTGTCAGGTGTTCGGTGTCAGGTGTTCGGTGTCAGGTGTTCGGTGTCAGGTGTTCGGTGTTCGGTGTTCGGTGTTCGGTGTTCGGTGTTCGGTGTTCGGTGTTCGGTGTTCGGTGTTCGGTGTTCGGTGTCAGGTGTTCGGTGTCAGGTGTCAGGTGTCAGGTGTCCAGCACCCGGCACCCGGCACCCGGAACCCGGCACCCGGAACCCGGCACCCGGCACCCAGAACCCAGAACCCAGAACCCAGAACCAATACTGCTGCCTTAAGAAGTGCCGCAATGCCAAACTTGCTAAATAATTTCAGCATGTCAGACTGTAAGTCTGACACTCCTGCTGATGTAAGAAATTTTTTCCCCTTTTTGCAAAAGAGGAATGGGAGGTTTTGCCATTGCCGCTTTGCGCGGGAAAAATTCCGAATACTTTTGTTTCCGGCACAATTACGCTTTTGTGCTCAGAGAAGCGGAAGAAGAAATCACCGTTTTTTTCCGTAGCACTCCGCCGGTATTGGTGAGATATACACCCGAAACCACCAGAACTGCGCCCGTGAAAAGCGAGAGGGTAATACTTTCTCCCAAAAAGAGAAATGCCAGCAGGATCGCGCTGATGGGTACAAAGTTGATAAACAGACCTGCTTTTACAGGGCCGATGCGCTGAATTCCCTGGTAGTACCAGATAAAACCGACAACCGTACCGAATACCCCCAGGTAAACAATGCTTATCCAGTCTGCCATCCCGTAATGCCCTATATGGGAAAACATACCTTCCAGACAGGCCGGAATAAAAAGGGCCACCGCGCCGATACCGGCAGAATAGGAAACCGATACCAGGGGAGACAGGCCGGAGAGTACGGTTTTTCCGATGAGAGAAAAAGCCACCCAACTGGCGACACTGCCAAAAATGCAGAGTTCCCCCCATCCCAGTCCGCTGTTCAGAATCTGTGCGAAATCGCCTTTGGAAATAACAATTAGCGCACCGGAAACAGATAAGCAAATACCGGCAATCTGAATCGGATTTAATTTTTCCTTAAAAAACAGGGCAGAAAGCAGGGTGATAAAAATCGGGTTGGTGGCAATGATCAGGGATGCCCGACCGGCGCTGATGATTTTCAGTCCGCTGAAGAAAAAAATATTATAGGTGAAAACACCTGTCAGTCCCAGCAGGATGACCGGAATTATCTGTTTCTTCTGCAAAAGAGGAAATTTGCCTTCCAAAATTCCTGTCATTATCAGCAGGAGGACGGCTGCAAGGGCAAAACGTAAAAATGACGCGGAACAGGGCAGCACAGCAGCAGAAAGCATCCGTCCGGCCACAAAGGTTCCCCCCCATAAAAGGGCAGTTAATAAAAGTTTGAAATATATCATTTGTTTTAAAATCAATAATAATGTTTTTTTACACAATTCATTTGAGTGTCAGCAGATCGAAAAATTTCCCCCGGATACGGTTTTACAGCTGCCCCGGAGTGCAAAAACTGTATTTCTGCACCGCCGCATCTCCCGGTTACCCCATGCAAAAATACAATTTTTGCACTCCTCCGGAAATGTTTCGATCTGCTGAGTGTGAGCAAAATAATGCAGAACGGCATCCGGCGGATTTCCCGGTTCCCGGTTTTCGTGAGCCCGGAAAGCCGGAATCCGGGTCATCCGCACTGTTTTTGCTTACGCTCAGTTCATAAAAAAAATCTGCCCCTCGCATATGCCCCCTTTACGGATACAGCAGGGGCCGGGCAAAACTAATCACATCCACCTGTGCGGCTCCGGCCTGTATAAGCACTTTTGCGCACTCATTTGCTGTGGCCCCGGTGGTAAAAACATCATCCGCCAGTAAAATTTTTTTTCCCCGCACTTTTTCCGGCCACCGGACACTGAAAGCACCCCGCACATTTCTGAGACGCATTTCACGGGGCATATGGGTCTGGGATTTTGTTTCACGGATGCGGATCAGATTCCCCTTATCCGGCTGTAAAGAAGGAAAGAAGTATTTCCGTGCCAAATCCGGCCAGTCCCGCAGCATCAGCCAGGACTGGTTGAATCCCCTTTTCCGGAATTTGTTTTTATGCAGGGGAACCGGCATGAGAAGAATGCTTTCTTTCGGATTCCAGTATCTTGCAAATACAGAAAAGAGAAGCAGACCCAGAGGGCGGGCAAGAAATGTTTTGCGGTGATATTTATACCGATGCAGCATATTCTGCAGACTTCCCTCATAAAAACCGAAAGAACGGCATTTGCTGAAATACCGGGGAAAAGACCGGCAGTTTTCACAGACAGTTTTTTTTCCCTGCTTATCCGGCATTCCGCAGACAGGGCAGAAAGGTGCTTCCACAGTCCGGCAGGTCATCAGACAGTTTTGACAAAGAAAGGGTTCCAAAACCTGTACATAGGATAAACTGCCGATATCCATATCATTGCTGTTTTTTTCATCGGCAAAGGCCGGATGCATAAACACACCGCAGTCCTGGCAGCGGGGTGGAAAAACAGCACGGAAAAAGGTTTCCCGCAAACGCAGGATGCATCGGGAAAAAGGATGTTTTTTCAGTGTTTTTCTCCTGTTTCTGCATTTTTTTTCAGTCAGAAATGATCCGTTTTCTCACAATCCGGATGGAATACAGAAATCATGCTGCTGAAAAAGTCAGAAGGACAGCAGTGTATATAGCAAAATGAATTTTGTCTTGTCAACATAAGAGAAAATTTTCATATCACATCTTTTCAGTTCTTCGGTTTAAATCCTTCTGTACTTTCGGCACATGCTTTGATATTTTATTGACATTTCACTATCCGCATCCACTGAAAACTGAAAAACTCCGGCGAAAGGCGGAGTCCGTAATAATTTGAATGTACAATATATTATCAGGAATATTTTATGAATTCAAAAGAAGGAAACCGGGCAGTCATTCATCCTGTGAAGGGTCGGAAATCACCCGACCTGGGCCCCTTTGCCGTTATGGTCAGCAGTGAAAAAGATCTGCGGTTGCTTCGGAATATGCTGCCGATGAAAGATGCCGCGGGCGTGGCCATGAGCCGCATCTACACGGAAAACACCCCCCTGCCCCGGTTTTCCGTCAGCGGACCGGTGATCACTTCTCCTTATGCGGCTATGGTAATGGAACCGCTGATTGCTTTCGGAGCGGAGGAAATTCTTTTTTTCGGCTGGTGCGGCGCGCTGTCTCCCGGGGTGAAAATCGGTGATATTATTATACCGGACGGCGCAATCACAGATGAAGGCACTTCCCTGCATTATCAGGGCAGAAACGGGGGGATAGTCCGCCCCTCTCCGGTTTTTTCCGAAAGCATCAGACAGACCCTGCGGAAGCGGAATCTGGATTTTCATGAGGGACTAATCTGGACAACAGATGCCGTATACAGAGAAACCCATGAAAAAATCAGATATTTTCAGGCCAGAAATGCACTGGCCGTGGAAATGGAACTCTCTGCCTTTTTCACCATCGGGAATTTCAGAAAAAGAAAAACAGCGGCGATACTGGTTGTATCCGATGAACTTTCCACCCTGAGATGGCATCCGGGGTTTGCCAATGATGATTTTATCAAAACCCGGAAAACCGTAGCTGAAATCATTGTCTCTTTATGCCGGTACTCAATGTCATTGACCTAAGCAGAGTATTCCCCTCCCCCGGCGGGAGGGGTCAGGGGAGGGGGAAACAGCGGACTGTAATGAAAGACCCTTTTCACCCTCCCCCTGCCCCTCCCTCAGGGAGGGGAGTCTAAGGCACTCAGCAAAAAATAACTGCCCCGTTTCATCTGATTAGGTGACGGAATGCACAGTTTCTGTTTATCCGCAGGATATTTCCGGAGGATTTATTTCTTACCGGGTTCCTAAGTCAATGACATTGTGCCGGTACTCGGATGAAAAGATGAGGTCTGCAGTGTAGTGGTCCGTCAAGATTAAACTGACGGGTATTTAAACCCTGTATTTTCGTAGGGTGGGCAGAAGCGCAGCGCTGCCCACCGGGGTGCGGGTGGGCACGGAAAAACATGTGCCACCCTACGGAAATTCAACCCGTCATTTAAATGTTGACAAGGCAGTAGTACACTGTCAACGTAAAATGACGGGCAAAGCATGAAAGCCTCTCTCCGTTCTTGTTACGGGTTCTGCCCCGTAACGTCGGGGGAGGGGTGGGTAAGGCTCCGCCTCCGGCAGTGTGTGAGGCAGACCAGGGAACGAGTCAAAGCTGTGGCGGAGTGCGAAAATGAAGGCCGAAGGGCCGGTTTTTCGCAGACACTTTCATATAAACGGACATGAGCCGTGACTCACAGCGAAGCATGAAAGTTTTCCCGTTCCCGCGCTCCGCGTCAATGCCGTTAAGTTAAGACTCCCCTCCCCTGACCCCTCCCACCGGGGGAGGGGAATTTTTGGATTAACTTAATGCCATTGAACGGGGTGCGCGGGGAGACTTTCATATTATAAACCGTATGTTTTTTCATAGGCTTCGTTTTTCTGCTTGCACTGAATGCAGTAACGGGCAACCGGTCTGACTTTCAGCCTTTCTATGCCAATCTCTTCCTCGCACATTTCACAGATGCCGTATGAACCGTCTTCAATATTCCGGAGTGCCTGATGAATTTTGCCGATCAGTCTGTTTTCCCGGTCTCTCATCCGCAGGGTATAACCGCGTGCCATATCATTGGAGGTATGATCCAGGGGGTCCGCACTGTCATCGGAAAGCATCATCAGATCAGAAACCGACTCATCAGCTTTTCCCAAAAGCATTTTGAGTTGTTCCAACAGAATTTCCCGGAAATATTCTACTACTTCTTTTTCCATAAAAAATCACTATCCGTTCACAGCTTCTTTCAAAGCTTTGCCGGGGGTAAATTTGGGAACATTGGCGGCTTTGATGTCAATGGGTTCCCCGGTTTTGGGATTACGGCCCTTGCGCGCTTTCCGTTCGGTCACTTCAAATGTACCGAAACCGATCAGACTTATTTTTTCTTTGTTTTTCAGGGCTTCTGTTATTGCATCCAGTATGCTGTCCACAGCAGTCTGTGCCTGTTTTTTGGATTCCAGTGCTACGGCAACTTTCTCTATCAGATCGCTTTTATTCATTTTTATCTCCTGTGAATATTGTTTTTCCGGATATAGTGCTCTGTCAACTCTGAAATTATGGGTTAAAAAACCGGGTTTTTCCAAAAAATCCGGTTTTTCAGCGGAACCGGAGTCACAGATTCAAAATTGGGTGGGGCAAATCCGTTGATTTTTCTGTAAGGGCGTACTGCATACGCCCCGGCAGGAGTAACGTAACCCCTCATTCAACACCTGACAGAACACTGGAGAAATTTTAAAAGCAAATTTTATACCACAATCAGAAAAATAAAAGCTGTGTATATATTTTATTTAATTTCTATTACTTATATTGTAGAACCAAAAAATCCGGCAAACAGAATCCCGGCATTTATCCGATAGGGGAAATAAAGGTTCTGATATTCGGAAATCCCTGCCCGGAAAACCGCAGCGGGAAAAGAATTAAGAATGTAATAAATATACTTAGGACTTACGCAGTTGAAATATAATCTGCTGTTTTTATTGACTGTCAATTTTTAAGGCACATAATAAATTCAAACAGTTAAAATTCAACTGCGTAAGTCCTAATACTATACTTTTGCACTTTTTGAATTATAAGCTGATTTTAGATGATAACCTACTGAAATTATTGATACAGAAAAACTGAGGCCAATTTCTTAATTTTAATATAATCAGTAACTTATGAAAAAGTGCAAAAGTATAGTAAATATAAAAAACAGCAACAGACAATATCGGAACTGATAATTCTGAAAAGAATCTGATCGGAATTCTGAATTCATATTTATATCCATAGTACTCTTTACCATCCGATTTTTTTACAGACAGTCCGCCACAATTTCTATGGGATGTTTCACGGTTTTCGCGGAAAAGGTTTCCATCTGCATCCGGCAGGTGGGGCAGTCGGTCAGTCCGGCAGATGCCGGGGAATCATTGAATTTTGAAATCATATCCGAGCCGATTTTGCGGCTCAGTTCAAAATTACGGGCAAGCATACCCCAGCTTCCGGCCATGCCGCAGCAATGACTTTTGAGATCTTCAATTTCCAGTTCCGGAATTGCGGAAAGCATTTTCAGGGAACTGTCTGCAAAAGGCTGGATTTTCAGGTGGCAGGGATTGTGGTAGACCGCATGGCCCGGTTTCGGATGCAGACGGAGTTTTGCCAGGTAGCGGTTTACCAGCTCGCTGATATGGATGAGTTTTTCTCTGACCATGCGGATATCCGCATGGTCTTCCAGATATGACCATTCCTGCATCAGGGAAAGACCGCAGGAGGAACAGCTTACGCAGAGATAATCGGCCCTGCGGAGCAGTTCCCCCCAGTTTTTCAGATTCCCTTTCACCTTTTCCCGGGCCCGGCGGTACAGTCCTTTGGAAATCATGGGCAGTCCGCAACAGTGCTGACGGGGAATCTGTACCTGCATTCCCGCTTTTTTGAGTACATTTACGGCCGCCTCCCCGATTTCGGGCCGGATGTATCCGGCATAACAGCCCGAAAAATACAGCACACGGATATTTCCCTTTCCTTCCGAGGGGCGAACCCTCTCAAAAAGGGAGCGGGCCGGAAAGGTAAGCAGTTTCCGCTGTGCGGAAATGCCGGTGAGGGTTTCCGCCATTCTGCGGGGAAAATTCAGGTTCAGCAGGGGATACAGTGTTTCAGAAACTCCTCTGCTGTATTTGGCAATCATTTCCGCATCGGACAAAAGGGCTTTCTGCAGGGGGATGCCGAATTTCCGGATATACTGTGCTTTGGCTTCCATAGCCAGTTTGGGGATATTGACGTTGGACGGGCATTCTTTATAACAGCTGCCGCAGTTGACGCACTGCTCCATAATATTCCGGAGCAATGCCAGGTACATTTCTTTTTCCGGAATGGCAGCGCTGAGAAGTCCCCGCAGAATATTGGCTTTGGCTTTGGGGGCGGCATTTTCATCCCGGGTAAATTTATAGACGGGGCACATACGCGTGGCAGCGGTAATGGTCGTGCATTTGGAGCATCCGTGACATTTTTCCGCCTCGGTCGCAAATCCTTCCTGCCAAAGCAGGGCATTTTTTTTCGGAAAGGCTGCATGATACGCGCTGCCGAAACGCAGATTTTTTGTCATCTGGTCAGGATCATGCAGTGTTTTGATTTCCGGGTTTAGCAAAGCCTGCGGGTCCAGAATTTCCTTTGTTTTCAAAAAAAGCGGATACATTCCCGGATAACGTTTCCGGATATACGCGCTCCGCAGCCGCCCGTCCCCATGTTCGCCGGAAACCGAACCGCCCAGGGAATGCACCAGGGTAAAGACCTCATCCGCCAGCACTCTGAGCATGGAGATATCCTTTTCTTCTTTCAGGTTCAGCAGGGGGCGGGTATGGAGCAGGCCTTTGGCAATATGGCCGTAGGTGACAAAGGAAACCTGATGACGGTTGAGGATTTCGTATATGCCCCGGAAATATTGGGGCAGGCAGTCCGCAGGCACAGCAGCGTCTTCTATCAGAGCCAGAATTTTCTTTTCCCCTTTAAGTTTGTAAAGAATGGGAACCGCCGCTTTGCGCAGGGCCCAGAATTTCTGTTTTTCTCCGGAAGACAGGGCCGGATATATCTGATCCGTCAGTTTTTCCCTTTCTATCAACTCTTTGGACGCGGATGCCAGTTTGCCGCATTCCTCGGATGTGAATGCATCAAATTCAATGAGAAGCACATTGTCCACATCCGCGGGGATTTTTTCCCGCAGCACAGCATCACTTTTTCTGGCCAGTTGCAGCAGGGATTTGTCCATGACCTCAATGCCCGAAGGCTGCAGGGGCAGAATCATCTGCACGGCCCTTGCGGATGTGACAATATCATCAAAAAAGGCCACCAGCAGGCTGTCATGGGGCGGTTTTTCCAGCAGGCGGAACTGCAGACGGGTGACAATGCCCAGGCTTCCTTCGGAACCGGCAAAGAGTTTTTCCAGGCAGAGACGGTTTTCCCGCACCAGCCCGCGCAGATTGTATCCGGCCACATTACAGCGGATGGGCGGATATGCATTTTCAATCTCTGTTTTGTTTTCCCTGTATATCTGAAACAGGGCTTTCAGATTATCGGGCAGATCAGAAGGTGCAGAATTTTTGATTTCCGATAAACGGAGAACCTGCCCCGTACTGAGTACCACTTCCGCATCCAGAATATAATCGGAGACATTGCCGTATTTCACCGAATGCGCGCCGCTGGCATTGCTTCCGTACATGCCGCCGAAACTGGCGTATTCTCCGCTGGACGGGTCAGGGGGAAAAAACAGCCCTTTGCCTTTGAGCCGGGCTTCCATCTGACCGGAGCGGTATCCGGGTTCACATTCAAATGTCCGGTTTTTTAAGTCAAGGCGGATGAGCCGGTTCATATATTTTGTAAAATCCAGCACAATGCCGCTGCCCGGCGCAGAGCCGCAAAGCCCGCTGCCCGCGCCCCGCGGATGCACACTCAGCCCCTTTTTTTGGGCAAAAAGAAGGGTCTGCACAACATCATTCCTGTCTTTGGGATAAACAACACATACCGGTTCTTTGCGGAAAATACTGGCATCCGTGGAAAGCAGATAGCGGCGGATGCGGTCGGTATGGACTTCCCCGCGGATATTTTCCGCAAGGGAGGAGAATAAAAGCGGGTTTTTCTTATTCAACTGCTTTGTCCTTCATATTTATATCCTGAATTATTCACAAATCAGTTTTTTACAGTAAATACAGGAAGACACAAAAAACTGAGTTTTGCAGCCGTATTTTCGTATAAGCAAAATAATCAGCAGTTTATCTGCCAGAGACTAAAACGTGTGGATAATGCAGGATATGAAAGTCCCCCGCAGAGACGCACGGCGTGCGTCTCTGCGGTGTATTTTCATGTTTCGCTGTGAATGCAGGTCATGGCCGTTTATATGAAAGTGTCTGCGAAAAACCGGCCTCCGCCTTCATTTTCGCACTCCGCGCAGCTTTCATGCTTCGCTGTGAGTCACGGCTTATGGCCGTTTATATGAAAGTCCCCCGCAGAGACGCACGGCGTGCGTCTCTCTACGGCGTGCGTCTACAGGGGACTTTCATATAAAATACAACAGGGCAGAAAGAAATACAACCGAAAAGACATTCTTCTGCTCTTGACAGGATGCAGGAATTCCGATAAAAACAATGCAGAATCTCACATGAGAACATGTGAAAAATATTGACAGTACAATATACCGGTAACCAAACAGAGCCATGAAGGCTTTCCTTTTGTCCGACGGCAGAGGTGAATGCTTTTGTGGCTTTTTTATTTAATCGGATACAGGCAGGGAAAATAATGAAAAAATGGAAATCAGGTGTATGGATTCTTCTTTTCTTTTCCGCATCCGTATATGCGGAAAGCGGTCCGGCGGAACTGCAGAAAAAAGTAATTGACAGCATCTCCCTTGGGCAGCAGGCACAGGCCGAAGCAGATGCCTGGGCTGAAGAGAAAGAGATGCTGCTGGAAAAAATCCGGCAGAAAAAAAGAAAAAAAATCTGGCTGGCCCATCAGCTCCGCAAATATGATATTTATCTGGCAAAACAGGCGGAAAGCATGGAAGCACTGGAAAAAAGAAAAGGGGAAAGTGATGAAATCCGCATGGATCTGGAACCCTGGCTGGAAGAAATACCGGCCCGTCTGGCAAAAGCCGTGGGGAAAGATTTGCCTTTTCTGAAAGAGGAAAGGCAAAAACGGCTGGATTTTCTTCAGGAATCCCTGGATGATTACCGTATCACTCCGGCAGAAAAAACAGCACGGATATTCGAGGCACTGCGTATTGAGACCGCATACGGATACGGGAAAGAGATTCGGGATGAAATGATCCGCCTTAACGGAAAGGAGGTTCGGGTAAAAGTGCTGCGTCTGGGAAGAGTGTGTATGTATTTTGAAAGCCCGGACGGAAAGGAAAGCGGATGGTTCAACCGGCAAAAAAATGAATGGGAAATTCTCGCGCCGGAACACAGGGAATCTGTCCGCCATGCTTTTGCGGTTGCAGAAAAAAAACAGGTTCCCGTTTTTACAAAACTGCCGGTGGGGAGAGGACAATGAAGAAAATGACGAAGATAAAAATCCGGCTGTATATTCTGTTCATTATTTTCCTGTACTCTCCTCCGCTTCAGGCGGGGGAATGGCAGGATGCCGTTACTGCTGTTGAAAAAAATGCCCTGCAGCATACTGCGGATGCCAGGCAGACAGGGAAACGCATTGCACAGGAACGGGCCGCACTGCAGACACAGCTTTCACAGTTGGAGAGTGAAACCGCAAAGGCCGGAGAAATGTTCCGGGAAATGGAACAGGCTTTGGATGCCAGTATGAAAAAAGAGGAGGAGCTGCGATCCGAAATTGAAAAACAGCAGGGGGAAAACAGGGCTCTGGCCGACAAACTGCGACCCATTGCCGAAGAAACCGTGCAAATGTTCAGAAGCAGCCTCACCCTTAGTTCGGACCGGCAGGAAAAACTGCTTCCTTTCACAGACCCGGACAGATTTCCTGCAATGACGGATATTCGGGATTTTGCCGATCTTCTTTTTGCCGAAATGAAAAATAACGGTCAGATCAGCATCGGTCCTGGGGGGTTTTCAGACCAAAGCGGACATGAAAAGCAGGGGGATATTCTGCGTGTCGGCAGTATTGCCGCATATTTCCACTACGGAGACAGTGCAGGATTTCTGCATAAGGATGAAAAAATGCAGAAACTCTCACAGATTCCCGGAAATCCGCCCCGCAGGGTCCGCACGGCCATTGCAGATTATTTTTCCGGAAAAAGTGTGTCTCTGCCCCTTGATCTGAGCGGGGGGATGCTGGCAGCGCAGACAGGCCGGAACAGCGGTATGGGGGAATGGCTGGCTTCGGGCGGTATTCTGGTCTGGCCCATTCTTGCCGCCGGACTCATCGCCCTGCTTCTGTCTTTGGAACGGCTCTGGACTTTGGGGCGGATTCCTTTGCATACCGACCGCATCATGGAAAAAATCAGCGGTTTTCTTTCCGGAAATGAGCGGGAAAAAGGAAAGGAAATCTGTGCCGGGTATCCCCGAATCCCTACATGCAATGTGCTGCGGAATATCCTGCACCGGGCCGGAAAATCCAGGGAACTCATGGAAAATGCAATGGAAGAGGCCATCCTCGGAGAACTCCCCCGACTGGAACGCTTCCTCTCCACCCTGAGTGTGCTGGCCGCGCTGGCTCCCCTCATGGGGCTGCTGGGAACCGTTACCGGTATGATCCACACCTTTCAGGGCATCAGTGTATTCGGAACAGGCGATCCCCGTATGATGTCCGGCGGTATTTCCGAAGCACTTATTACCACACAGCTGGGCCTGGCCCTTGCCATCCCCCTGAGCATTATCCACCATTTCTTTGACCGCCGGGTGGAAAAAATTGTGGGGGATATGGAAGAAAAGGGAACTGCCCTGATAACACTGCTGCTGAAGGGCTAGGTTATGGATATACAAAATATTCTTTCCGCTGCATCTCTGTATCTGCGGCAGGGCGGATATGTGCTGTATCCTTTGCTGGGGATTTCCCTGTGGATGTGGTATCTCATTGTCAGAAAACTGCTTTTTCTCTGGTCCCGAAACGGCCTTTCTGACCGGCAGACTGTATCAGAGGAATATCAGGATAAACATACATCCGATTCCCACTGGAACCGCCGTCTGCTCCTTTCCCTGGTACGCAGACAGCAGCAGGAAAGCCGAAAACATGTGCAGACTGTTTTTATTCTGGCCGCGGCCGCTCCGCTGCTGGGACTGCTGGGTACGGTAACGGGCATGATTTCCACCTTTGAAAGCATCTCCCGTTTCGGCACAACCAATGTGCGGGGAATGGCAGCGGGCATTTCCGAGGCCCTGATTACCACACAGATCGGTCTGGTCGTAGCCATCCCCGGGCTCTTCATGGGACATTTCCTCCGCCGCAGGACAGATGCACTGCAGATGCGCCTGGAACGTTTTTATAAAAGAATGGTGAATGGTGAAAGTGAATGGTGAGGGGGAGGGGTTATGCCATTAGGAACTCGGAAAAAGATAATTCCCCCCGGTTCATTTCGTCAGCAGAGAGTAAACAAAAGTTTGGCATGTTTTCGCCGGACAGTTTCGGGGGGTTTATTTTTTGCCGAGTACCTTAAATTATACTCAGCACCGGTATAATCTGATAATCAGTAGATCGAAAAGTTTCCGGAGGAGTGCAATAATTGTATTTCTGCACGGGTCAGCCGGGAGATGCGGCGGTGCAGAAATACAGTTTCTGCACTCCGGGACAGCCGTAAAACCGTATCCGGGGGGAAACTTTTCGATCTGCTGATAATGTTTAAGAAAACAGATGTGGCGTTTCCTGCAGGCTTGGGGTGAGGAACAGACCCCGGCATATTCAGGATGTTGGGGTTCAGTGCCTTCACCCCTGCCTATCCCAGAAATATTTTCTGAAACACTGTACAAAGTATTGTTTCTTTTCCTCCTCTGCCGGGGAAGGGTTTTCCTGCCTTACGTCAATGATATTGTGCTAAATGATAAATAAAGGGTAGTGGGTCAAATCCGTTGAAAACCCCCCTCCCTCAGGGAGGGGAGACCGTCATCAGCGGATTTGACCCACTGCCAAATAAAGTTTTGAAAGAGGACTTATGAACCGGATGCGCAGCAGCCGCTACCGCCGCGGCCGGGGGGCGGAAATCAATATGGCCCCCTTAATTGATATGATTTTCATTCTGCTTATCTTTTTTATTGTCACCACCAGCTTTGTCAAAGAAAGCGGTGTGGAAATTCAGAGACCTTCGGCCCGTACCGCAGCAGCCAAAGAAAAAATCAGTATGCTGCTGGAAGTCACCGCAGAAGGGAGAATTTTTATGGAAGGCAAACCGGTGGACATCCGCTCGATCCGGCATTCCATGAAAAATTTTATGGCAAAATCACCCGGAGCATCCGTCATGATTGCCGCCGACACAATGAGCGAAACCGGAACCGTAATTCAGGTGCTGGATGAGTGCCGTCTGGGCGGTGCGGAAAATGTAAGCATTGCCGCAAGGCGGCCGGAAAGACAGTAAAGGGGATTTTGTCACTTATCTCTTTCCGCTGCGGATGATTCTCCGAAGGATGCGGCACCCAGGGCACCGAGCATGTCCGGTTCTTCCGGAATGAGAAGGGGGGCTCCCAGTGCTTTTTCCAGCAGATGAATAATACAGGGATTACGCGCCACCCCGCCTGCAAATACGAGAGGAAATTTCAAACCCACCCGGCGGAGCATGTTTACCGTTCTTTTCACCACAGAAGCGTGAAGCCCCAAAGCAATATTCCGGGGATTCTGTCCCCCCGCCATGAGAGAAACAGCTTCGGTTTCGGCAAATACCGTACACATGCTGTTAATGGAAAGTTCCCGGTCTCCTTCCAGTGCATAGGAACCGAATTCCGGAACCGGTATCTGAAACACAGCGGCCAGATGTTCCAGAAATTTCCCGGTTCCGGCTGCGCACCGGTCATTCATTTCAAACTTTGCCACTTTCCCGCCGGGCATAAGGGCAATGGCCTTGGTGTCCTGCCCCCCGATGTCCAGCACGGTGCATGCCCGCGGATATACAAAAGCTGCTCCGATGGCATAGGCTTTGATTTCCGTTATGGTTTCAACGGGAAATGCAATATCTGCCTCCGTCAGCAGATTCCGTCCGTATCCTGTGCCCACAATTTTTAGGGGTTGAACATTTCCCAGAAGTCTGCGCACCTGGGAAAGCGGCTCAAATGTCGTGGGCAGTCTGTCCTGATGAACAATTTTCTGCTTTTCCAGCAGTACAATTTCTGCAGATCGGGAACCGATGTCAATTCCGGCAATCATCAGCCTGTCATCTCCCGAAATGCCTCCACCCGTGTTTTCAACTGTTCCATATCTTCCATACTGTAGTCGGTTTCCAGGGAAAGCATGGGTATGCCTTCCGCCTTCAAAGCCTTTTCCACTTTGAAAACCTCGTGTCCGTAGGGTTGGCAGAACATCAGGGCATAATGGATGACACCGTCTGCTTTGAGTTCCTTTGCCATTTCTGTAATATTGTCCAGACGTTCCTTGTTGGGGGTAAAACAGGCACAGTCAATTTTCATATACCGTTCGCACACCGCATCTATCATACCTTCCAAAGTTTCCGGACTTTCATCCACCAAATCGCGGGTGTTGCGCGTACCGATACAGGATTCTTCACCGACCACTACGGCCCCTGCACTTTCAATGATATAAGGCAGTTTCCAGTTGGGAACCGCCATAGGGCAGCCCGAAAGCATAAACCGGGGGGTATTCTCCGGTACAATTCCCTCTTTCTTTTTTATCCGTTCTTCCAACTGATCGCAGAGTGTACTGATACTGCCTGTAAAACGGACCGGATCATCATAAAAACTGATCTGATTGATAAGCAGCACATCCCTGCCGGAAATGGGCACGGGAAAAGCCGCACGGAGCCGGTTCAGCCGCTGCAGGGCACGGCGGCGGTCATTACAGATCCCAATGGCATTTTTCAGTTTCTCTGCGGTGATGGTATTCCCTGTCCGTTTTTCCAGTTCTTCTTTGTAGCGGAGAACCTCGGCTTTCCATAATTCCCGATCCCGGTCATTTTTCCGCTGCGGTACTTCCATTACATACATGGGAACATAATCGGCAAAAGATTCATAGGCCTTTTTCTTTCCGTCGCATGTGGTTTCCCCGACTACCATATCGCAGGATTCGGTGAAAGGGCACAGACGGGCCAGTTTGAAACCAATGAAGGATTTGATCAGCGCGCAGGTATTGCGGGGAACGATTTTTTCTGCTTCCTCCATACCCGCTTCTGCACCCGCGCATAATCCCACCTGCACCGCATCCGCGGCCAGGGTCAGTTCTTCGGGAACAAAAACACAGAAGGTTCCCACAATTTTTTTGCCGGATGCCTTGGCCTGCTGCAGTTCCTGAATCCGCAGACCATGCACTTCGGAAAGCACGAAATCCAGATATTCCATCCCCTGCAGACGGCCCTGCTGGCTCATATAAATATCCCCGTAAAATTTTCCCAGCACTTCCAGCAGACCGTCATGGGCTTTTAGGTCCAGATTCAGTTTTTCCCACATCTCCCGATAACTTTCAGACATAAATTCTCCTTTAAGATTATTCTGTTGATCCGAATATTCCAATCCAAAGATAAAGTCAGATATGGCACGGAAAAAGACAAAAGGTCAAATTGTTTGTTCTGATAGCAAATTATGCAGAAATAGATTGTTTCTATAGTGTTTGATATTGTTATTGTAAAATGTATTGCATTGAAATGCACTTTCTTATATGTGTAAAAATACTTTGATGCACATTAAACATTCAGCAGATCGAAAAGTTTCCGGAGGAGTGCAAAAATTGTATTTTTGCATGGGGAGCCGGGGCCCTGCAAAAATACAATTTTTGCACTCCGGGACAGTCGTAAAACCGTATCCGGGGAAAACTTTTCGATATACTGACATTTGGTGGTGGGTCAAATCCGCTGATCCGAATATTCCCATCCCCCGGAGGGAGGGGGGAAATAACGGATGTTTACACCCACCCCGGCCCCTTCCCAGGGGAGGGGAGACCGTCATCAACGGATTTGACCCACTACCAAACATTTTAAAAGGAAAAATCATGCAGAAAACAATCGCTGTTCTGGAAGGAGACGGCATCGGCCCGGAAATCGTCGGGGAAGCTGTCAAAGTAATCAAAACTGTTGAAAATAAATACGGGCACAGATTTACACTGCATCCGGCTGCTTTCGGGGCAGGTGCATATTTTTCCGAGGGTTCGGCATTTCCGGAAAAAACAAAAGAAATATGCGATGCGGCCGATGTGATTATCAAAGGGCCGGTAGGACTTGCTGTAGAGCAGATGGATCAGATTCCCCAGGAGCACCGTCCGGAAATCGGGGCGATTCTGCCTTTGCGGAACCGTTATGACACCTTTGCCAATTTTCGTCCCGTCCGTCTGCCCGCTTCTCTGGCTGCTTTTTCCCCCCTGAAACCCGAAATCATCTCGCAGGGATTGGATATTCTGATGATCCGGGAACTGGTGGGCGGCATCTATTTCGGAGATAAGATCGAAGGAAAGACCACCGGCATGAAATATGCCAAAGATGACTGCACCTACACGGAAAAACAGGTCAGAAGAGTTGCCATTGTTGCATTTGAAGAAGCCCGGAAACAGCATCTCCCTCTGGTGAACATCCATAAGGCCAATGTGCTGGCAACCTCCCGTTTCTGGAAAGAGATTGTGGAAGATACGGCAAAGGATTATCCTGATGTCCCCTGTAAATCCATGCTGGTGGATAATGCCGCCTATCAGCTGGTGATCAATCCCTGCCAGTTTAACGGTGTGGTGCTGATTGAAAATATGCAGGGGGATATACTGACAGACCAGGCAGGCGGCATTATCGGCTCTTTGGGGCTCATGCCTTCGGCCTGTATCGGCCCGGAAAAGAGCTATGTGGAACCCGCGCACGGCTCTGCCCCGGATATTGCCGGGAAAAATATCGCCAATCCCTATTCCATGATCGGCAGTGCGGCCCTTATGTTTGACCGCTGTCTGAATCTTCCCAAAGAAGCAGAAGAAATCCGGAATGCCCTTTTTGCTGTTTTTGAAAGAGGATTCAGCACCCGGGATCTGATGCTGCCGGAACAGAGCCCGGAAAAAATTCTTTCCACCACGCAGTTCGGGGATATGGTTGTGAAAATAATTCAGGAAAATGTGTAATGTGCAGTGGTCCGAATCGCTTGACAATACAGAAAAAAGGTGTGAAGTGTTCAGCCTGCCAAACTTTCAGTTCGGCACTCCTCCGACCGTAAGTCAACAGTATTGGGAGCAGGGGGAGGGTGATAAATCTGATTTGCCATTTTCTGACTCGTTGACTCGTTCCCGGGCTCTGCCCGGGAATGCACTGGGTGAGGCTCTGCCTCACACACTGCCGGAGGCGGAGCCTCCGGGGGATCAATGGCATTAAGTTAAGCCGAAAATTCCCCTCCCCCGGTGGGAGGGGAGTCTTAACTTAATGCCATTGCTCCGGGGGATGCGTTCCCGGGCGGAGCCCCAATGGCATTAAGAACCTATCCGAAAACCTCAGAAACCGATTTTTGGAACCGGTGAAAACAGGGGTTCAGAATACCAAAAGACAGGTTTTCGGACAGGCTCTGAGTTAAGGAATTTTTGGAGTGCCAAAATGAAGTGAAACGGAATTCCGGCCGGATTTTTCCCATCATTTCAGTGTCCCAAACTGCCAGACCCGACGTGAGACTTCGGCGTGAGCTCAGTCGAACGCTCCGCCGAACGTTCGGGACTCCTCCGCCCTTTACTTAACGGCATTGGGGCGGAGCCCGGGAACGGGTTGAAACTTTCATGCTTCGTTGTGAGTCATGGCTCATGACCCTTTATTTGGAAGACTCAGTAGATCGAAAAGTTTCCCCCGGATACGGTTTTACAGCTGCCCCGGAGTGCGGAAACTGTATTTCTGCACCGCCGCATCTCCCGGCATCTCCCGGTTACCCCATGCAAAAATACAATTTTTGCACTCCTCCGGAAACGTTTCGATCTACTGAGATTCTTTGCTGCAGGACAGTGTAACATATGATAAAAGTTGCAGGAATTGATCCGGGGCTTGCTGCGACCGGTGTGGGACTGGTACAGGGATATGGTTTGAACACCGCAAATTTTTCTTACGGAAGTATCCGGACTTCCAAAGCACAGGGCATACCCGAAAGACTGGATCATATTTATACGCAGGTCTTATCCGTACTCCGTGATGAAACACCGGATCTCATGGTACTGGAAGATGTTTTTTCTCTGGAAAAATACCCAAAATCCGGTATTCTGCTGGGAAAAGTCAGCGGGGTTATTCTGCTGGCCGCACGGCACAGTAATACATCTGTAAAAGAAATTTCCGTAAGGGAGGCAAAACAGGTATTATCCGGCAGCGGCAATGCGGACAAGGCACAGCTGGAAAAAGCAGTCCGGCACAGGCTCAACGCGGTAAGCCGCATCCGCCCCTATCATGCTTCGGACGCTTTGGCCCTGGCTATGGTAGGTCTTTTCCGTTATCCTTATGTATGAAAGGCAGCAAATGAAATCATTTCCTCTTATTCTGATATGTTTCTGCATGATGGTTTTCTCCTGCGGCGGGGATGATGCGCTGGAATACGCCTTTGAAGGATGCAGTGAAAGCGGGGCACCGGATCTGCGGGCAGAACACAGAGAAATTCTGGAATATGCCGGATGGCTGGAATATGTGCGGGATCATGTGGGCCGAATAGATTATTATGACGACCGCAGTGCTTCTGCTGACGGAAAACTGGGATATGCCATCTGTCAGCCGGGGGAATGTTATATTGAAATTGCAACCAAAAACCGCAGTGATGTGGATATCGGGGCAACCCTGGTCCATGAGGCAGCGCATTTGGACGGGGGATGCAAAAGTGAAACCCTGCCGAGGCAGATGCATCAGCAGTTTTACAAAGATTATTATGCCAGAGCAGACAGGGGGGAAATTTTTTCCAAAAAAATCCCTTATCAGGAAATCATCCTATCCGGAAGCTTACAGGATGTATATCCCCATCCTGCCTCCGGCCGTATTGCCCTCATTCTGGAAGATAAAGAGGACGGATTTCAGACGAATCTTTATGTGTATCACAGGCAAAGCGGAGAAACAGAGCAGATTTCCCCTGCTTCCGGTAAAAGAATCCGTTTTCCCAGACAGTACAGCGCATCAGATAAACCGGTATATCTGAATCAGCTTGCCAGTCCCTGGTCTTCGGACGGGCAGAAAATTCTGACAATAAACGAAGACAGGGAGGGAAATGAAGAACTGACTGTTTTTGATATAAGCGAAAAAAACGGGGGAATTCTGTCTGTGCCGATAAAAGCGGGAGCGGCTGTTTTTTCACCCGATGATGCCTATCTGGCGGTTTCCCCGATCGCTTCTGCCGTACCTGTACAGATTCTGGATGCGGGCAGCGGTGAAATTTTACAGTTTCTCCCCGCTTACTATATCGGCGAAAACCGGATGCCCGCATGGGCGGATGAGGATACACTGCTGATTTATAACAGAAGTCAGAAACAGATTGATACTTTTGATATTCACAGTTCCGTATCACAGGTAATATACAGACTGGAGGAAAATGATGTTGAGGTAATCGGTCTGTATGCTTCTGCATGGGAGACGGGTACAGTCTGTGCACTGATCTCCACAGCCAGCAGTCAGGGTTATAAAAAAATCCTCAGCATATCTGTGAACGGTTCTGCCGAAGTGCTGCTGGAAAATATGAGAGGCAATGCCCCCCCGTCTTTTTCCTTTCAGGGAGATCGGATGGCTTTTTTCTCTCACACCTCAGAGACCTCCCCGCAGGCCCAACTGATGATCCGGAATCCTGTGACCGGTACGGAGGAGTCTTATTTGGATCGTTTTTCACAAAAAGGTGCTGTTTTTTTCCTCAGCGGGGATCAGCTGCTGCTTACCACAGTAAGGATCAACCGGGAAACCTTCCACTTCGATTACCGTTTATGGCTCCTGAACTTCAGAAATCAGGAGATATTATACCAATCCCGATAAATAACCTTCCATACAAAAGTCCGGCAAATGCTCATTTACTAACGAATCCGATGGCAGATTATTAAATGGGATTGGTATTACTTTCACTATCCCGCAATACCCCTACCCCCTGGACCCCGAACACCGAACACCTGACACCGAACACCTGACCCCGAACACCTGACACCGAACACCTGACACCTGACACCGAACACCTGACACCGAACACCTGACACCTGACACCGAACACCTGACACCGAACACCTGACACCGAACACCTGACACCTGACACCTGACACCGAACACCTGACACCGAACACCTGACACCGAACACCTGACACCGAACACCTGACACCGAACACCCCTTTCCCCTCCCTCCGGTGAGTCTTTCAAACATCACAGCTATAAAGAAAAAATCTGGGAAATATGCGGAAGAGTGAACGTCTGCTGCCCCCGGTTTCGGACAAAACTGCGGATAAATTTGGAATCAATTCTCGGACTCAGGTAAATTTCACCTTCTGAAACGGTACGGATTGCTTTGATAATGTCGTGTGAAAAAGAAGGTTTCACCAGATAACCGGAAGCCCCGGCTGCAAATGCTTCATAAACATAGGCATCATTTTTATGGATGGACAGGATGATGCACTGTGTACCTGTGCCCTGTCTGCGGAGCCGGTGCAGCACTTCCAGGCCGTTCATCTCCGGCATGACAATATCCAGCAGGGCGATATCCGGCTTCAGAATTCTGATTTTTTCCAGGGCTTCCCTGCCGTTTTCCGCTTCTCCGGCAAGTTCCATACCGCTTGTATTTTTCAGGGCTTTGCGGATTCCTGTCCGCACAATTGCATGATCGTCTGCTGTCAGAATCCTGATTTTATCCATTTTGTCTCCCAATATATTCGCTTTCAGCAGATGAAAGGGAGAGGACCGGAAAAGGGGGAAAAACTGTCTTTTTCCCCTCAAACCGATCCTCTCCCCCAAAAAAAGACAGAGGTTTTTCTGCCGGGTAATCCGCTTTTGTGTAAAAATAAGATAAACCCGAAAATAAATCAATTGGGAGGAAAAGGTATTCCGCAGGTAGATTTTTCCTACTGCCGGCCTTCCGGAAAACAAAATATACTGTCCGCCGGTATAAATTGCGCTTTTCAAAACCGGTTTTATTCAAATTCCGTACAGACTGAACCGAATTTTAAAAGTTCGGATTATGACGGTGCTATAGTCCTTTGCAGGTGAACTGATACCCATCAATGGTTTTGAAATTCTCAAATTCAGGCTGTTAAGAGCCTATCCGAAAACCTCCGAAACCGATTTTTAACCCGGTAAAAGCAGGGGGGCCGAACATCGGGAAACAGGTTTTCGGATAGGCTCTAAGCTAAAATTTCGGTATCAGTTCATCTGCATATATCTGTAAGTATATCACTCTTCCCAGAGTTCAGGACCGATGATGCCGATTTTGATGGCATATTTCACCATGGAAACCATATTGTGTATATCCAGTTTTTTCATGGTATTGGCACGGTGTTTTTCCACGGTTTTGGGGCTGATGCAGAGGATATCCGCAATTTCCGCACTGGATTTTCCTTCTACCAGCAGACGGAAAACCTGCTGCTCCCGCTCGGACAAAAGATCATATCCGCTGACCGGCGGTTTTTCCGTGCGGCTTTTGAGAAAGGCTGTGATAAGTTTGGAGTTGATTTTGGAACTCAGATAATACTCGCCCCGGTGAACAGCGCGGATGGCTTCCAGCACATCCGTAGTGGGGGAGGCTTTCAGCACATAGCCCATTGCACCGGCTGTCAGGGCCTGATGCACATAGGCATCTTTTTTATGCATGGACAGAAGCACGACCTGGGTTTCGGGAACAGCTTCTTTTATCAGACCGACGGCCTCCAGACCGTTGAGTTCCGGCATCTGAATATCCAGCAGGGCCACATCAGGCTTGAGTTCCTTGACTTTTTTGACTGCCTTCAGACCGTCTGCGGCCGTATCAAGAACTTTCATATCTTTCTGTTCATCAATCAGTTTGCACAGACCTTCCCGTACCACTGAATGATCGTCTGCGATCAGTACATTGATGTTGCTCATCCTATCCTCCTTTATCCGCTCCGGTTTCCGAAACATTCCGAAAGTGGTTTTTGTATTGTTTTACTGCTGAAAGAAAGTGACTGCCCGGGGGCATGTTTGAAAATGCTGTTTTCCCCTTTTTGCAAAGGGGAAAACAGTGGGGGTGGGACTTTTCAAACACATATACCTTTGCTCAAAAGATTTTTCCCCACATTTTCCGGGGGGATCCAATATCCGGGCATTTTTCGGAAACCCGGGTAACCGGAAATCTTTTGAGTAATGGCATACAAATCATTACTGATTTTCCGCAGACACCGGCAGGGTCACACGGATACCGGTTCCTTTGCCTTTTTCGGAACGGATGTCAATATTCCCCTGTACGGAAACCACCCGTTCCCGCATACCGATCAGACCGATACCGCCGGATCTGACCGAAGTATCAAAACCGGTACCGTTATCTTTTATCATCAGGATGACTTTGGGGAAACTGTAGGTCAGCATAACATTCACAGTTTCGGCTTTGGCATGTTTGACAACATTGTTCAGGCTTTCCTGAAAAATCCGGTAGAGAATCAGTTCAAATTCCGAACTCAGTCTTTTTTTAAATCCGATGGCCTGAAAAAAAACACGGATATCCGGTCTTTGTTCCATGAACTCTTTAATATACCATTCCAGGGTGGGAATCAGTCCCAGATCATCGAGCAGATCCGGCCGGAGATCCGAGGAAATGCTCCGGATTCTGTCTCCCAACTGTTCTATCAGATCAATCAGATGGTCAAAATTCTCTTTCTGTCTGTCCTGCTGCTCCGGCATGGTATTCCATAAATTTTCCACCCCCATATGGAGGGCGGCCAGGGTCTGACCGAATTCATCATGCAGGTCCTGGGCCAGTTTTTTCTGGGCTTCCTCAATGCCGCTGATGAGTTTCCGGGAAAGATAGCGGATTTCCTTTTCCGCGCGTTCCCGCTCTGTCACCTCTTTTTCCAGCATTTCATTGGCGTTGGCCAGCTCAACGGAATGCTTTTTTTCCAGCTCATTGATTTTCTGCAGTGCTTCCACCATTTTGCTGTAGGAATGCGCCAGGGTCCCGGTCTCTTCTTCAATCAAATCCATATCTTCTGAAAAATCATCCTGCTCTTCACCGCCTTCTGCATGATTTTTTCTGTCCGGTTCACTGATTTTTTGGAGAACATCAAACATTTTTTCAAAAGAGGGATTGGACTCTTCTGTCTGCCGCAGTGGCAGGGTTACATGATTATCCGAATGATCCGGGGCGGGTTCAGCCAGGAGCAAATCCGGAAAACCGCTTTCTTCATTTTCATCGGGCAGATCCTGACCGGAATTTTTTTCTGCCGAATCATCTTCTGTATTACGGACAAAATCTTTTAATGAAAACAAAAGACTGAAAACCATTATCCCCAGCAGTATAAGCAGGAATGAAGTCAGAAAATGCTTCCGGCGGTATAAAATGATTTCTTCGGTTTTTTCAGAAAAATTTTTTGTCCTGATTTCAGATAATTCTTCTGTATGCAGGGAAAGAGATTCTGCCGCAAGAGAACGGAATTCCTTTATCAGACACAGACTTTCATATAATAAAATACATGCAAACAGCAGAAGGAATAATGACAGGGGGGTCATACAGCGTACAGATTTTTCTGATTTGAACCATTTGTTCACAATACACCTCTTGCCGGAAAATAAGACTTTGTAAACCGGATCGCAGCATATTCCGGTTGTGTCACCTCTGCCGGTACACATTCTGTTACTTTAATTACAATGTCACTGACATAACCCTACAACGACACTTAGCAATTAAGTACTTGAATTTATATGATTTTAATAAAAGCAGTCTCAAGACTAACTACTTGAAATTATTGCCTTTCAATCCTAAGTGTCGTTGTAGGGATAAGCAGCAAACGCCCCGGCGGGCAATGCTGACACCTTAAGGTCGGAGGAGTGTCAGACTTACAGTCTGACATACTGAAATTATTTAGAAAAAAATCTGCCAAACGACAAGTCCGGCACTCCGGTTTTTCTTAAGTCAGCAGCATTGCCCCCGGCATGGGAGGGAAGAAACAGGGTTTGTAATTAAAAACTTCTCACCCTCCCACGGGGACTATACACCCGCCCTCATACTGTATCATAATAGGGTTAAAATATGAACAAGTTAAACGGTGACCGCCCCGGATATTCATGAATACAGGATATTATACAGGAAAATATTTTATTTTACAATCTTTTTGCCAAGTGTAAGGAGCCCGGTAAAAAAATAAACCTTCTGAAACTGTCCGGCAGAAACAGGCCGGACAGTTGTTTATTCTCTGCTGCTGAAATGAAACGGGAGAATTATCTTTTCCCGGTTCCCTGCCCTGAATGATTCACAAATCAGTTTTTTGCAGTAACCCTACAACGTCACTTAGACATATTCCGGAATAATTTGGCAAATCCGGAACTGATTACAGGATAATAATCTGTAACAAAGCATATTTATGAGATTATATCCGGCAATCATTTCTGTCAGTCTGTTCTGCACAGATTTATATCTCATAAAATCCTTTGGAATACGCAAATTTTATGAGACATGGCTAAGTGACGTTGTAGGG
>JAABRU010000287.1 GCA_011390755.1 Desulfobacteraceae bacterium | reverse complement strand
TACTGTCACTGCCGGGAACCTGTCCCCATGATAATCAGATATTATTCCTTATTTTTTCATGATGTGTCCCTGTGAACGGTGACGGATATGTCCGGACCGGATATCCTTAACCGTCCGTGCATGTCAGCGGATAAAAAGGTTCTCATCCTTCCTTTTCCGCATACCGGGCAGGTGATTCCCTCATCCTCATCATCTCCGGATATGACGGTCTCTTCCGCATCCGGAAGCTGTTTTCTTATGATTTCAATGTTCTGATGCTTTCTTCCGTTGGAAAGGAATCCGAAGTTTCTGATTCTGTGATATCCGGACGGGAGGATGTGATACAGGAATCTGCGGATGAATTCCTCCGAAGACAGGGTCATCTCTTTGTATTTTTTCTCCGGATCCTTTTCCCGGCCGTCCCGGTATGAGAATGTGACCTCCCCGTTTTCAAAGCGGCGGATGCGGCTGTCACTTACTGCGGTGCGGTGGGTGTATCTTCCGATATAACGGACAACCTCCTCCGGTCCGGAAAAGGGGGGTTCGGAATACACCTTCCATGATTTTTTTACCAGGGTGCTTATCTGTTTTTCAAAACCTTCGGGGGTGCTGATTTCCCCCATGCTGTCCGGAATATTCAGTTCACTGTCATAATACAGTTTTTTCAGTCCTTCAGTAAACTTTCCCCGGAATACCTCTGAAAGGGCCCGTACCGGAAAGAGAAATTTCTTTCCGTGCTTTTTCTCTTTCCATACACCGTCTTCCGTGAGTCCCCCGGCTGTGATAATGATATGGATATGAATATGGGGGGTGAGGGTCTGCGACCATGTGTGCAGTATGCCGTAAAATCCGGGTTCGGCGCCCGGGTGCTTCGGGTCCCTTCCGAAGCACAGCAGGGTCTGTGCGACGGCCTGAAAGAGAAGACCGTATATCACCTTCTGACTGTACAGGCTGAGCATGGAAATGTACGAGGGCACGGGAATCCTCCTTTTTCAGTTGCGGGACAGGGGCATTTTCTGTACCCGTACAAAATGAGGACCGGAACGGGAACCGTCCGGCGGTTCTCCGGAAAAGTCCTCCGGTCCGGCCTGTATGCCGTTTTTTTTCGCCAAAGGATAAAAACGGTTGTACGCCTCTTCGTCGAAACTGCAGGCGGCGCCGGGGTTCAGCCCCCGTTTAATGTCTCCGAAACGGGCCTTTGTTATTGTCACACTGTTCAGCACCTGCGGGGTCGTCCTGCGGATATATTCTTTCATTTTCTCACGGGAACCGGCTGTGATGCAGGAATCACCGTCGCAGATCAGTTGTATTTTCGTTACATACGCCAGATATCCGATGACTTTTCCGTCAGACATGATCCTGTTTCCTTTTAATAAAATATATCTGACTGCAATAAAATATATTTAATTTATCCGCTATGTTACGGGGCTTTCCTGCCGGAGGCTTCCGTACAACGACAAGGTAAGCGGCGGCGGGGCTTTTTCCGCCGTCCGCTTGACCGCTTGGTTAGGTTTTTTATAGACGATACAGCAGTCTCTCATATTCCGGGTGCGGACCTATCCAGAACCAGATAAGAGTATTGCCTTTTTTTATCCCGACAGCCCTGTAGTTATCACTTATTCTGGCAGAATAAACAGGTTTTTCCTGATGAATTTTCTTAAAATGAAGGCTCGGATGATAAGGGTCTTAACGGAACTGTTTATAAGCAGTTTTTGCCTGTTTTTTCAAATGCTCCGGCAACTCGGCAAATGCTTTGCGGAAACGTTCTGTCGTATGGGGAAATAATCACAGTTTTTCAGGTTCCAGCAGTTTTGTTCTGCCCTGTTCAAACTCTTCAGCCGCTTCGTCCGCAAGCTGACTCAGCAAATCCTGTGATTCAGCAAAAAGTCTGCTCCACCGTCTTTCGGATGCAAGTTCTTCAAGCAGCCATTGAGCAAGAATATTCTGATCAGCCTGCGGCAGTCTGGAAGCCTCTGCAAATGCCTGTGCAAGAAGCTGTGTCATTTTAATTCCTTTTTTTTTATTTTAAATTGTTAAATATCTGATCTGTTTTTTTAAAATCAACCTTAAGTTTGAATATGGTCAATCGAAAACTCAGTAAGCAGGTTGGGTTAGGCCGAAGGCCTAACCCAATATTTTTTATCATGGTGTTGGGTTTCGCTTTCGCTCAACCCAACCTACTATTATTTATATATTTCATTACTAATGCCTGAATCCTGAACAGCCCTCTTTAATAAATCTTCAAGTTTCAGTTCTGATGCCCAATATTTCAGATAGTTATTATCCAGTGAGTTCTTTTGCACTTTCAGCACACCCAAAACATCATTCCACTGACGGTCTGACACTCCGCCTCCCAAACGGAACCATTTAAGTTTATTAAGAATAATATCTTTAGGAGATACGAGATAAAACTCGGCAGTTTTTTGTTCCTCATCCAGTGTGTCTTTTCTTCTTCTTCTGAGAGTTTCTGCATCGTAAGGTGCATTTTTAACAACAAATATGTCAATTTTGAGCATTGTTTCGAGATGGATGATATTGAATGAAGACCGTCTTTCAATCGCCTCCAGAATCATATTTTCATCAATATAATAAAATGGTTCAAGCATTTTTACAAAAGTTCGGACATGCTGCTGTTTTAAATCCGATATCATGTCAACATCCATTGTTGATCGGGGAATTCCGTATGTTGAACTGGCTACCGATCCTCCGATATAAGGGACCCGGCAAAAAATAAATCCTCTGACCTAAAAATTGCAATCGCTATAAAGAGGTTGCTGCGAGACACTTCACCCGTCCGGATCTGTTATTTTTTTCAAAAAAAAGTCGGGTCCGTTAAAATTTGGCGGAAAATTTCGATCATTTTTTTATTTTCAGGTCATTTTAAACTCCTTTTCAGAGTGCGAAGACGCACCCGTCCTGTCACCTTTCAATTTTTTTGGAGGTACAATCAGAAAAAATTATTCAAAACATAACCGGTCAGCAGCATTTTCAACTTCATCCCATTTTCCCTTGAAAAAAGCATTTTGAGACAATTTAAGAACCCAGCACCGACTGCCCGTCAGGAGGCGTGCAGGAACGCAGATAATCCAAAACCTCATTGTATTGGGTTCCCTGCGTAATTTGTCTTTATTTGTCAACAGCATCATCCATACCATAAGATTACAGGCCGGTACACAGGTTTGGAAAATAGCTGAGTTGGCCCGGAAATCCTGAGTCAGAATCGTAGCGGCCGCCATCTGATTTTTACACCACTCAATCCAATTTTCGCCGGCAGAACGTTTGCCATAAGTTTTATGCGCTTTCCAGGGGGTGAAGTTTTCGTTTGTAACATAGCAGAAATAACGGTATTCATACTCAGGAAACAAAAGACCTTCCGTTTTGATACTGACAAGTTCCCGCACAGCAACAAAACGGCGGGGTTTCAACCAACCGGCGCACTGATATTCAAATTCCGCAGATTCAAATCCGGGGACATTTCTGATTTTTTTCCGGTCTGACCCTGACAGAAGTGTTCCCGGACCTTTCATCTTCACTTTTATCAGGTACAAAGCTCCCCTGCTCTCCGGGAAATCAGGGAAGGGACCGCTGAAGAAAGCACTGTCTGCCCTGACAAAGACTTTCCATATCCCTTTGGGAAGAAAGGAAAAGCATTCTTTGGCAAATTCAACAATTCCCTGAACTTGTGCAGTTCTTTTGCAATATTCAACATTTAACTATCTAAAATAATATTATATTTCAATAAAAATATTTCCAAATAAATTATTATCGGCATACAGTGATTTCAATATGTTGAGAATTTGTAGATTTTGAAACTTTTTTAAATACAACATTTTGATAAAATTATATTTTTTAGTTAAAAATAAGATTTTGGCTGCACAAGTTCAGAATTCCGTCTGCCGAATATGTGCTGCCCGGACGGAACCAGTTATGCAGGCATTCACGGGTTTCAGCAATAAAACAAAATATCGGATGGTAACTTTTCTGCCCCTTCCTGAAAGGATTATACCCCTTTTCCGCTCCTTCCCGGGAACCGAAAACGCCTTTCACACTGGAATCAAATTCCAGTGTCACACGACCAAACCATTTATTTTTCCATATCTTCCGTCTTACTATATCTTCCACTTCGGAAAGTTCATGACAGTTCCGATGTGAAAACAGGCGGAATATCCTGCCGAAAGCAGTGTCTGCCGGAAATTTCTCCCAAACGAAAATTGAGCGCAGAACATTGTCTGATCTCAATATTGCCATGTGACTGATATGTTTCACACCCGCCAATACACCCAAAATAAGCATTATTACCGCATCACATACCTGATAGTCGGCATTAGCGGCACGGGGAACAGTGATATGGGATTCCAATATCCCGGCCAGACCCAATTTTTTCATAAACCTGCCAAAATGGATCAATCCGGCATTACCGGTTAAATTTTTTTCTGTAAATTCGACTTTTACATTTTTCATGATTTTCGTGCCTCATTTTAAAATAAATTTTAGCACGAATATATCATAAATTCAAAATATTATCCATAAATATCTGTATAGGGATTGCAATTTTTAGGTGTAATATTATTTATGGGTGTCAGTGCAAGGCCCTTTGCCTTTCAGTTCTCTCATAAGCACCTCATCTGCGCTGTAATTCTGCCGGAACCGGAACGGCTGTGTACCGACTTATGCCCCATTCACCATTCAACATTAAAACTCAGTTTCCCGTAGCCGCAAAAACGGTTTCCACCCGTACCCCGCTTTCCTCATCTTCATAGTCCTTTTCGTATTTCTCCCGGTTGGCCTCGTCTATATATTCCACGAAAAAAACAAGGGAGATTTCCGCCAGTCCCAACTGCTTTCCGTAAGCGGCGGCCTGGGACAGGGCCTCTTTGTATCCGCTCTCATCCGTATAGGATTTGACTTCCAGGGCATAGACCCGATCCGCATATTTTATGAGAATATCCACCTTCCCGTTGCCGGTGGGGAATTCGGGCCATACCCTTGCCCGCCTGAGTCCCAGGAAATCGCTAATATAACGGTAGAGGATGAAATGATACACGGCCTCGTATATCCGCATATCCTTCCGTCTCGGCGCATCTGCCAGCAGCCAGTCCCGGTTTTCTTTCAGATAAATTTCAAAGCGCCGCATGAGGTTCCGGATGCTCAGGGAGGTTTCCGTGAGGGTGCCGCTCAGATCCTCAAAGGGTTCGCGGAGTTTTCCGGTTTCGTCAAAGAGTTCGTCTGAAAAATAATTGAAAAGACGTTTCTGCACAAAGGGGGAGGAAAAACGGACAAACATATTTTCCCCGGTTTTTTCAATATCTGTCACACCGTTGAGATACAGAAAATTCAGAAGGGTTTTATCATACCTGAATATTATTTTTTTATCTGTTTTGAAGAGGGTAAGAACAAGATCCCTGTAAGGTTCCCGCTTTGCCTTGCTGATGATGTTGAGAATATTGTTGTTGGGAAGGGCATGGACGGCCATCCGGAACACATAGTCGAAATCCCCCGCAGTGACCGGTCTGTCCTTTTCCGGAAGATAATCATCAAAGCCCTCGGTGAGCAGTTCGCCGAACCAGCAGGTCAGGCCGGGCTGCCCGCGGGTTTCGTAATACAGTCTCTCAACAACCTCTTTTTCAATTTTCTGTCCGCTTTCCTCCTGATACCAGGCGAACATGCCCCTTACCTCCTCAAAGCTCAGATTGGGAATCCGCAGACTGCGCTGCACATTGAAGGGGGAACCGGTCACGTTTTCAATTCCCAGCACGCTCCGCACACCGATCAGGGCCAGACCGTGGAGCAGACAGCTCTTTTCACCTGCGGACTTTTCCGGATCGTTCTGCTTTTTTATGTACATATCTCTGAATTCATTTGCGAATTTATTGATAAAATCCTCCCGCATGGCATCGAACTCATCCATGACAAGTATCAGGGGACGCTCAAAATACTGCCGGGTAAAGAGTCTGTGCAGTTTTTTCCATTCGGTAATATCCTCAAAATCCCTGTCAAACCACTCCCGCATATTATCGGTAAAAAGCTCCAGAATCCCTTTGTCACTGACTACCGTTTTGGCGGACTGCATGGTAAGAATGGCCACCTCAAAAACCCCCTGTTCCCGGATTTTCTGTACCACCTGCTGCAGTATCCATGTCTTCCCGGCCTGACGGGGTGCCCAGACCGTGATATAATGCCCGCCTTTTTCCGGATTTTCACCGGTGAGCTGCGTGTAGCCGTTTTCAATGAGTTCTGTACGGGGCGCATGGTAATGCAGATCCCGGTCCACCGGCCCGTAGGATGAAAATTTTCTCATGGCATGGTCTCCTTTACTGTGGGGAATGTCTGATATTTCCTTATGTACCATACCTGATTCTGTTTTTGCAATGATGTATGAAGGAAAAAGGATATATTGCAATAACTGATGAAACTTTACAAAATATTTTCTTGACTTTTCCCAACAAAATAAATTATTCGGTAAGGCTTTCCGAAATTTTTCTCAAACCATAACACAGGGGGAAATATGAGCGTAAAGGTCATCATCAGTGATATTCTGAAAAAACGGCATGAAAGGGTGACGGCGTTGGAAGTGCTGCGCCGGGATTTGGGCGGGCTGGAAACCGCACTTGAAAATCTCCTGGGCATTGCGGGGGGGGGGGGGGCAGTTTCCCGATATTTTTTTTTCATAAACGACGACGTCGTAAGGATTTGAATTTCAATAACACGCATCTCCATATTCATTTTTTCATTTACATAGCGCCATGCACCCATGTTTTCGGGTTCTTC
>JAABRU010000286.1 GCA_011390755.1 Desulfobacteraceae bacterium | reverse complement strand
GGGTGTCGGGTGTTCGGTGTCAGGTGTTCGGTGTCAGGTGTTCGGTGTCAGGTGTCCGGTGTTCGGTGTCAGGTGTCAGGTGTCAGGTGTTCGGTGTCAGGTGTCCGGTGTTCGGTGTCAGGTGTCCGGTGTTCGGTGTCAGGTGTCCGGTGTTCGGTGTCAGGTGTCCGGTGTTCGGTGTCAGGTGTTCGGTGTTCGGTGTCAGGGGTTCGGGGTCAGGGGTTCACTCCCCAGTACCCAGTCCCCGGCCCCCAGTACCCAGTCCCCGGCCCCCAGTACCCAGTCCCCGGCCCCCAGTCCCCGGCCCCCAGTCCCCGGCCCCCAGTCCCCGGCCCCCAGTACCCAGTCCCCGGCCCCCAGTCCCCGGCCCCCAGTCCCCGGCCCCCAGTCCCCGGCCCCCAGTCCCCGGCCCCCAGTCCCCAGTACCCAGTCCCCGGCCCCCAGTCCCCGGCCCCCCGTCCCCAGTCCCCAGTCCCCGGCCCCCAGTCCCCCGCCCCCAGTACCCCGGCCCCCAGTCCCCGGCCCCCAGTACCCCGGAACCCGGCCCCTATTCCGCGCATTCTTCTGTTTCCGGATTTTCCTTTACCGGCAGAATAATTTCCAGGCGGTCGGTATTCCGAAATCCTCTGGGCAGTTTCCGTCCCCGTCTTCCCCTTTCTCCGCAAAAATCCGAAAGACTGCCGGGTGTCAGGCGCATACTGCGTTTTCCGGAATGAACGATAAGAGTGGCATTTTCAGGAAGAACGGCCATATGCTTTACATATTCCAGCCCCTTTTTCAGCCTTGCCGGAGGAATCTGTATTATTTTATTGCCTTTGCCTTTGGCTAGTTCCGGCAGTTCCCGCACCGGAATAATGAGCATATAACCTTCCGTTGTAACAGAAACCAGGGAATCCGAGACCGGGTCATTCAGGTACAGGGGGGAAAAGGGAAGAGCACCGGGCGACACTGTCAGCAGGACTTTTCCTTTGGTGTTTTTGGTGATGAAATTGGAAAATTCGGTGATGAATCCGTAACCGCTGTTGCAGGCCAGCAGGAGTTTCTGCTTTTCTTCTCCCATAATCACAGAGATAATTCGCTCCCCTTCGGGAATACTCAGACGGCCGGTCAGGGGTTCGCCCTGCCCCCGTGCCGATGGAAGACTGTGCGCGGGCAGGGAATAGGAGCGACCGTTGCTGTCGAAAAATACAGCGGCCTGGTTGCTTTTGCCTGCCACAGAGCAGAGATATTCATCCCCGGCCTTGTAACTGAGTCCCTGGGGATCAATCTGGTGTCCTTTCGCGGCCCGCACCCATCCGCCTGCGGAAAGGATGACGGTAAGGGCTTCCACCGGGCCCAGATCTTTTTCCTGAATGGCTCTGGCTTCCTGTCTTTGCACAATCCGGGTTCTGCGTTCATCTCCGAATTTTTTGGCATCTTCCCGCAGCTCCTTTTTTATCAGACTTTTCATGCGCAGTTCCGAAGAAAGGATTTTACGGATCTGCTCTTTTTCTTTTTCCAGTTTATCCTTTTCCCCGCGGATTTTCATCTCTTCCAGTTTTGCCAGATGCCGCAGACGGATCTGCAAAATGGATTCGGCCTGGATTTCACTGAGATCAAATGCTGTTATGAGTTCTGTTTCGGCATCATCACTTTCCCGGATGATGCGGATGACTTCATCAATATTCAGAAAGGCAATGAGAAGACCCTCCAGAATATGCAGGCGTTCATTGATTTTGTTCAGACGGAATTCCAGCCTTCGGGTCACGGTCTGTTTGCGGTATTCCAGCCAGTGAAGAAGGATTTCCCGCAGCCCCAGAAGCCGGGGTTTTTTGTCCAGATCAATAAGCGTCATATTGACTTTGTGGCTTTTTTCCAAATCTGTGGTGACCAGCAGATGACTGATAACAGCCCCGTTGTCCCTGCGCCCGGATTTCAGACTGATGAGAATGCGCACCGGTTCATCCTGGTCCGAAAGGTCTTTTACATCTGTTACCATGGGCAGTTTTTTGGCGCTCATCTGTGCTGCGATCTGCTCAATGATTTTTTCGGGTGAAACCTGATAGGGCAGGGCGGTAATGACAATATCCCCGTTTTCTGTTTCATACGCAGCCCGCATCCGGATTGATCCCTGACCGCTGCGGTAGGCATCCAGTATTTCCTCTTTTGGGGTGATAATCTCCGCGCCCGTGGGAAAATCGGGCCCCTGTATGATTTCGCAGATTTCTTCCAGAGATGCCCCCGGTTTGTCCACCAGCAGGATACAGGCCCGCACGATTTCCCCCAGGTTGTGAGGCGGAATATCCGTTGCCATGCCCACAGCAATACCGGTGGTTCCGTTGAGGATAACATTGGGCAGCCGGGCGGGCATCATGGCAGGTTCCTGCAGAGTGCCGTCAAAATTGGGAACCCAGTCCACGGTTCCCAGGGGCAGTTCCGACAGAAATACATCCGCATAGGCCGACAGCCGGGCTTCGGTATAACGCATGGCCGCAAATTCTTTGGGAGAAGCTGCGGAACCCCAGTTTCCCTGCCCGTCCACAAGGGGATAGCGGTAGGAAAAATCCTGGGCCATCAGCACCATGGCCTCATAACATGCACTGTCTCCGTGGGGATGAAATTTCCCCAGCACATCCCCCACGGTGCGTGCGGATTTTTTATATTTGGCTGTATTGCGCAGCCCCAGCTCGCTCATGGCATAAACAATGCGTCGCTGCACCGGTTTCAGACCGTCCCCGATAAAAGGCAGGGCGCGGTCCCGAACCACATACATGGCATAGTTGAGATAAGAGGGTCTGACAAATTTTTCAAAAGGAAGCTGTTCGATTCCCTCATAGGAAATAAATTGATGATTCAGCATATTATTTATCCCGAATTTTTATACGTTGATAGCTTTCCGCCTGTTTTTCACGATCCCTGTTTTCCTCTGACAAAACAGTAATTCAGCATAACAGTCCTTTGCTTCTGCGTCAATGGGATGCTTTTGCCATCCTTTTTTATTTACTTTTTCAATGAATTAACATATTGATATTTAGGAAGTCGGAGTTCCTGACCCCGAACACCTGACCCCGAACACCTGACCCCGAACACCTGACCCCGAACACCTGACCCCGAACACCTGACCCCGAACACCTGACCCCGAACACCTGACCCCGAACACCGAACACCGAACACCGAACACCTGACACCTGACACCTGACACCTCACCCCGAACCCCGAACCCCGAACCCCTGACCCCGAACCCCGAACACCTGACCCCAACCTGTTTTTTGAACAGATTCAACGAAACGGAAAAGAGATGAAAAAAATGAATCAGAAAACACAGTGTGAAATACTTGCACAGAAAATTGCAGATATATTCCGCAAGGGCCTGCAGGCAGATGCGGATCTCATCCATTATATCCGAAGCGCGTTATCGGATACCGATGAACTTGCGGAAATACTGACAGATGAGGATCATGCCGACAATCCGCCTTTGCTGGAACTGATTTTCTTTCCGGATGAAAGCATACAGACAGCGGTGGAAGCAATTCTGGAAGAAGGAGACTATCAGAATGCGGACTGTCAAAAAATATCCGAAATGATATTGAAAAATATTTCCTCCTTTGTCCTCTGTTTTCCGGATGGGGAGAAACTGCATTTCTCCCCTCCTTTCCGGGTTGTGGAAGGGTTTGTGAAACGCCTTGGGATTACAAAAAAAACAGACCGGCGGCTCATACAGGCAATCGCTGCACACATACCGCAGGAAGAACAGGTGTTTTACAAGGTCCGGCTGCGCAATTCCCGTTTTATTCCCAATGAAAAAAATGTGGCCTTTCTGTGCAATTTTCTGGAAAGAATCCCCAAAGAAAACCGGGTGGGAAAAGAAAATATTTCCGGCCTTTTCGGGTATGTTCTGCGCTTTCTCGGTGAAACCGGGGAAGGAGAAGCCCTGTATAAGGCCCTGATGGAGAGCAAAAAGCGGTGTTTCCGATGTTTGCAGCAGGCCCGAAGTTTTGAAGAACATCTGGGCAAAGGCAATATGGAAATTCTGATGCTTCAGGGAATCCGGCCGCCGCAGATGAGCCGGGAAGCAGCCCTGAATGAAATGTCCATGATTGACCGCATTGCATATGCGGTTTTCGGCAGAAGCGAACACATGGCAGAAGCGGATATTGTCAGCAATGATATTTTCGGTGAAAATGATATGGAAAATATGGTACGAAAAATGGCGGATCTTGGGTGATTTCCGAAAAAGATAATACCAAAGGAGTGCCGAACGGAAAGTTTGGCAGTGTCCGGCAGATGACAGTCCCGCTCACAGACTTTCCGTCTGTGAGACGGTACATTCATATTCGGAAATCGCCTTAACTGACACCGGATCACATGCAGTATTTTTCAGAAAAAATATTTTACCGCAATCACGGCAATAATGACAAAATGCAGGGCAATAATGAGATTTCTGTTTCTCTGGAAAAATTCATTCTGCTTTTGCAGACACATCAGCCCCCCGAAAATTCTGCGGATTCTGTCCAAAGGCAGGTACCTTTCATTGTCCGAGCGGGAATTGCTTTGGAAAGCAAAAGAGGGAAAAACCGCGTACATATGTTCATCTTCCATATCCCGGAGAAAATCATCAAAAGGCACTTTCCGCCAGGGAATCTGCACAAGTTTTTCAGCAAAATCTCTGCGAATGGCATAGGCATGCCCCAGACTTCGGTAACGGATTTTCAGAACAGAGGGATTATCTGTTTTCCGGCTTTTTTTGACCATGCAGCCCAGAAAGAGCATATGCCAGTCCGGGCAGTTTTCCATGAAAGATATGCTGTTTTCCAGAGTTTTATCTGAAAAACGGTCAAAAACAATATCATCTTCAAAAACAAGGATACGCCGGGCACCCGCATGGATACCTTTCACCATGCAAAGCATATGGGATTCATAAATGCCCTGTTCGCAGTCTTCGGGATGCTTTTCCACAATGAGAAACTCCACCCGGTCATGCAGGTCGACTTCCCGGAACCGGGCTTCTGCTTCTTCCCGCCGGTCTTCGCGCTCTTTCAGGGAAATACAGTATATTTTATCAAAATAGTCCCAAAGCATTGTGTCATTTCAATAGATGATTGCTTTATATTGTGCATCATAGTATAATTTCCAATGCTGTTTCCGTAAGACTCCCCCTCTTTTGAAAAAGGTTTCAGGTGTTCGGTTTCAGGTGTCAGGTTTCAGGTGTTCGGTGTCAGGTGTCCGGTGTCAGGTGTTCGGTGTCAGGTGTCAGGTGTTCGGTGTCAGGTGTTCGGTTTCAGGTTTCCAGTCTCCGTAAGTCTTCCCTTCAGGGGAGGGGAGCTTTTTTTGTAAGGAAACAGCATCGGCCCGCGGGGGGATGAGAATTTCCGGATCAACGGATTTGAGCCACTGCCGAATAATTTATAAAGGAATACTGAAAACTTCAAGCAAATTTACAGGATATGAAAAAATATCTGTTGAAACGATTCTTTCAGACAGGGTTTGTCCGCTCCGCTGTTGCAGATCAGGCCGATCTGAGTGCATTCAGAGAACGCCCTGCGCCCCGGATTATTCTGGGATTTTCTCTTATGGCATTCAGTTATATTATTGGCTGGCCCGCGGTCAGCCTGCTGGGTGTGCTGGCGGTTTATGCCAAAGACCCCCTGATTCTTGCGGTGGGAGGGCCTGTCACTTACGGACTTTCCCATCTGGTCTTTATTGCCGGTATGTATTTTGCCGGAGTCAAATATACGAAAATATTTCTGCGATGGGCTGCAAGAGTCAGTGCGGAAAAACTGGGTTACAGACTGCCGGAGACATGATTTTTGTAAAAATCAGCGCAGTCTGAGCGGACTTTCTCCCTGTAAACCAATTGACAGGAAAAAACCGGCATCTTATCTTTTCTTTAAGATGGTCGTACAAACGGCTATGAACTTACAGGGGACAGGGCAATGGCATTAAGTTAAGACTCCCCTCCCACCGGGGGAGGGGAGTCTTAACTTAATGGCATTGGGGGACCGGGGACAATGAAGCGGGGAATTATCTTTTTCCAGGTCTCTTCAACATTCAGCACAATGTCATTGACTTCAGGCGGAAATGATTTACCGGAGTCCCGAACTGAAAGTTTGGGATACTGAAATGATTCAGAAAAATACTGCCAAACTTTCAGTTTGGCACGCCGTAATTTTCTAAGTCAATGACATTCAGCATTTCACATTCAGCATTTCACATAAGCGGATTGGGTATATCATGGCGGAAATAATATCATTGGAAAACAAACTGCGGGAAGCGGGAAAACTGAATAGCCCGCTGGTGCAAAAACGGAAACTGGCGGCTGTGCGGAGCCTGTTTCAAAGGGCGCGTCGCTCCCTGCGCTGTGAAAAATGCTTTCGCCGGATGGATGAAGAAAAAGTGGAAGAAAAAATCCGCAACCTGAGAGTCCCCTACCGCTTTTGCGACAGCTGCGCGGAAGAATATATTGATTATATTGACCGGCTTCAGGGGCGGGGAAATCAGGAGCAGTACTGGCATAATGAGGCCTGGATGCGGGTATGGCAGCGGTGGATTGATTATCAGGGCGCGCTGGATAATTATATGAAAACAGATCAGTTCCGGCAGCTCATTCAGGAACTGAACCCCGGCCCGGCCGAAGAATAATTATTTTTTTCTTGATCATTGCCGGAAAGACATTTATTAATGCCAATTAAGAGTCAAAAACTCCGGAATCAGTAAAAACAGCATATTATAAAATCAGACGTAGCAGGCAGGCTTTATAGGCAACTGATTTTACATT
>JAABRU010000113.1 GCA_011390755.1 Desulfobacteraceae bacterium | reverse complement strand
CAGATTCTCATCCACTGGGAACAGCAGACTGAAAAGGAGAAGGATTTTGAAAAGCGCATGTTCCACTGCTTCTGCGGAATTCATTTCAAATTCCGGAAACCGGTTTTCCCGGTGGCCATGTTCACAGACTCCGCAAAGTGGCGGATACCGGTGAAGGACACATACCGTCTTGACCTGTTCGGCTATCCAATATGTGATTTCAGTTACCGCCTTATCAAACTGAAGCATATCCCGGCAGAGGAATTTGAGAAAAAAATGGATGAAAATCCACTGGCCGCGGCCTACCTGCCGCTGACGGGTTATCCCAAAAAGGAACGTCCGGTGATAAAGGCCAAAGCCCTGAACGGCATTGCCAAAGTGCCACAGGGACCGAGGCGGTCGGTGCTGTATTCCCTGATAGATCAGAGTCTGCAACTGAGCCCGGAGGAGGAAAACAGGTTCCGGGAACTCATACAGGAAAACCCCATGTTTCAGGAGGTGAAAATGTTACAGTCCATAGAGGAAGTCGGTATGGAAAAAGGTATGGAGAAAGGTATTATCATCGGCCGGGAAGAAGGCATCGGAATCGGTGTTGAGAAAGGCATCGGAATCGGTGTCGAGAAAGGCATCGGAATCGGTCTGGAGAAAACAGCCGTGAATCTGCTTCTTTCCCGTCTGCTGAACAAGGAACAGATTTCTGAGATTACCGGGCTGGACAGGGAGAAACTGGATGAACTGGAGAGGAAGCTGAAAGCGGAATAGAATGATCTTCTTTTCCGGAAGATCGGGAGAGACAGATTTTTATTTTCTGAAGGGAAACAGTATATTCTGTTTCCCTTTTTTTGTCTGAACCGGGATGAGGGTTGTCTGAACCGCAGATAATAAGGATGGTTATGATGGTGCAGATGGAAAAATCACAGGTCATCTGCGTCATAGCGGGACCGAGGCATTTCCGCGCAGATTTTTGGAACGGGAGGAAAGATGAATCAGGATATCCGGGATAGTTATGATTCAGAACCGGATTTCAACTGATTTTTAACGTGATACGATATATTATCCAAAATACCTTTCAATCAGGTTCAGGATTTCAAAGGGGTGGTATTTAGGTGAAATAATGTGAATACCTTCACCTCTGAGATTTTTCATTTCTTTATCTTCCACATAAACATTTATATGGGGTTGAAAATGTTCTTTATGCGTTGGTTCATAATGGAACATCAGCTTGTTGTTATTGAAAAAAATATTATATGTATAGTACAGATAATCATCAGTTTCTTTATCATACAGCACATTAATATCAATTATAGTTTTTTCTTTTGATACAAGTCTTTTTTCATAATGATAATAAATTGAATTTCTGGGAGACCTGACACTTCCCCCTTTTAAAGATTCTGTATTTTTCTGAAAAACAGAATTCAGACGGTTTTCAAATATCTTGAAAATGCTGACAAAATTTTCTGAGCAGACTGTATCCATTATAATCAAAAATATCCGGGATCAGTCCGTCAGGGAAACATATTCATTTTTTTTTGCATATTTATTCATTCCCTGTTCGATGGCTTTTAACAACTCTGTATTTCCATTAAACTTTTCCTTCATTTCCTGAGCAAACGCATCTCTTTCAACAATAAGAACATCTTCTTCTTTTGCAAATAAGCATTTTATTTTATAACAGAATGATCTGAACATAATATCCTCCGGTATTTTTTATTCCTGAATTATAAGTCAAAGATTAGCATAAAGCAATCCTAAGTCAAATTGTTTTCAAAAATGTTAAAGGATATTCAGGATAAATTCACCCATCCTGAATATCCTGATCATTTGCCAGAACCCGGATTTTCCGGATTTCAGGATTAACCTGGATTTTAAGACCTGCTTCATCCGGGTTCAGACAGAAAAATTGTCCGAACCGCAGATAAGCATGATGGTTATGATGACGCAGATGGAAAAATCATGGTTCATCTGCGTTATCAGGGGAATCTGCGGTTCAGACGTTTTTAATCCCGGTTAATCCCTTAATCCTGTGAATCCGGGTTCAGACAATATCACAAACTCCGAACTGCACGGATTTCAAATGTAGGGTGGGCAAAAGCGAAGCGTTGCCCACCGTTTCAGGTTTTCAAAACATATACGCCACCAGACAATGCGTCTGTGCCTTGATGCGGTGGGCACAAAAAGCCGTGCCCACCCTACTTACTTCCCGGATTTCAAATGTAGGGTGGGCAAAAGCGAAGCGTTGCCCACCGTTTCAGGTTTTCAAAACATATACGCCACCAGACAATGCGTCTGTGCCTTGATGCGGTGGGCACAAAAAGCCGTGCCCACCCTACTTACTTCCCGGATTTCAAATGTAGGGTGGGCAAAAGCGAAGCGTTGCCCACCGTTTCAGGTTTTCAAAACAGATACGCCACCAGACAATGCGTTTGTGCCTTGATGCGGTGGGCACAAAAAGCCGTGCCCACCCTACTTACTGCGGTCATAAATCCCGGTACATCCCAAAATCCTGAGAATCCCGGTTACTGAGCCTGTGGTCGTTGAGCATTGCCGAAACGCCGAAGTACGGTTCGGACAGAAGACAGAAAATACTTGACACATCCCCCTCCCGATTTTATTCTCATGAACAAAGGAGAGATACAGACATCATGAAAAAGACCGGAAACCGTTTCGACATCCGCCACAAGGAAACCCTGATGCTTTTTCTGCGGGAGTATTTTGAACTGTTTTTCCCTGAACTGGTTGAAAAAATACAGTTTGAGACCGCTGAATTTCTGGACAAGGAACTTATCGCCCTGTTTGAGGAGGCCGGGGAGAAAATTCCCGGTTTATCCGAAAAAGACCAGCAGCGGATCACCGATGCCCTGATTCTCATCGGTATTCTTATTGCAGACAAAGCGGAGCAGATTCTCATCCACTGGGAACAGCAGACTGAAAAGGAGAAGGATTTTGAAAAACGCATGTTCCACTGCTTCTGCGGAATCCATTTCAAATTCCGGAAACCGGTTTTCCCGGTGGCCATGTTCACGGATTCCGCAAAGTGGAGAATACCGGTGAAGGACACATACCGTCTTGACCTGTTCGGATACCCGGTATGTGAATTCAGTTACCGTCTTATCAAACTGAAGCACATCCCGGCAGAGGAATTTGAGAAAAAAATTCCGGAAAATCCCCTGGCCGCCGCCTATCTGCCGCTGACGGGTTATCCCAAAAAGGAACGTCCGGTGATAAAGGCCAAAGCCTTAAACGGCATTGCCAAAGTGCCGCAGGGACCGAGACGGTCGGTGCTGTATTCCCTGATAGATCAGAGCCTGCAACTGAACCCGGAAGAGGAAAAGACATTCCGGGAACTCATACAGAAAAACCCCATGTTTCAGGAGGTGAAAATGTTACAGTCCATAGAGGAAGTCGGTATGGAAAAGGGTATGGAGATAGGTGTGGAGAAAGGCATCGGAATCGGTGTCGAGAAAGGCATCGGAATCGGTGTCGAGAAAGGCATCGGAATCGGTCTGGAGAAAACGGCCGTGAATCTGCTTCTCTCCCGTCTGCTGAACAAGGAGCAGATTTCAGAGATTACCGGGCTGGACAGGGAGAAACTGGATGAACTGGAGAAGAGACTGAAGACGGATTAGGATAAACCTGCCTTGTCCGAACCGTACTTCGGCAGGTCAGGTAAGCGGTATTTACCCTGTATTATTCATAAACCTGAACAAGTCTCCGAATCATCACGCTTCGGCTGAAAACCGGGGGAAAGCCGGTATTCAGCATTTGCCTTATTTTCGGGAGACTGCCGGAATGTATGAATAATGCAGGTTACGGGATTAAGGGATGTATCCGGGATTATTTGCTGTCCGAAGCTCACAGATAATCCGGATGTTTATGATGCTCTGAATGTCCTGTGGTTTAAGCCATAGTCTGTTTGCGGACGTTTTTCATAAAAAAAGGAATTCAGATGAACTCTGAATTCCTTTATTCAATCTTAAATATAGGCACGATTGGATTTGAACCAACGACCCCTACCGTGTCAAGGTAGTGCTCTCCCCCTGAGCTACGTGCCTCTGATCAAATTTTTGGTCGGGGCGAGAGGATTTGAACCTCCGACCCCTTGAACCCCATTCAAGTGCGCTACCAGTCTGCGCTACGCCCCGACACAGAAAGACTGTATATCAGCTTGACTCTTCTGTGTCAATAATCTATTTTAATCTGTTTGAAAAAAATATGATCACAGGGGTTTTTGAGATAATGCTGGTAAATATTCCGGAATTGCTGCAAAAGGGGGATACAATCGGTATTGCCGCACCTGCCGGTTCTGCGGACAGGGAAACACTGCATAAAGGGAGCCGGATTCTGGAATCCCAGGGTTTTTCTGTTTTTCTTCCGCAGGGACTGATGCAAAACAGCGGATATCTGGCAGGGGAGGATGCACATCGGGCTGAAATTCTTCACCGTCTTTTTGCCGATGATTCCGTAAGGGCCATTTTATGCGCCAGGGGCGGTTACGGTTCCCTCCGTCTTCTGCCTTTGCTGGATTATGATCTGATTCGCAGGCATCCGAAAATTTTTATGGGATTCAGTGATATAACGGCCCTGCTGTCTGTGTTCTGCGAAAAATGTCATATGATCTGCTTTCACGGCCCCATGCTCAGCACCCTGAAAACAGAGGATTCTCTGGCAGATTTCTTTCAGTCTCTTGCCTCCGGCAGTCTGCTGCGGATTCCTGCCGCAAATCCCCTTGTACTCCGTTCCGGTCGGGCCGGGGGGGGGCTGGCCGGGGGGAATCTGGCAACCCTCTGCCATATGGTCGGCACGGATTTTCATCCCTTTTTTGAAGGTAAAATTCTGCTGCTGGAAGACTGGAAGGAGCCGCTTTACAAGATTGACCGTATGCTGAGTCAGATGAAGCTGGCTGCCTGTTTCAGGGGGATTCGGGGAATCGTGCTGGGAAATTTTTCTGATTGTGCAGCAGAAAAAGAAATTCACAGTCTGCTCCAGGATATTTTCAGAGAAGATGATATTCCCATGATGGCAGGTTTTGATATCGGCCATGGTCCGCGCAACATCCCGCTTCCTTTGGGAACCGCTGCGGAAATGGATACGGAAAAGGCGGAACTGTGTATTTTCGGCCCTTTTACCCGGCAGAAATCATCGGTATAATGAAGAAAATTCACAGCATGATGCAGCAGGCCCTAGAGAAAAAGGTTTTTCCCGGCGGGGTGCTGCTGGCCGCGGGGGAAGGGGAAATCCGTTTTTTCCGGGCTTACGGTTTTGCCAATATTTACACAGGCCGGAAAATGAAAAAGGACACGGTGTTTGATCTGGCTTCTCTCACCAAGGCTTTGGCAACAACGCTGGTTTTTATGAAACTGGCGGATTCGGGGAAAATGGATACGGAGCAGACGCTGAAAAACTGTCTGCCGGAATCCGCCGGAAGTGATAAGGCCAAAATCCGTATCCGTCATCTGCTGACCCACAGCGCTGCCTATCCCGCGCACCGTCCCTATTATCTGCAGCTGGATTCTTTCAGACCCGAAACACGGAAGAGTGCACTGCGTAAAATGCTCCTCCGGGAAAAACTGCCCGGCCCGCCGGAAACAAAAACCCTTTACAGTGATTTGGGGTTTATGCTGCTGGAATGGATTGCGGAAAAGGCGGTCCGGCTTCCCCCGGACAGATTTCTGGCAGAAAATATTTACGGCCCTCTGGGAATATCTTCTCTGTTTTTCCAGTCCGGGGATGCTGTCCGCAAAGGGGATTTTGCCGCAACAGAATTCTGCCCCTGGCGGAAACGTCTGCTGACAGGAGAGGTGCATGATGAAAATGCCGGGGCTGTGGGAGGTGCTGCCGGTCATGCCGGACTGTTCGGAACGGCAGAATCGGTATTTCATCTGACAGAGCATCTGCTGGAATGTTTCGGAAACTTTCATCCTTCCCCCCTGTTTTCCGCAGATACTGTCCGGTATTTTCTGCAGCCTTTCGGTGATACGGGGCGATCCCTCGGTTTTGACAGACCCGCGCCGCGGGGGGCATCCTGCGGGGATTATTTTTCTGAAAATACAGTCGGGCATCTGGGGTTTACCGGAACATCTTTCTGGATGGACCTGGAACGTTCGTCTGTTGTCATCCTGCTGACAAACCGGGTGCATCCTTTCCGGGAAAATATCCGGATTCGGAAATTCCGTCCCTCCCTGCATAATGCAGTAATGGAGACCCTGTTTGTGAAATAAAAATGTTTCTGTCATTTTCTGCTTGTAAAGACCTGATATTTATGATAGCTATAACTGTTTTACAAGTGATATATATCATCAACTCTTAGAACAGTGAAGAAAGACGGGCACTGTACGGGGGTTCAGGCAATAATTCGGGGAAGGCGGCAGGGAGGAATAATACACGGGAATGTCTCCGGCCGATAAGAAACCTGAAATAATTATCCGGAAAACCGTATGTCCGGCAAAGAGGGAACATGAGTTTGTTTATTGATGCATTTTTGGGTGTTTTTTCCAATGACCTTGCCATTGATCTCGGAACAGCCAATACACTGGTATATGTAAAGGGAAAAGGAATCGTTCTGAGCGAACCTTCGGTTGTGGCCGTGCGCACGGATAACCGGATGAAAGACCGGATTCTGGCGGTAGGTCTGGATGCCAAAAATATGCTGGGACGTACTCCCGGCAATATTGTTGCCATCCGTCCCATGCGGGACGGGGTGATTGCGGATTTTGAAGTGACGGAGGCCATGATACGTCATTTTATCCATAAGGTCCATAACCGTCGGACTTTTGTGCGGCCCCGGATTATTATTGCTGTGCCTTCGGGAATTACCCAGGTGGAAAAACGTGCGGTCAAAGAATCTGCCGAGTCTGCCGGTGCCAGAGAGGTTTTCCTTATTGAGGAACCTATGGCGGCGGCTATCGGTGCGGGCCTGCCCATCACCGAACCGACCTGCAATATGATTGTGGATATCGGGGGGGGGACCACCGAAGTGGCGGTGATTTCCCTGGCCGGTATTGTGTACAGCCGTTCCATCCGGGTGGCCGGTGACAAAATGGACGCGGCCATTATCCAATATATAAAACGGAAATACAATCTGCTGATCGGGGAAAGAACTGCCGAGAATATCAAAACCACCATCGGCAATGCCTATCCGGATCCCAATGATTTGGAAAGCATGGAAATTAAGGGGCGGGATCTGGTTTCCGGCATTCCCAAAATCCTGACCATAGATACCGAGGAAATCCGTTTTGCCATTGCAGAGCAGGTGGACGCGATTGTGGAAACGGTTAAGATTGCTCTGGAGCAGACACCTCCGGAGCTTTCGGCAGATATTGTTGATCGGGGGATTGTGCTGACCGGCGGCGGCGGGCAGTTGAAAAATCTGGACAGACTGCTGCGGGAAGAAACCGGTCTGCCGATTACTGTCACCGATGACCCTTTGTCCACCGTTGCCCTGGGGTCCGGAATGACTTTGGATAATATCGAAATATTGAAACAGGTTGTGATTCAGTAATTCTGTATGTTTTCCAAACGGACGCTGCTGATTCTTTTTCTGCTGACATCTGTATCCCTGAATGCTGTTATTCTTTTTTTTTCTCTGCGGCATCCGGGGGCTTTTTCCGGAGCTGAAGAAGCGGTATTTCCTGTAACCGCCCCCTTTCAGGAACTGGCAAATATGCTGATTGACAAAAGCCGGAGATGCTGGCGGGATTATTTTTATCTGGTTTCGGTGGGGGAGGAAAATCTCCGTCTGAAAAAAGAACTGGGCAGAGCCGAAGAAACCCGGAACCGCTGTACCGAACTGGAACTGGCCAATCAGCGTTTCCGGAATCTGCTCCGCTTCCGCAGAAAGATTGACAGCAGGGTGCTGGCGGCCGAGGTGATAGGCAAAGACCCTTCTCCCTGGTACAGGAGTATCATTATAAATAAGGGAGAGAAAGACGGGCTGCGGAAATCTTTTCCCGTGCTGGTGCCGGAAGGGGTGGTCGGTGTTGTCACCAATGTATCGGCGCACTATGCCAGGGTACTTCTGCTGGTTGACAGAAACAGCGCCGTGGATGCCCTGGTGCAGAAAAGCCGCGCAAGGGGAATTGTCAGAGGGGATTCTGCCGGGGCCTGCATTTATGAATATGTTCTCCTCCGGCATGAAGTCGAAATCGGAGATACGGTGGTGTCTTCCGGCCTGGACGGGGTGTTTCCCAAAGGATTGCGGGTGGGAGAAGTGACGGATGTTGTAAGGCGGACCGGCGGAATTTTTCAGGAAATCAAAGTAAAACCTTATGCCGATTTTGAAAAACTGGAAGAAGTGATTGTTGTCATTCACCATCCTCCGAATGCCGAAGTGCTTCCCTGATGAACTGCCTTTTTCATGTCTTTTTTGCGGTTCTGCTTTCCGGGGTGCAGGTCGCCGTCATACCTGCTTTTTTTTCAGACACTGGAATGTACGATCTCTTTATTCCCTATATTTTTTTTCTTGCTTTTTCCCGTCCCTTTTTGGAAGGACTGGCCGCAGGCTGCGGGATGGGACTGCTGTCGGATTCCCTTTCTGCAGCTCCTTTCGGGCTTTATATAACAGCTTATCTTTGGTTTTTTTTTCTGATTCGCTGGGGACTGACAGTTTTGCAGATAAATAGCCGAATGTTTCTTCCGCCCGTTATGATACTGGGTGTTCTGGGGGAGGGAGCGGTTTTTTTGGCAGATGCTTTGCCGGGGGGCAGAAGCGGGGGCCTGCATCATGTGCTCCGCATTTTTGCCTGGCAGCTGTTTTGGGGCGGACTGACAGGACCTTTTGTATTTACGGCTGTTTCCGTTTTTCACAGAAAGTGGAAACGGGGGGGCGGAAATCTGCTGTTTCCGGAGAGGGTGCATTGAATCCTTACACAAATACGGTCGGGGGGGAATGGTACCGGCAGCGGCTTACGGGAACCATGTTCTGTGTTATCGGAGTCTTTATGGTTCTCATCGGAAGACTGTTTTATCTGCAGGTAATGGAGGGGGAAGAATACAGACGGCTTTCAGAAAACAACTGCATCCGCCTGCAGCGTATCGCTGCCCCGCGGGGGGGGATTTATGACAGACACGGAGTGCTCCTGGCAGACAACCGCCCCTCCTTTGATCTGAGTATTGTTCTGAAAGATGCTGAACCTCTTGCAGATACTGTTAAAAAACTGGCCCGCTATACCGGAATTCCGGAGAAGGAAATTTTTGAAAAAATACAGAAGGGAAAAAGGGGAGGGGCATACAAACCGGTACTGCTGAAAGAAGATATCGGCAGGGATATGCTGGCAGTGATTGAAGCCAACCATTTTGACCTGCCGGGGATTGCAGTGGATTTCAAACCGCGGCGTCAGTATATGCACGGGCGGACCGCTTCCCATCTGCTGGGGTATCTGGGGGAAATCAATGAAGAGGAATTAAAAAGCGGAAATTATCCGGAGGTTCGCGGCGGTGAACTTGTGGGAAAATACGGCATTGAAAAATCCGGCGGGCCTTTTCTCCGGGGCAGAAAAGGCGGCCGGCAGGTGGAGGTGAATGCCAGAGGGCAGGTCGTGCGGGTGCTGGATATTGTGGATGCGGTTCCGGGACATAATCTTTACCTGACCATTGATCTCCGTCTGCAGCAGGCAGCGGAAGTGCTTCTGAGCGGAAAAGTCGGCGCACTGGTGGCCCTTGAGCCGGACAGCGGGAAAGTGATTGCCATGGCAAGTATGCCGGGATTTGATCAGAACCGCTTTATCAAAGGGATTTCCTACCCGGATTGGAATGCACTGATTTCCAATCCGGATCGTCCCCTGGAAAACAAGGCTGTGCAGGGGGAATATCCACCGGCCTCCACTTACAAAATTGTCACAGCCCTGGCCGGACTGGAAGAGGGAGTGGCTGATCTGAAAAGTACGGCATTCTGTCCGGGATATTACCGCTTCGGAGACCGTATTTTCCGCTGCTGGCGCAGAGGCGGGCACGGTACTGTAAATGTAACCGGGGCCCTGGCTGTTTCCTGTGATGTGTATTTTTACCAGCTGGGGCAGAAACTGGGGGTGGACCGTTTGGCAGAATATGCCCGCGCCTGCGGACTCGGTGCGCCGACCGGTATTGATCTGCCCCATGAATCCGCAGGTCTGATTCCGACAGCTCTGTGGAAGAAGAAAAGGACAGGTGTTCCCTGGCAGAAGGGGGAAACCCTTTCCATAGCCATCGGTCAGGGTTACAATCTGGTTACACCGCTTCAGATGGCCGTGCTGACTGCGGCTGTTGCAAACGGCGGAACCCTGTACCGTCCCGCTCTGCTTGAAAAAGCGGTCTCCGCCGGGGGGGAAACGGTAAAAGCGTTTGAAAAAGAGATCATCGGCAGCATTCCGGTCCGCCCGGAACATTTGGAAATTGTAAAAAGAGGCCTGTGGGAAGTGGTGAACGGTTCGCGGGGAACCGCCCGGCTGGCCAGGATTGAGCATGTTGATATCAGCGGCAAAACCGGAACCGCCCAGGTGATCAGCCGGAAAAAGGGGGACCGGTCCTACTCGAAAAAACTGGCAGACCGTCACAAGCCCCATGCCTGGTTTGTGGCATACGGCAGCAAAGGGGAAAAGAAAATTGCCGTCGCTGTTATTATTGAGCACGGAGAACACGGTTCCGGAACCGCCGCGCCCATTGCCAGGGATTTTATCCGTGCGGCCCTGCTGGGGCAGTATCCCCGGCAGTCGGAAAATGAAATAAAAGCAACCGGAGAATGATGGGATGTTCGACCGCCGTCTGATACAGCATTTTGACTGGGGACTGCTGCTGCTGACGATAATGCTGTGCAGTCTGGGACTGACCGTGCTCAGCAGCGCTGTTTCCGGCAGCAATTCCTCCTTTCAGAAAATTTTTTTTCTGAAACAGTGGATATGGTACGGAGCGGGCGGACTTGTGATGTCCCTTTTTTTTCTCGTAGATTATAAATATATGGACCGATGGGCCTATGTGATCTACGGCGGTTCTGTTCTCCTGCTGCTGGCGGTGCTTTTTCTGGGTAAAACAGCAGGCGGTTCCCGCCGCTGGCTGGCAATGGGGCCTTTTACCCTGCAGCCCTCCGAAGTGGTCAAGATTGCAGTCATTATTGTGCTGGCGCGCTGTTTTTCCCGGAGAATGAAAAGCGGAGGACTCGGTTTCCGGGATCTTTTCCTGCCTTTTGTTCTGGTGCTTATCCCCTTTGTTCTGATTGTGAAACAGCCGGATCTGGGGACAGGTATGGTGGTACTGCTGATTGCCGGAAGCATGACACTCTTTGTCAAAATTGAAAAACGCACCTTTGTTTTTCTGCTCATCATTGCTGCCATTGCCGCCGGTTCCGGCTGGTTTTTTCTGAAAGAATATCAGAAACAGCGGATTATGACCTTTCTGAACCCGGACAGGGACCCTTTGGGCGCGGGTTATCACATTATTCAGTCCAAAATTGCCATCGGATCGGGGCAGATTTCCGGGAAAGGTTTTTACAGGGGAACCCAGAATATTCTGTCTTTTCTGCCGGAACAGCATACGGATTTTATTTTTTCCGTTCTGGCCGAAGAATGGGGATTCGCGGGCAGTGTGCTGCTGCATCTGCTGTTTATGATTCTGATTGTATGGGGGCTCAACATTGCATATCACTGCCGGAATGCATTTGCCACGATTCTTGCTGTCGGTTCCTGTGCAATGATTTTCTGGCAGGCTGTGATTAATCTGGGAATGGTAATGGGACTGATGCCGGTTGTCGGTGTGCCGCTGCCTCTGATCAGTTACGGAGGTTCCTCTGTGCTGACGATCATGATTTGCATCGGTATTCTGATGAACGTCAGTATGCGGCGCTTTGTGTCAGAATGAATTAAGGATAACAGATAATCATATGATGAAAAAAAAGAAAAAAAATGAAGTGGTTTCCGGTTTTCTGGGCCCGGATTCCCGCATAGAGGGGGATTTGGAGTTCAGCGGAACAATCCGGCTGGACGGACATCTGCGCGGTAAAATAAACAGCGGGAACGGAACCGTGATTATCGGAGAAACAGCGGTAATCCATGCGGATATATCGGTGGATGCGGCAATAATTATGGGAAAAGTGAATGGTACGATAGAGGCCGGAGACAGGATAGAGGTGTATCCGCCGGGCTGTGTGAACGGGGATATTTATGCCCCGATGATTTCCATTGACTCGGGCGCAACCTTTAACGGAAACTGCGGCATGAAGTCCGGAAAAATTCCGGCCGCCGCTTCTTCGGATGTGTCCGGGGATGTGTCCGGGGATGCGTCCGGGCAGATTTTCGGGACAGAAAACCGGCAGAAAAAAAGATAAGGCGGGTATAATTTTTTAAAAAACCTTTGACAAATTCACTGTCCGGATGTTACAAAAGCCTGTAATTTTGGGTTTGCACAGTGTATTGTGCTGAAATGGTTGGATTGATTTAATTTATTCTATGGGGGAAAATAGGTATGATAAGTGTAGATGGATCTTTGTTTATTCAGATTGCCAATTTTCTTTTGCTGATTTGGGTGCTGAATCTCATTCTGTATCGGCCGATACGGAATATCCTTTCGGAACGGAAAGAAAAAATTACAGGAATGGAAGATAATATTGATGCTTTCGGTAAAGATGCAGCGGATAAGGATGCGCAGTACGATTCCGGAATCCGTTCCGCACGGGCCAAAGGGATGCAGGAAAAAGAAAAGCTGATTCAGGCAGCCGAGGCGGAAGAAAAGGATATTATCGGCAAAATCAATGAAAAAGCCCAGGCTGACTTGGCAAAGATGAAAGAGAATGTGGCGAAAGAGGCAGATGCGGTACGGAAGGAGCTTCTGCAGCAGGTGGATACATTTGCAACCGAAATTGGCAAAAAAATTCTAGGGAGGGCTGTTTGATGAAAAAACCTGTGATTAACAGGCGGCGCTGTCTGATTCGGTCCGGAGTCATACCGGTTCTGTTTTCGGCGGTGCTGATGTTTATGTGTGCGGGCGGAATTGCCGCAGCTTCATCCGGAGGCGGACATGAGGAAGCCAAAGGCTGGGTGGAAACAGATACCTACCGGGTGATGAATTTCACCGTTTTGGCAGTTGCGCTTTTTTTTATTCTGCGCAAACCGGTTTCCCAGGCCCTGAATTCCCGGATTGACGGAATCAGGGAACAGTTAAGCGATTTGGAATCCAAAAAAGAAAAGGCGGAAAAAGAACTGGCCGGATATCAGGAAAAACTGGCCGGCCTGGAACAGGAAGCCGGGAAGATAGTTGCAGAATATACACGGCAGGGAAATGAAGCCAGGGACAGAATTCTTAAGGAGGCAGAGACCGCTGCCCAAAAACTGGAAGAGCAGGCAAAGCGGAATATTGAATACGAATTCAAGCAGGTGAAAACGAAACTGCAGGAAGAAATCCTTGAGAAGGCACTGGTGAAGGCCGAGGAAATTCTGAAGACCGGAATTACGGATGAGGACCAGGACAGACTTGTGGATGAATACTTAGAGAAGGTGGTGGCATAGTGAAAAATTTGGCTGTAGCACGGCGGTATGCCAAGGCACTTCTGCTTATCGGTAAAGAGGACGGGCAGACTGATCTGTACCGGGAGGAACTGGAACGTTTTTCTGCGCTGGTTTCGGAAAGCAAAGAACTGGAACAGGCAATCTGTAACCCCCTTTATGATACTGCCGGTCGCAAAAAAGTACTGGGTGCGGTGGTGGAATTTTCGGAACTGTCGGGGGTAATGAGAGCATTTCTCCTTTTGCTGTTTGACAAAGGGCGAATCGGTTTTATTCAGAGTATCAACGATTTCTACCAGAAACTTGCAGATGAGCTGAAAGGGGTTGCACGGGCCAGTCTGGTGTCTGCGACATCGCTTTCGGATGATACGGTGGAAAAGATTCGTGAATCCCTGTCGGGGATGACCGGTAAAACTGTAAAACTCGAAGTTGAACAGGACCCTTCACTTATCGGTGGTATTGTTACAAAAATCGGGGATCTTGTTTTGGATGGTAGTGTCAAAACACAATTACTCAATATGCGAGAATCTTTAAAAAGGGGTGAGAGTGTCTAATGGAATTAAGAGCTGAAGAAATAAGTCAGATTATCAAAGAACAGATTACGGATTATGACAAGAAGGTTGAGCTGAGTGAAACCGGCGTTGTCTTGTCTGTGGGGGACGGTATTGCCAGAGTATACGGCCTGGAAAAAGCCATGGCCCTGGAGCTGGTAGAATTTCCGGGCGGCGTTCTGGGGCTGGTGCTGAACCTGGAAGAGGATAATGTGGGTATTGCCGTTATGGGGGAAGATACCCGTATTAAGGAAGGCGATATCGTGAAACGTACCGGCCGTATTGCCGAAGTGCCGGTCGGAGAAGCGGTGCTGGGACGTGTCGTGACTGCCATGGGCGAACCCATTGACGGCAAAGGCCCCATTGATGCCGAAGAGACCCGGCGTGTGGAAATGGTCGCTCCGGGTGTTATTGCCCGGAAAAGTGTGCATGAACCCTGCTACACGGGTCTGAAAGCGGTGGATGCCATGACACCGGTCGGCCGCGGACAGCGGGAGCTGATTATCGGTGACCGTCAGATCGGAAAAACCGCCTGCGCGGTGGATGCCATCCTGGCACAGAAAAATACAGATGTGTACTGTATTTATGTGGCATGCGGTCAGAAAAAATCTACTGTGGCCCAGGTGGTGGCAGTTCTGGAAAAACACGGTGCAATGGAATACACCACCGTAGTTGCAGCATGTGCATCCGATCCGGCCACACAGCAGTTTATTGCTCCTTATGCCGGTTGTGCCATGGGAGAATATTTCCGGGATAACGGTCAGCATGCGCTGATTATTTATGACGACCTTTCCAAACAGGCCGCCGCCTACCGTCAGGTTTCCCTGCTTCTGAGACGGCCTCCGGGACGTGAAGCCTATCCGGGTGATATTTTTTACAATCATTCCCGTCTGCTGGAGCGTGCTGCCAAACTCAATGACGAACTGGGAGCAGGTTCCCTGACTGCCCTGCCGATTATTGAAACCCAGGCCGGTGACGTATCCGCCTATATTCCCACAAACGTTATTTCCATTACAGACGGTCAGATTTACCTGGAACCCAACCTTTTCTTTGCCGGGGTCCGTCCCGCTATCAACGTCGGTCTTTCCGTATCCCGTGTAGGGGGTGCCGCCCAGGAAAAAGCCATGAAACAGGTGGCCGGCACACTGCGTCTGGATATGGCCCAGTACCGTGAGCTGGAAGCCTTTGCCGCTTTCGGAAGTGACCTGGATGCTTCCACCCAGCGTCAGCTCACAAGGGGTGCCCGTCTGGTGGAAATTCTGAAACAGCCCCAGTATCAGCCCCTGCCCCTGGAAAAACAGGTTTCCATTCTTTTTGCCGGAACCAGAGGTTTTCTGGACAAACTGCCCCTGGATGCCGTTGCAAAATATGAGGCCGGACTGTTTGCCTTCCTGGAGGGACGGTATCCGCAGATTCTGAGCGGGCTGGCTGAGCAGAAAAAGATTACGGACGAACTGGAAAGTATGATGACAAAAGCCCTGACCGAATACGGTGAGGAGTTCAAAGATACCATAAAATAATAAAGGACTGAGCCGATATGCCAACATTAAAAGATGTTCAGCTGAAGATCGCCGGGGTCAAAAAGACCAAGCAGATCACCAAAGCCATGAACATGGTGGCTGCTTCCAAATTGCGCGGAGCACAGTCCGATATGGATGCCTTCCGGCCTTATGCCGGAAAATTTGCCGAGGTTCTGGGAAGTCTTGCAGAAAAGGCCGGAGAAGAAGCCAGCCCGCTTCTGGTTCCGCGTACGGAAGTCCGAAAAATCAATATTGTCTTATGCACATCTGACAGAGGTTTGTGCGGTGGTTTTAATACAAATCTCGTTACTGCTGCAAAAAAAATTATCCGGGAAAAAAACGCTGAAGATACCGAGGTTACCCTGACTGCTTTTGGTAAGAAAGGCCGGGACTGGGCCCGTAAAAACGGTATTGCCATTGATGAGGAATATCTCGGTGTCGTCGGAAGCAGATTTGATTTCAGCACGGCGGCAAACGCCGGCAGGAAACTGGTGGAACGTTTTCTGGATGAGGAATATGACGAGGTCTATGCCGTCTATGCCGAATTTCAGAGTGCCGCACGCCAGGTTCCCGTACTGAAACAGCTGCTGCCGATACCCCCTATTGAATCCGCAGCGGAAGAAGAAGCCGCAGATGAAGATCAGCCCTATCTGGCAGAACATATCTGCGAACCGGCAGCTGCCGAACTGCTGGGGGAAATGCTTCCGAGGAATATTTATGTGCAGTTGTTCAGTGCTTTGCTGGAAACATCCACCAGCGAGCATGCTGCGCGGATGGCAGCAATGGATAATGCCACCAAGGCATGTAATGATATGATTGACAGCCTGACACTGACCTATAATAAAGCACGGCAGGCAGCCATTACTGCGGACCTGATGGATATCGTCGGCGGAGCCGAGGCCCTGAAAGGCTGATCAGAGACAATATTGTATAATACAGTTTAGGGAGGACAATTAAATGTCAGAAAATATTGGTAAAATAACACAGGTAATGGGGCCTGTTGTTGACGTGGAGTTTGAGCAGGGAAAGCTCCCTACAATTCTAACCGCACTTCTGATCAGCAATCCCGCGATCAGTGATGAGGAAGATAATCTGGTAGTCGAAGTTGCACAGCATCTGGGTGACAATGTGGTTCGCTCTATTGCAATGGATGTTACCGACGGTCTGGTGCGCGGTATGCCCGTAAAAGATACCGGCAAACCGATTATGATGCCGGTGGGGGAAGCCGGGCTGGGCCGGGTTCTCAATGTGGTGGGACGCCCTGTGGACGGTCTGGGGCCCGTCAGTCAGGAAAAAATGATGCCGATTCACCGGCTTGCTCCGGCCTTCATCGAGCAGGATACCACCGTCCGCGTACTGGAAACCGGCGTAAAAGTGATTGACCTTCTGGTTCCCTTTCCCCGCGGCGGTAAAATGGGTATGTTCGGCGGAGCCGGTGTGGGAAAAACTGTTATCATGATGGAAATGGTTCACAATATTGCCATGCAGCATGGCGGTATTTCCGTATTTGCAGGAGTCGGTGAAAGAACCCGTGAAGGAAACGACCTTTATCATGAAATGAAAGACTCGGGTGTTCTGCCCAAAGCCGCACTGATTTACGGGCAGATGACCGAACCGCCCGGAGCCCGTGCCCGTGTTGCCCTTTCCGCACTGACGGCAGCAGAATATTACCGGGATGAGGAAGGCCAGGATGTGCTGATTTTTATTGACAACATCTTCCGCTTTACACAGGCCGGTTCCGAAGTATCCGCGCTGCTTGGCCGTATGCCTTCTGCTGTAGGGTATCAGCCGACACTGGCCGTTGACCTTGGCGGTCTGCAGGAACGGATTACCTCCACAGACAAAGGTTCCATCACGGCTGTACAGTGTGTTTATGTGCCTGCGGATGACCTGACTGACCCTGCTCCGGCTACCACTTTTGCCCATTTGGACGGAACTGTGGTTCTTTCCCGTCAGATTGCCGAACTCGGTATTTATCCGGCTGTGGACCCTCTGGATTCCACTTCCAGAATTCTGGATGCCAATTACATCGGTGAAGAACATTATCTGGTAGCCCGTCAGGTGCAGCAGACACTGCAGAAATATAAGGAACTGCAGGATATTATTGCGATTCTGGGTATGGAAGAGCTCTCCGATGAAGACAAGCTGACCGTGCAGCGTGCCCGGAAAATGCAAAGATTCCTCTCCCAGCCTTTCCATGTTGCGGAAACCTTCACCGGTACCCCCGGAAAATATGTAAAGATTGAAGATACCATTCGCGGATTTAAAGAGATCGTTGAAGGCAAACACGATGATATTCCGGAGCGGGCCTTCTATATGGTCGGCGGTATTGAGGAAGTATTGGAAAAAGCCAAAAAAATGGCTGCGGAATAAGACTGCAGCAGACGAGGGGTAAATAAATATGGCTGAAAACATCAGGCTGGAAATTGTCACCCCGAAGAAATCTGTAGTCAGCGAGGATGTCCGCATTGTCGTGGCACCGGGAACATTGGGTGAATTCGGTGTTCTTGTGGGACATACGCCGTTTTTGACGACACTTAAAGTTGGCAGTGTTCGCTATACAGATAAAAACGGGGGAGAGCAGCAAATCTTTGTCAGCGGCGGTTTTGCAGAAGCCCTGCCGGATAAGGTGACTATTTTGGCAGAGTCTGCCGAAAGAAGAGCCGATATTGACATTGAGCGTGCGAAATCCGCTTTGAAACGGGCGCAGCAGCGCATGGAAGAAGCAAAACAGAAAGAGAACATTGATTATGCCAGAGCCAGGGCAGCACTTGAACGTGCCCTGCGCCGTCTGAGTCTGGTGGATGCCAGGTGAGTATGAGCTGATATAATCAATATATTATCCTGTTTCAGGAAATAAAAAAGGGTAGACCGGATGATTCGGTTTACCCTTTTTTTATTTGGGATGAAAATATCTTGACTTTAATTCTGATGAAAGATTATAGTAGCATGAAATGGAAAATGCGGATGACAGGCAATGTACTGTCAGATTACGCGTTGAAATAAAATAACTGAGATATATAGATTGCACGGATTAGGATATTTTTGAAATAATCGGAACCGCCGGCATTGGCATAAATAAGCGGATACTGCTGAGGAATTTAGATCTGACGGAATTGCCGAAGCCGGAACGGATACAGATTCAGCGGGGAAATCAATGAGCAGAAATGCTGATAAGTCCGCGGATTTTATTTTCTGTAAATTTATAAAAAATATATCACAACTGCTGTATTCAGCACAGATGCTGTTCTGAAAACGGAATGTATTGATTCGGAAGCGGAAAAATAATCAGGGAGGGTTGATTACCGAATTGGAATCAGACAGAAACTCCTATTTTACAAGAGTTTGAAAATATATGCAAAAAACAGATGATAAAAATCGTCTGTCATGCGCGGACATGATTGATCAGAGCAGTATTTATCAGAATAATCAGATGGTTCAAAACGATTATCAGTCTGTTCCTGACCGTTTCATTCGGATGGGCATATCTGCGGATGTGTGAAAATTCCCCTGCCGTGTTCGTGATTGGAAGTTGTGCTTTGATCCAACAGTATGCATCTGAGGAACCTTCCCTGGTTTTGGTGTGCAGGTTCTGTCCTGGTAACAGAAAAGCCTAAAGAAACTATCAAGGTGACCGCCATGGAAACATGGTTCAAAGACCTGCCAACACGGCACAGTGCGGGGGAATTTTCTTATTTTTTTATACACTGCGGACAGTCAAAAACAGTTGCGCGCATTGCTGTATTTTCTGACTTGATTTGCCGGTACTGCAAGAGTAAAAGAAGATTTTTTTGCTAACGGGCAGCGTCAGATTGCAAAAGACTGCGATGATGATGCAGTGAGACGGCAGGATGAGACTGCTGTGTGAATATCCGATTGTTTCAGATATGATTTCGCCCGTCCGTTATAGTTTTTCAGATAATATTGGGGGCAAAAGAGCAAAAGGAAGACAATGCCCGGCATTTCTCCGACTGACTGTTTTCCCGGAATTATTATCCAAAAAAATTATAGTGAATATAAGTTTTTCCGATAATTCTTTCGGACAGACGGCGTTTTGGCTAACCGGGAGGAGATAGTAACGTCTGAAATCACCTGCCCTTGCCGTTTCCAGATATTTTTCGGAAAACGATAGACCTCCAGATTGATATTTGGGGAATATTATTGAAGAAAGACTGCTTCACGAATTCCTTTCTGTGCAGTAATGTATCCCTGCCTGAATACCTTTTCCGGAAGACTATACTCTCAGCGTATTTTCAACTTATTGATTCCCATAATATATCTGTTTCTCATTGTTAGAGGAACTTTCCGTTTTCTTTTTGTCTTCGGATATTTCAGTGGGCTGTCCCCTTATCCGCTTCGATAAAACACGGGAAGTTGCCGGTGAATGATGCCCGGCAGGAAAATGCAGCGTTGCTTATTTGGGAGATGTACTGCCTGTTCTTTAAAATTATGAAAAAAGTAAAAACATCAAATAATTACCGACTGCGGCGTGAGATCTGATGAAAAGGGAGTTTGAGAATGAGGGAGATGTATAATAATGAACGGATACAGCTTTTTAATGGGCATCATCGGAATCGGCATCGGATTTGCTGCTGCCTACTGGCTAAAAGGAAAAATTGCTTCCCAGAGACTGGAAGCCGCTGAAGAGGATGCGAGACGGATTGTTGAAAATGCCGGCCGTCAGGCAGAAACCTTATTAAAGGAAGCCCAGCTCGAAGCGAAAGACAAACTTTTCAAAATGAAAAGTGATTTTGACGCAGAGACAATGGAAACGCGGGCGGAGCTGAAAAAGCTGGAAAAGCGGCTGATTCATAAAGAAGAAAATCTTGACCGGAAACATGAACAGTTTGAAAAAAGGGATCAGCAGCTTTCTGTGCAGGAAAAACTTTTTCAGAAAAGAGAAGAGGAGCTGGTTCAGAATGAACTGAAATTTCATGATCTGATTGAGGAGCAGAAAAAGCAGCTGGAAAAAATTTCCGGACTGACTACGGATCAGGCCAAAGAACTTCTGATTCGCGCAATGGAGAACGAAGCACGTTACGAGGCGGCAAAACTCATTAAAAAAATTGAAAATGAAGCAAAGGAAGAAGCGGATAAAAAAGCCAAAAAAATCATCGCAACAGCAATTCAGAGATATTCGGGTGATTTTATTGCGGAAAGGACTGTGTCGGTGGTACAGCTTCCCAATGATGAGATGAAAGGACGCATTATCGGAAGAGAAGGCCGGAATATCCGTGCCCTGGAAGCGGCTACCGGTATTGATCTGATTATAGATGATACCCCTGAAGCCGTAATCCTGTCCGGTTTCAATCCGGTTCGGCGTGAGGTTGCCCGACTTTCTCTTATGCGTCTGATTTCCGACGGGCGGATTCATCCTGCCCGCATCGAAGATATTGTCAAAAAAGTGGGGCGTGAAGTGGATACGGTGATAAAAGAGGCCGGAGAACAGGCCGCTTTTGATCTGGGGGTACACGGAATCCACCCGGAGCTTATAAAATATGTGGGACAACTGAAATTCCGGACCAGTTATGCCCAGAATGTACTGCAGCATTCTGTGGAGGTCGGTTTTCTGTGCGGCATCATGGCTTCCGAACTCGGTCTGAACCAGAAAATGGCAAGGCGTATGGGACTGCTGCATGATATTGGCAAGGCCATAGATCATGAAGTGGAAGGTCCCCATGCCCTGATCGGTTCCCGGCTGGCCAAAAAATTCAATGAGGCTTCAACCATTGTGCATGCAATTGCAGCCCACCATGAGGATGTGCCTCCCTCTTCCGTTTATGCCCTGCTGGTGCAGGCTGCAGACAGTCTTTCCGGTGCCCGCCCGGGTGCCAGGAAAGAGTTGCTGGAAAACTATATCAAGCGACTTGAGGATCTGGAGAGAATTGCAAATTCCTTCAAAGGAGTTGTGAACTCCTATGCAATTCAGGCAGGCAGAGAAATCCGGGTGATTGTGGAAAGCAGTATTGTATCAGATGAGGAAACCATTCTTATCAGCAAGGATATCGTCAGGAAAATTGAAGAATCACTCACTTTTCCGGGTCAGATAAAGGTGATGGTGATTCGGGAAACAAGAGCTGTGGAATATGCTAATAAATGAGGAATTCATGATGAAAAATGTATTGGATACACTGCAGGAACGGGGATTTATCGAACAGACGACCCATGACAGGGAACTGCGGGAATATCTGGAGGGGGAAAAACGGAGCTGCTATATCGGTTTTGATCCCACGGCATCCAGTCTGCATGTGGGAAGCCTTGTCCCGATTATGTCCCTGGCCCATATGCAGCGAAGCGGGCACCGGCCCCTTGCACTGGTTGGCGGCGGAACAGGGCTGGTGGGGGATCCCAGCGGGAAAACCGAAATGCGTCAGCTTCTGACAGAAGAAATGGTTGCAGAAAATGCCGACGGCATCAAAAAACAGCTTTCCCGTTTTATTGATTTTCATGATGACAAAGCCCTGCTGCTAAACAATGCGGACTGGCTGACATCTTTAAAGTATATTTCCATGCTCCGGGATATCGGCAGGCATTTCAGTGTGAACCGGATGATAAAAGCAGAAAGTTACCGGATGCGCCTGGATTCGGAAGAGGGGTTGAATTTTATTGAATTTAATTATATGATTTTACAGGCATATGATTTTCTCGAATTAAGTGACCGCTATGATTGTCAGCTGCAGATGGGGGGAAGTGATCAGTGGGGAAACATTGTTGCCGGTATTGATCTGATTCGGAAAAGCCGCAGGAAAAATGCTTTCGGTATTACCTTTCCCCTGATTACCACCAGCAGCGGTATTAAAATGGGAAAGACGCATCAGGGGGCCGTATGGCTGGATCCCGAAAGAACATCGCCCTACGATTATTTCCAGTTCTGGGTAAACACAGATGACAGGGATGTCAGCCGTTTTCTGGCACTGTTCACCTTTCTTCCCATGGATGAAATCCGCGCTGCGGATTCTTTGGACGGGGCAGAACTGAATGCGGTAAAATCGGTACTGGCATTTGAGGCAGCGGCACTGGCGCATGGAAGAGACGAGGCTGTGAAGGCATATGAATCCGCACTCAGCATGTTCGGGTCCCGGAAAATCGCTGACAGCATTCTGCCCTCCAGCACAATTCCCAGGTATACGGCAAAGGATGCGGAGGACTCGGTTCCGATCTCTGAAATGGACGGTATATTACTGGCAGAAGGAATCCCCGCTTTTAAAATCTTTCATATGGCCGGTCTTGTCAAATCCGGCGGAGAGGCCCGGCGACTGATCAGTCAGGGCGGAGCCTATATTAACGGAGAAAGGGTAAATTCGCCTGACCATATGATAGACATGCGTTCTTTTCCGGGAAATGAGCTCTTGCTGAGAGCAGGAAAGAAACGTTATCATAAAGTGGTTTTTTCTGCATAAACTCCCTGACAGGAGCACATGAATATAATAGAAGACGAACCCGTTTTCCCGGAGTGCGGATTTCCGGAGGAAACGGGTTCTTTGTTATGCGGATACAGTGTTCAGGAAAACAGATTCGGGGTTTCTGCGGGCCGGGGTGAAAAACGGCCCCGGCAGATTCAGGATGTCCGGGTTCACTTCGTTCCCCCCCCCCGTACTGCCCCGGAACACTGCATATGTCTGATATGCGCAGGAGAGGTGTTATGCCAATCCCAGCAAATAGACTGCCATAAAAAAGCCCAAAAAACCTTCAATAAGGGCAGAACCGATGGCAGATTTTCAAGTGGGATTGGTATTACCCGGAGCGCCGTGTTTCCGTTCATTTTTCGGTGCTGCTGTTTTTCCGCAGCGGGGAATGCGTCCGGCGGGCACACGGGCCGGTTTTGGACGGTACTGCTTTGGTAACACAGTGTTTTGGTGCCGGTCCGAATTTTTTTTTGGCATGAGCAAAAGAAATCGGTTGACATGGAAGGGGTGTTCCTGTATAAGTCTGCCTGTCTTTCAGGGTGCGGATTTCATCCGCCGGTACCGGAAGGGTTTTTACCGGCGGAGGGGAATCTGTTTTTTTTTGGTGGTTCTGAAAGTTTTCCGGAAAAAAAATGCGGGCATGGAAAAAAAGTGCTT
>JAABRU010000018.1 GCA_011390755.1 Desulfobacteraceae bacterium | reverse complement strand
AGGTTTTTTCCCTGCGTCCCCTGCGTCTTTGCGGTGAAAACCTTATTTCCGATAATTTTTGATATAACCCGTCAGATAAATGTTGACAGAACACTAGGAAAGTGTCTTGCGGATATTGGTTTCATTGTCCACATCTTCCGTATTCATTTCATAAGCTGCTGAAATGATTCATACCGATTTTTTTTACCGGACTGTTGAAAAAAAGATTTGACAGGATATAAAAGCATGTGCTATTAGCAGAAATTAATAATGTTAGACTAAACTAACAAAGACTGGGTGGCAATATGGAAACAAAAGAAAAGCCTTTAACTTCCGTAATGGAAGACTATCTTGAAGCAATATATGACCTGGACAAAGAGCAGAAAGCGGTACGGGTCAGGGATATTGCCCGGAAAATGGATGTCCGGATGCCTTCTGTCACCAGTATGCTCAGGTCGCTGAAAGAACGGGAACTGGTTTATTATGAAAAATACGAATATGTGGAGCTGACAGAGCGGGGGGAGGATATCGGCCGGGAGATGCGGCGGAGGCATGGGATTATCCGTGAATTTCTGACAGAGATTCTGAAAATTGATTATAAAACTGCAGATGAGGATGCATGCCGCATAGAGCACACCCTCAGCCCCCAGACAGTGAACAGTCTGACGGATTTCATGAATTTTATCCAAAAATGCCCCCTGGGGGAGGAACGCATGAAATATTTTGAAGAATATCAGAAGCGGATAAGAAAAGAGGCGGAGGAGGATATGTAAAACAGAGTCAGGCGTTGGGCAGTTGGTTTTCCAGTTATCCGATTTTTAAAGAAGCGGTTTGTGCATTGCCATATTGGCTTCCATAAAAATCAGCAGGTTGAGATTTTAACTGCGCAACTCCTGCGGCATATATTTTTTGCTGTAAAAGTTAGATATATAAAACAATGATAAAGGAGTATAATATGAAAGCGGCACAAAAGGATCGGATACTCAGAAATCTGGGGGAGAGGGTTCATCTGCTGTATCAGGATATGGACAGACACCGCAATGCCCTGTCATTCCTTCTGGAGGGGCAGCCCGGTTCCGGAAATGCGGCATGTTCCCGTGAACTGAAACTGAAAGCGGCCATCCGTGATGCCATCGGGGTATTGGATCAAAGCAGGAAAGCGTTCAAATCCAAACAGCTTGAAACATTGCGCATAGAGCTTACGCAGGTATTGGCGGAAGCGGAATAAGTGGACTGTCAATTATATTTCTTGACAATTATTTCATCGCAGGGGAGGCAGTCTGCCGCCCCGGAAACGGCAGGAAGCCGTTTCTGCGATGTCAGGAAACTTTGCTGACAGTCCAATAAGTTTATCAGACAATTCGGTATGTCTTACGGTTTCCGGCGGAATCCGCGCGGAAAAAGTGAAGGCGTAACCCGCTGCGGTCAGATCGCGGGGTTGCGCCTTTTTTATTTTATCAGGAACGGAAACAGGGAAAAATATGAAAGTGAACACAGACAGATCCTTCACCGCAATTCATCAGTTTTCAGAATCACTGGGAAATGCCATTGACGCAAAAGATGCTTATACAGAAAGGCATTCTCTGGAAGTGGCGGAAATATCCCGGATTCTGGCACTGTCGCTCGGTCCGGATGCAAAGACGGCGGATATTATCCATATTGCCGGACATCTCCATGACATCGGGAAAATCGGGATTCCGGACAGTATCCTCCATAAAAACGGAAAACTGACACATACAGAATGGCAGGCTGTCCGCAGGCATCCGCAGATCGGGGCAGCGATTCTCCGGCCGGTTTCGGAAATCGCGGACGCGGGAATCTGTGAGATGGTGCTGCATCATCATGAGCGGTACGACGGACAGGGTTATCCTCACGGATGCAGAGGCGAAGCCATTCCTCCGGGGGCAAGAATCATTGCTGTGGCAGACAGCCTGTCGGCCATGACCGGTCTCCGGCCCTATCGTCCGGCCAAAACATTTGATGAGGCCGTCCGTGAAATCATCCGGTGTTCCGGAACCCAGTTTGATCCTGAAATTGTCCGGGTTTTATCGGAACACAGGGACAGGATTCGCCAAACCTTATTCTCCATAGGAGGAAAAAACATGTCTGAAAAATTTCAAATCGAATCAAGAATCAGCAGGGGCAATCTTCACCTGCGGCCCAAAGGGGATTTTGACGGGATTTCCGCATGGGAACTGCTCAACTGTATTCACGGTTCCTGTGATCGCAGCGGGAAGGTCTTTATTGATACCTCCCATCTTCACAATCTCTGCCCTTTCGGATGCAATACCTTCCGCTGCGGACTGAACTTCAGTCTGATCCCGGGAGAACGTATTTTTTTTAAAGGAAAAAAGGGTTTTAATATTGCACCCGGGGGATGCAGGGTGCTGGTGTCATCCAAAAGCAAAGAAGACCGGTGCAGCGGCAACTGTGCAAACTGCAGCTGCGGAACCGGAAAAAACAGTCATACACTGAAAAAGGAGGATTATCGGAATGAGGCGATTGGGTATGAGGTATATGCAGGACAATCAGGAAGGAATGATCACAGCGGTAAAAGCTGCCGGTGAACCGGGCAGGCGTATCCGGGATATGGGGCTTGTGCCCGGAACGGAAATCAAGGTGCAGGGGAGAGCGCCCCTCTATGACCCGGTTGCGCTGAGAGTCAGAGGATTCATCCTGACCCTGAGAAACAAAGAGGCCGATTATATTGAAGTGGAGGTAAAATAAGATATGGAAGCAAGCATTGCACTGGGCGGTAATCCCAATTCCGGAAAAACCACCCTGTTTAACGAACTGACCGGAGCACGTCAGCATGTGGGGAACTATCCGGGTGTCACCGTGGAAAAAAAAGAAGGTACCTGCATTGTCAGCGGATACCGGATGCGGATTACCGATCTGCCGGGGACCTATTCCCTGACAGCCTATTCCATGGAAGAAGTGGTGGCCAGGGATTTCCTGGTCAGCGAAACCCCGGATCTGACCATCAATATCGTGGATGCATCCAATCTGGAACGCAATCTTTATCTCACGATCCAGCTGCTGGAACTCGGGGTTCCGGTCTGTATTGCGCTGAATATGATGGATCTGGCCAAAAACAGAGGGCTGGAAATCAGTGCGGAAAAACTTTCGGAACTCATGGGGGTTCCGGTGGTTCCCATCATTGCCAGAACCGGGCAGGGAAAAGATGAACTCATCCGCAGCGCAGCGGCCGCGGCAGCCGAAAAAAAGAAAAATCCTCCGCTGCTCATCTCCTACGGCCAGGATATTGATTCCGCGATGTTTGAAATGGAAGAGGAAATCCGCAGATACAATTTTCTGACAGACATCTATCCGGCCCGATGGGTTGCCCTGAAATATATGGAAAAAGATGAGCAGATCCTCGGAAAGGGCAGGAGCAGAAATCAGGAAATATCCGGCAAACTGGAACAGATTGTCGAAAAAGTGTCCCGGCATCTGCAGCGCGTGTCGGATATCTGGCCCGAAGCCGTGATTGCCGATTACCGCTACGGATATATCCGCTCTGTTCTCCGGCAGGGGGTTCTGAAGGAAAACCATGATAAAAACAGGATGTACCTCTCGGATAATATTGACAGGGTTCTGACAAACCGCTTCGCGGGTCCCCTGATCATGTTTCTGATCCTTCTGGGGTTGTACCAGTTTATTTTTACCTACAGCGAAACCCCTGTGGGATGGCTGGAGAGTTTTTTCGGATGGCTGAACAGTCGGGTATCCGAAAGCCTGCCGGAGGGGCATTTGAAATCCCTGATTGTGTCCGGCATTATTGACGGTGCGGGAGGGGTGCTGAGCTTTGTTCCCCTGATTATGTTCATGTTTCTCGGTATTTCCCTTCTGGAGGATTCCGGGTATCTGGCACGGGTTGCCTACATGCTTGACCGGGTGTTCCGGGTATTCGGGCTTCACGGCAGTTCCGTGATGGCCTTTATCGTATCCGGGGGAATTGCGGGCGGCTGCGCGGTTCCCGGTGTCATGGCGGCCCGGACCCTGAAATCCCCGCGGGAACAGCTGGCCACCCTTCTGACCGCTCCCTTTATGAACTGCGGTGCGAAAATGCCGGTCTTTGCCCTTCTGATCGCGGCCTTTTTCCCGAACCATCAGGGAATGCTCATGTTTCTTCTCACCCTGATCTCATGGGGCGGTGCGCTGCTGGTGGCAAAACTTCTGAGAATGACCGTGATCAGAGGAGAGTCATCCCCCTTTGTTATGGAACTTCCCCCCTACCGTTTTCCCACATTCAAAGGGCTTGCCATTCATACATGGGAAAGAACCTGGCAGTATATCAAAAAAGCCGGAACAGTGATTCTGGCGGTTTCCGTAATTCTGTGGGCAATGATGACCTTTCCCGGTCTGCCGGATTCGGAAACAGCCCAGTTCCATCGGCAGCGCAGCGCGCTCCTCTCCTCTGTATCCGCAGACATTGCCAGGGAGGCGGAAACCGCCGGAGAAGACAGCGAAATTTCCGAAGCCGCGCAGGTACTGAAAAACCGGCTGAATGTAATTGAGGCGGAGCAGGCCGAAGCCGGACTGAGATATTCCGCCGCCGGAAGGCTCGGCACCGCATTGGAAAGAATTTCCTGGCTGGCAGGGTTTGACTGGCGCACCAATATCGCGCTGGTGGGCGGTTTTGCGGCAAAAGAAGTTGTGGTTTCAACCCTGGGTACTGCCTATTCCCTCGGCAATGTGGATCCGGAAGCCAGCGGGTCTTTGGGAGAAATGCTGGTCAAAGCGCCCGGCTGGTCTTCCCTGACCGCGCTCAGTCTGATCATTTTCACTATTTTTTACGCGCCCTGTTTTGTAACGGTGGTATGTATTGCCAGAGAAGCCGGTTCGTGGAAATGGGGGGCTTTTTCCATGATATTCAATACATTACTGGCATTTACACTGGCAGTGCTGGTATTCCGGATCGGATCGCTGATCCTGTAAGAAGGGGAAAATGTTTGAAAACATATTAACTTTGATGAATATGTAAAAAGTCCGGAATCCGGGTATTTCATCAGTTTTACATGCTGATTTTACTAAGGTTAAATTCTGGAAAAATGGCTTTTTACCGGTTCATCAACTTTATTCAGCAGAATATCTTTCAATAGGAGTTATCTATGAATTGCAGTTGTTGCACCCGACGGCATTTTCTGAAACTGAGTGCTGCTGCGGCAGGAATGATGGGATTTCCGCAAATCCTGTCTGCCGGAAATCCGGCAGGAAAACTGCCTGCATTAACGATCAGTGTGACATCCCGCTGCATCTTTCCCTTTGTGGTCATCGGGCATGAGGATCAGAAAACCTTTCCCAACCCTTACAAAAACGAGACAGCCTGCCGGTTCACCATGAACAGCGACTGTTCCGGTGTCAATAAAGGTGTTGCAGCGGTTCTGGCGGGAAAAGCGGACATCGGAACGCTGCACAGACCCCTGACTGCGGAAGAACAGGCAGCCGGAATTAGGGAAACCCGGCTGGATTCGCTGGCATATTCCGTGATCGTCCATAAAAACAATCCGGTGAATGAACTTGGCACAGAGCAGGTGCTGAAAATTTTTGCAGGCCGGATCCGAAACTGGAAAGAGGTGGGCGGAAAAGACAGAGATATTCTGATTTACAGGCAGGAATGCGGCGCGAATTATGATGATCTGATAGGGCAGGCCCTTCAGAAAGCCGGAATTGCCAAAGATCCGGAACGCCTGAAACAGGCTGTGATGTCGGTTGAAATTACCGATAACCAGTTTGAAAAGATTGCGGATTTGGAAATGGCAGTCACAATGGCACCCCGTTTTTTTTGGGATGAAAACAGCAAAGCACTGAAAATCAGCGGTATTCTCCCGTCACGGGAGGCGGAGAAAAACGGAGATTATCCCTTTCTTGCCAATATTTCTCTGGTCACCCCGTCAGGGGCTTTGGAATCTGCACAGAAATATCTTGCATTTATGAAAAGCCCTCACGGTAAAGAACTGATCGAAAAAGGACTGGCGATGGATTGGCTCCGTCAGGGATTTTAGGATGAAAATCGGAACAAAACTGAGTGTTTTCGCTGCCGGGTTGTCCCTGGCAGCGATTTTGTCAATGGTATGCGTATTTTCCCTTCAGTCGGAAAAAGTTCTGATGGCGGACAAAAAGGAAAAAATATCGCAGCACATGGATAAAATCGTTGCAGACTTCCGATATGTTACGGAGCAGTACCGCAGATATTCCCATTTTATCGTATCGGATCCCCATTTATCGGATCTGGTCAAAGTTGCATGGTTTACCAAAGATACCGGGCCGCTCCGAAAAAAACTTCTGCGGCAGCAAAGCATTATCCGTTCGGACAGCATTGAATTTTATGATAAAAATAATCAGAAAATTGCAGGCACCGAAGATAGCAGTGGCGGACATCTCCCTGTTTTCAAAGAAACAGGGGGGGAACAGGAAATCCCTCACAGGGTGATAACAGAAGATCGGCATCTGAGAGTGATTCTTTATGCAAGACTTATTAAGGATAAGATATTTTACGGAACCCTGGTATTGAAGAAAAATATAGATACCGGTTTTCTGAAACTCATTTCCGGTCAGCACGCGATGATTGCGATTCTTGAGAAAAAAAATAACAGGGTCCGTATCCTTGCCGCATCCCGGGAGCTTATCAGGGCAGACGGGATTCATCTGAACGGGAATGCCTGCCATTGGGAGGATTATGCTGCAGGGCCTCACCGGGGTATTCTGAATATCCGGCCTTTCACGGCAGATCCGGGAAACCCGAATCTGCTGCTGCTGCACTTCACGGATAAAGAAGATATTCGGAAACTCCATAGTGAAATCATTCATATTGCCTTGATTATCGGGGGGATTCTGGGGTTTCTCGCCTGCGTGTCCGCGGTTCTGTTTTCCGGAGGCATTGCCCGTCATCTGAAGCAGCTTTGCGAATGCTCATCCTGTATTGCAAACGGTGATCTGACCGGCATACTGCAAATGAACCGGAAGGATGAGATCGGGGAACTGGCGGAAGTTCAGAACCGCATGATCGCCGGTCTGCACCGGATGATCGAAGGCATTATCGGAAAATCCCGTACACTGGCAGCAGGTGTGATCCGTCAGGCAGGCAATATTGAGGAAACCTCTGCTTCGCTGAACCAGATAGATACAATGGCAAAGAACAATGCGGAAAATGCGGCAAAAGCGGATGAGCTTGTCACCTTTTCCGACACAATGATCGAGAAAGCAAAACAGTCTGTCCTGTATAAGCGTTCCATGTCGCAGTTGACAGATTCCATGAGAAATATCGGAAAATCCGGCCATGCCATGCAGAAAATTATCAAAGGGATTGATGATATTGCATTTCAGATCAATATACTTTCACTGAATACGGCTATCGAGGCCGCAAGAGCCGGGGAAAGCGGTGCCGGTTTTTCGGTGGTTGCAGCGGAAGTCAGAAAACTGGCGCACCGCTCCGCACAGGCCGCTAAAGATACCGCGATTCTGATAACAGATATGATGGAACAGTTGGATAGCGGGCTGAAACTGAGCGGCGAAATTGAGGGCATATTTTCCAGTATTACCGAAGGAAGCGGTCATATCCGTTTTCTGATGAATGAGATCGCAGCCGCAACCGGCGAGCAGGCCGCAGGGGTGGAGCAGATCAGCAAAGCCGTCAGAGAAATGGCAATGCTGAATAACCGTCATGCCAGGATTGCGGAGGAACTGGTGGAAAAAGTAAGTGTGTTCAGAATCAGAAAATGCGCTGAAATGAGGTGCCGGGAAAACCGAAAACTGTCTCCAACAGGCGTTTCATTTTAAGTTACAGGTTCCGGAAATCCGTAGAACCGGCATACGCTAACCCGACCTACAATTTTAAGTGAAACAGAACACTCATCAGATACCGTACATTTTTCTCCTGCGCCACAGGGTGGCCTGGTCAATGCCCAGAACAGCGGCGGCTTCCTGAAGCGAAGGGGTTCCCGCGATGATTCTCCGGATATGCAGTTCTTCAATTGCCGCCAGGCTCACCGGATCGCCGATGGTCGGAGTACCGGCCGCGGGACGGATATGTTCCGGAAGATCCTTTGTGCCGATCTGTTCCCCGCTGCCCAGAATCACAGCCCGTTCCACTGTATTGCGGAGTTCCCGCACATTTCCGGGCCATTGGCAGGCGGTAAGGACCTGTTCCGCATCCGGGGTAAAACCGGGAAGGGCTTTGTGGCTGGTACGGCTGAAAAAAATGAGAAAATCTTTGGCAAGGGGAAGAATATCTTCGGGCCGTTCCCGAAGGGGGGGGATCCTCAGACGGATGACATTAAGCCGGTAAAACAGGTCTTCCCGGAAACGGCCTTCTGCCACCCGTTTTTCCAGATCCGCATTGCTGGCGGCAATGATGCGCACATCCGCGTTCCGCAATTTTGCATCTCCGATGCGTTCATATTCCTTATCCTGAATAAAACGGAGCATTTTGGCCTGCACCGAAGGGGGCATATCCGCAATTTCATCCAGAAAAAGGGTTCCGCCCTCACACGCGGCAATACGCCCCGGATAATCCCGGACCGCGCCGGTAAACGCTCCTTTGGCATGACCGAAGAATTCACTTTCCAGCAGGTCCGGCGGCATTGCGGGACAGGCCACCACCGACATGGGCCGGGCTGATCTCGGACTCCAATGGTGAATGGCTTTGGCAAATACGGACTTTCCCGTGCCGCTTTCCCCCTGAAGCAGCACAATGGCCTCGGATTCGGCCACCTTTTTTGCAGTTTCAATGAGCCGCTGCATCCCCGGATTCAGACTGTGAATCCGCTGTTCCGGCCCCATCTGCTGCATATCTTCCCTGAGCGCGGCAATCTCATTTTCCAGTTCCCGTACCTGCCCCATCCGCCGGGTCATGAGCCGGATCTGATCCGGTGTGAAAGGTTTGGCTATATAATCCGCAGCACCGCGGCGCATGGCCTCCACCGCACTCCCGATGGAAGCGTGGGCCGTAATGATGACAATTTTCATCCGGGGAGAATCCGAAAGCAGGAGGGGAATCAGATCCATGCCGTCCTCTTCCCCCAGTTTCAGATCCACAAATGCCATATCAAAGGCTCTCCGACCGGCCTCATCCGCGGCATCCGCGGGATTGCTCACGGCAATCACCGTATGCCCTTCGGCCGCCAGACAGTAGGAAAGGGTTTTGCGGATATTGGTCTCATCATCCACCACAAGAATGCGCAGACAGTTCTGTTTTTCCTTATCTTCCATTTCGTTCATTCTTTCTCCAAAAACGGGAGGGACCTGGGAATGTTTTCTGGGTAGTGGGCCAAACCGGTTGATTTTTATAACCACAGAGAACACAGGGTTTTTCACAGAGAGGCACAGAGAAAAACGCTTACATCTCTCTGACCCTCTGTGTTTTACCACAGAGAGGATTCTGTTTCTTAAATGACAGATCAACGGAGATTTGACCCGCTACCGTTTTCTGTAATCAGAAATTCGATATTGGTGTATAATAGCGGGAAAAATTTTAAGCAAGGAGAATTTCCATGAATCAATACCTTTTCCCGAACTCTGCGGACTTTTTTTTTCTGCTGATCGTGCCTATTGCTCTGTCAGCATTAAAATGACGGGTATGTAACGGCCTGAAATTTTCCAGGGGCCTATTGCACAGGCCCGGTATGAGGGGACTTCAGGGCCTATGCAGTAGGCCCTTACAGGAGCAGTATAACCCCTCATTCAATACCTGACCACGCACTTTACCCGTCAGTATTTACTTGACCCGGTATAAAACAGCATATATTAAATAACTGCGCCGGTGATTTTCAGCCGGTGGGGGAGCATAATGCTTTCATTATCAATAACGGTGACATAATTTTGATGAATCGGTAAAAAGTCCAAATTTCAAAAAAACGCTATTAATAAAATCAAAGCGTTAATATGTATCAAAACCTGATTTTCGGACTTTTTACGAGACCGTCAATTTTTATAAAGAAACAGAATGTAATGAATAATCAAATACAATTAGTAACAAAGGGATTTTTTGCCCGGCATGAGACCTTCTGCCCCCGCTACGGATGGCTGAAGAAAGGCTTTGACCGGGTGAACGGTTTTAACGGCTTTGAAAAAGATGCCAATATTTTTGATGCGGATGATGCCATTGAAAAGCTGGGTGTGGGAAAAAATATGGTCAGGGCCATACGCTTCTGGTGCATGGCCTTTAAAGTGATCGAACCCTATATGGAATCTGGTACATCCGGACCTGTGCGGATCAGCGGGCCTATGCAGGCAACAGATTTCGGCAGGGAACTGCTTTCCGAAGAGGGATGGGACCCTTTTCTGGAAGACCCGGCCAGTTTATGGCTTTTGCACTGGAAACTTTTTACACCGCCCTATCTGGCAGCCGCATGGTCAATGGCAGTGAACCTGAGCGGGCTGAATTCATTTTCAAGCCAGGATTTAAGTCTGGCACTTACAGAACAGAAAAAAAACATACCTGAGTTTCAGAAATATTCCGATTCCTCTTTTCAAAAGGATGCTTCCTGCTTTATCCGTATGTACAGCCCCGGAACAAGGCAGTCAGCCGAAGAAACTGAATGTCCTTTTACACAGCTGGAATTTCTGATTTCAGAGCAGGATCATCAGAAATACCGTTTCAACTCTGAAGATAAAGCAGGTCTGCCGGACGATATTTTTCTGAGTGCATGTTTTGAATATGCACATATCATACAGCCGGATCTGAAAACGCTTTCTTTACATCGCCTGGCATACGGGTTTAACAGCCCCGGTATGGTTTTCAGACTGTCGGAAAGTGATATGGGAAACCGGCTGGAACAGGGCGTTTCAGAAACAGAAGGCATAGTATTTACAGAATCATACGGCAACCGTCAGTTGCAGTTTGAAGAAAAACCCGATGTACTTGCCCGGAATATGCTCAGAAAATATTATGAAAGAAACTGAGAAGTTAAAAAATATGATCTTATCAGAAATCGTATCTCCAAACGCGCTTGTGGCCCGCTCTGTCAATATTGAGCGGGATATGAGTAAAGAAAATACCCTGAACCAATACATCCTTACTGCCAAAGGACTGGAGATTATCAGTCGCATGGTTTCCGGTGTAAACGGTGAAAAAATATCCGCATGGTCCCTGACCGGCCCCTATGGTATGGGAAAATCCTCTTTTTCCAATTATATGCTATCCCTGTGCGGCCCCGCGCAGGACAAAAATACCAAAACAGCCAGGGAGATGCTGGTTCATGAAAATAAAGCCCTGTCTGAGAAATTTGAAAATATTTTAACAAAAAAAGGGATAAAAACAAAAGGCTTTTTCCGTATTGCCGTAACATCTTCTTTTCAACCCATAAACCTCAGCATTGCAAAAGCTTTGCTCAAAGCCTTACAGCAAAATGGCATACCCCGGAAAAAGCAACGGGATAAACTGATTTCAAAAACTGAAACCCTGCTTGGGCAGGATCATCAGGAGCATCAGAACAATATTGATACGCAGTCCCTTGCAGATTTATTTCAGGAAACTGCTCAGTGTGCAGCTTCTCCCATTGCCATTGTTATTGATGAATTTGGTAAAAATCTTGAATATATGGCAAGATACCCGGCCCAGGGGGATATTTTCATTTTACAGACCCTGGCCGAAGCTGAAAACATTTATCTCTGGGTTTGTCTGCATCAGGCATTTGATGAATATGCATCCGGTTTTTCACATCAGCAGATTCAGGAGTGGGGGAAGATTCAGGGGCGTTTTGAAGATGTGTCTTTTGTTGAACCCAAAATGCAGATGCTGAGGTTTATCAGCAGGGCTTTACAGGTAAAAGAGGGGTCTGAAAGCATCGGAAAACTTATTCAGCAATGGGGAGAGAGTTATTATAAAGAGATCAGGGATAATGGTCTGAAAGAATTTACCCCGCTTACACTGGAAGATATAAAAAGTTTTTTCCCCCTGCATCCTCTGACAGCCCTGCTTTTACCTGAACTCTGTGTCCGTTTTGCTCAGAATGACCGTACTTTGTTTGCATTTCTCTGCGGCGGTGAACCCAATGCACTCCCGGCATTTCTTGCATCACAGCACATCAGCGAAAAAACGGATACACTGCCGACATTGGGGCCGGAGCATCTGTATGATTATTTTATAAGTATATCCCGTAATATTTCCCTTCACCGCCCTGAATCCGCCCGATGGATTGAAATCAGCAATATGGTTGAAGCTTCAAAAAGACTGCCGGAAACTGAATACAGGATTATCAAAATTATCGGACTGCTGAACCTGGTTTCAGGCCATTTGGGATTTCGGGCATCAGAAAAATTGCTTCGGTTTTCCCTTTTCAATCCGATGAATACAGGGAATTCAGCACCGGAAAAATTCAATATTAAGAACAGACTTACTTCCTTTATGGATAAAGGCATGTTGAATTTCCGGGAATATGCAGGGGAATACAGGCTGTGGGAAGGATCGGATTTTGATGGTAAGGCAGCCATAAAAAAACAGAAAGAACGTATTTCAGATCAGCCTCTTGCAGATATTCTGGAAAAAACACTGCCTTTGTCCCCCATGACGGCTTCCCGCCATTCATACCGGACCGGAACAATGCGTCATTTTGAAAGAAGATGGGCAGATGCGGAAAAGATCAGAGGAAAAGACCTGAAATGTATGTCTGATGAAACGGACGGTCTGATTCTCTATTGCTTTGGCAAAGAGGATATGCCTTCGGATTTTCCCGCCTGTACATCAGATAACCGTCCCCTTGTCATTGCATATGCCAGGTGTGAGGATCAGATCAGAGATACGGTTCTTCATGCTGCCGGAGCCAGGGCCGTATTACGTGAATATAAGGAACTGGACAGGGATGGCGTGGCCCGGAAAGAAGCCGGATACCGCGCAAAAACAGCAGAGGTGGAATTACAGCGTTTTCTGTCCCATCTCTTTACTCCGGGTCATCAGGATGTGTCATGGTATGCGGATAATCATCTGCGTCCGCTTTATTCTTTCAGAAATTTATCTTCCATGCTGTCTGATCTTTGTGACCGGTTTTACCCGGACTGCCCGGTGATTCAGAATGAACTGATTAACCGGAACCGGCTGTCCGGGGCAGCCGCCAAAGCCCGGCGGGAACTGATGGCCGCCATGCTCAACAGTGAGGGGGAAGAAAACCTGGGATTTGAAGGAACCGGGCCGGAAGTTGCCATGTACCGGACCATGTTCAGGGCAACAGGTCTCCATCAGGAAGATGCAGACGGTTTTTGGAAATTTACCGGGCCGGATGAAAAAAATACATATGCAGGTGTATGGAAAAAACTGGACAAAACAATTTCGGATATGTCGGATAAAGCTGTTTCCGTATCCGATCTGATAAAGGATCTGACTCTGCCGCCATTCGGCATGAAACAGGGGCCGGTTCCGGTACTGATCTGCTATTATCTGGCTGTAAATTCCGAAGAACTGGCCCTGTATGAAAATGACCGTTTTATTCCCTGTCTGGGAACCGAGCATATGGAAATGATGTGTAAAAGACCGGAATTTTTCACTCTCAGGCGATTCGCTCCCACAGGAATCCGCAAAAAGGTTTTTCAGTTTTATAAACGTCTTCTGAATTCCCAGGCAGTTACCGGAAATAGGAAAATCCGTAATGTTTCAATGGTCAGCATTGTCGGCCCCCTTGTGCAGTTTGCAGAGAATCTTTCAGAATATGCCCGGCAGACTTCTTCTGTGGGAAAAGAGGCACAGATGGTCCGCAATGCCCTGCTGCGCTCAAAAGAACCCATTCAGCTTCTTTTTCATGATCTCCCCCTGGCTGTGGGAATGGAAGCCTTTGCACAGGACAATCCCCCGGATGCGGATAAGGAGGGAAAATTTGAAGGTCTTTTAAAAGATGCTCTGAAAAAACTGATGGATGCGGATAAAAACCTGATACATGCCATACAGAATATACTGGCGGAATCTTTTAAACATAAAAATACATTTACGGACTTTCAAAAGGAAATGACAAAAAGGGCAGCACCTTTGATAAAAGCCTGCCGGGACAGGAAACTGAAATCTGTTATTTCTTCAATGGCAAAAACAGGTCTGACTCCTGATAACTGGGCCGCATCGGTTGCGGCATCTGTGATGACACGGCCTGTAAGGGCATGGCGGGATAATGATATGGATGAATTCCCGACACTGATGCAGGATCTGGCGCAACGCTTTACTGATTTTGAAGCCGTTGTCCGATCTCAGATCGGGATAAAAGAATCAGAGTCTGAACAGGTGCGTCTGTTCAGTTTTACCCATGGGGACGGAAGACATGCGAAAAAAATTGTCAGGTCTGATAAAAAAACAATTACAAAAGCAGAAACAGTTTTTCAGCAGATAAAAGACCGTCATTCCCGGCCCGAACTGGAGGCATTGATGCTCATACTCGGCGATGAATTACTGAAACAGGAAAAAAAGAATGGATAATATCGTCAATCCCCATGACAGGCTGTTCAGGGAAGTCGGAAGCGATAAGGCTTTTGCTGCGGATATTCTTAGAAATTATCTCCAGATGTGCGGAGACCTGCCGGTCTTTCAGGGGACCTGCTGTCTGTCTGTACCATTACTCAGAAGATTTGATTACAGCCACGAATGACACGAATTACACGAATTACGGTTTGTGCGGATTCGTGTCATTCGTGTTATTCGTGGCTGATATAAACAATACTCTGACTCCGATATAATTGAGCATTCGGATATTATGGATGATTCCGCGTCTCTGCTGTCGGTCTATGTGCCGGATTTTGAATATGTCATGCTTGATCTGACACAGTATTCCGATGCGGAAATAAAAGGGGCTGTCCTGTCCCGTGTGGTCATGCTGCTGTTTAAACATTCTTCTGACCCGGATATAATTGAAAAACTGCCTGCGATTTTTTCTCTGATGCAGGGAATTGTGGAGTCTGAGGACGGGCTTCGATACCTTGAGGCAATTTTGAGATATGTTTTTAGTACAGTTGATTTGTCTGTGGATGAAATCAAGGGGATGGTTGAAACATCCATCTCCCCTGAGAAAGGAGATGAAATTATGACGTTAGCAGAAAGATTGAAAAATGAAGGATACCATAAAGGCGTTCAGGATACAATTCGTGAGGGATATATCAAAACAATCAATCTGGGATTAAATCTTAAATTTCCGAACCAGTATCATACTTTTATGTCTTTTATCAATCAGATAAGGGATAATCAAAAACTGGAGAAAATTGCAGACGCATTTCTGACAGTAAAATATCCTGCTGAATTAAAAAAGATGATGGAACAGTGAAATCAGGCTTGGGACATACGGGGGGGGGCTATGAACCCGGAAGGAGATAATTATGAAGACGATTGCATTTTCAGATTTCAGAAAAAAAGCCGCAGGTTTTATTGATGAAGTTGAACTTGGTGAAACACTTGTTCTCCTGCGACGGGGAAAACCCATTGCCGAAATAATTCCTTTTTCCGGCATAGATAAAGAAATACCTTCCTGGAAACAGGTTGTCCGGCCTCTGCAAATGAAGGGAAGCGATCTGTCCTCGGCAATACTGGAAGAACGCAGGGCTGAAGAATGAAACTTCTCACAGACTCATCTGCTTTGGCAAAAAGATATGTAGCTGAAAACGGGAGTGAAATCCTGCATCAGCTTCTGCTGAATGCTTCCGAACTGGCCGTTTGCATTATTCTGGTACCTGAAATTCTCTCTGCTCTGAATCGGAGACTGCGGGAAAAAAATATATCTTCCCATGAATACAGCAAATTGAAGAAACAGTTGCTGAATGATATTCATGATACAACCGTTCTGCAGTTGACTCCTTCCGTTGTTTCAGGGGCCGTAAACCTGCTGGAGACGAATGTGCTGCGGGCAATGGATGCATTGCATGTTGCCTGTGCATTGGAATGGCAGGCAGAACTTTTTGCAACTGCCGATAAAAGGCAGTTGCAGGCTGCGGAAAATGCCGGATTGCGGACAGAATTTGTCGGATAAAAAAGCGGAAAAATAAGAGTGTGGTCATGCATTTAAAAGTATTCCTTTTTATTAATAAAAGGTGAAGGGGGGAATTTATGGAAATCAGTACGGTTCAGTTTCAGGAAAATTTTCTGAAAATTATTGATGAAGTCCGTTCTTTCCGGAATGAAGTGATTATCACCAAAAACGGAAGACCGTGGGTTAAACTGGTCAGTTTCAGAGACAAAGAAAGAAAATCCTTTATCGGTTCTTTGACCGGTGTGGGTAAAACAGAAGCTGATCTTAGCAACTCTTTTGAAGATGAATGGGAATCGGACGGACTTCCATGATATTACTGGATACGCATGTCTGGTGGTGGGCAATCAGTGAACCGATCAATCTTTCACGAAATGCATCGGAACGGATCAGAACGGCAGAACCGGATGAGATATTTATTGCATCCATATCACTGTGGGAATTTGCCATGATGGTTACAAGAAGAAGAATTTCATTGCAGATCAGACCTGAAGAATGGTTGAAACATGCAATCCATAATGCCGGTACAGGCATATTTCCGCTCACAGAATCCATTGCGCTGGAATCCTGTAGTCTGCCCGGTATTTTTCATAAAGATCCGGCGGACCGGATAATTGTAGCTACAGCCCGTAACCATAAGATTACTTTGATTACAAAAGATCAGAAGATAATTGATTATCCATATGTTGAGACAGTCTGGTAAACGGTTTTCCGAATAGAGGATAGTTTTCAAACACATTCTTAAAAAAGCCTTCGCTGATATCAGCTAGTGTTCCGTCAAGGTTTAAATGACGGGTTGAATTTTTTGTAGGGTGGGCACATGTTTTTCCGTGCCCACCTGAATCGGTGGGCATCGCTGCGCTTTTGCCCGCCCTACAAAAAAATTCAATATGTTACATACCCGTCAGATTAACCTTGACAGAGCACTAGCCGGGAAGCAGAAAGTTTTATAAAGGAAAGAGGATGAACAGCAAAAGCCGAAAACGCAGAAATGTGCCGGTCCTGTCCGGCGGAAAAGACAGTGCGGCCCTGGCTGTTTATCTGACAAGGGAAAAACCAATCCCCGATCCGGAATATGTGTTTCCGGATACCGGGCATGAACTGCCCGAAACCTCTTAACCGAAAGATCAGATCATGGCAGAACCGCAGAGAAAATATATTTCCCATATTCAATATTTGGAAGCCGAAGAATACGCAGAATATAAAAGTGAATATTATCATGGTGAACTGTTCGCCATGACCGGTGCATCTTTTCATCATAATGTCATTGCCACCAATATTACTGCGGAACTCCATTCGCTGCTTCGCGACTCCGACTGCTTTGTTTTCGGCAGTGATATGAAAGTGCAGATAGAAGAGGCCCTGCATTATACCTACCCGGATGTGAGTATTGTGTGCGGCGATACTGCGTTTGCCGAAAACAGGAATGATACAGTCACCAATCCCCTTGTTATTATAGAAATTCTGTCCGCATCCACCGGCGATTATGACAGGGGTGGCAAATTCAGGGCATATCGCAGTATTGCATCATTAAAAGAATATATCCTGGCAGATCAGTATTCCTGTCATATTGAATATTTCTTCAAAAATGAAAAAGGGCAGTGGGTTCTGGATGAATTTGACAGTATAGACGATGTTCTCACCATTCGGTCTGTCCGGGTGCAACTTCCACTGAAATCCGTATATCACCGGGTGGAATTCCGTTAATGGAAAAATGATCAAAAAGAGAACTTATAATCTCAAAACACCTAAATATTCCCGACTTGTTACGGGGCTCCGCCCCAATGGCATTAAGTTAAGGAAAAGGCATTTCAGGAAAGCCCTGAAAGGGCGAATTGATACAGCCCGGGGCAAAGCCCTGGGAACATTGAATAAATTATAATCTGAGCCCTGAAAGGGCGCATTAAAAAAATGATTCCGGAATGTAATCCGCCCTTTCAGGGCTAATCATATTTTTTATCCTGTATTCCCAGGCCGTTGGCCTGGGCTATACCAATTTGCCCTTTCAGGGCTTTCCTTAACTTAATGACATTGGGGCTCCGCCCCGTAACGCATTTTGGGAGGCTCTGCCTCACCCGGTCAATGACTGAATTTTTCCGATAAAATCAGAAAATCCTTGTGCCAAAACGCAATTTTCTTGATTTCTGAGAATATTTTGAATATACTGCCTGTCTTTTTGAATTTTATTTTTATAGTCAATAATATAAGTTATATGACCGGTTCGGAGTAATAATGTACAAAGTTTCATGGGATCGTGAAAACAACAGTATTCTGCTGGATGATAAAACAGATGAGAAAGATCAGATTGTTCCGCCAAGACCGGTTTTTTATGAAGAACTCAATTTATTGGGCTTTCATCAGTATTGGGATTATCCGGAAAGCGATGCGCCTTTGCTGTGGAGTATCGGCAGGCGGTATTTTTACAAAGGTGAATGTATTGCAGAGGCCAAAGGGGGAAATATTTATGAAAGTCCGGAACTGACTGTTACCTATCACGGCAGCCTGAAAGCGGTGGATGTGGAGATGATGATCCGGAAAAATAAGGAATCTCTGTATGTAATCCAGAATGAGGCAATGGATTTTGTGCAGGATACTTATAAAAAGCATAAAGGGAAAGTGGATTATACGGCGGTGGCCTTCAGCGGCGGAAAAGATTCCCAGGTGGTTCTGGATATTGTCAGCCGTGTGCTGGGGCCGGATGAGTATGTGGTGATTTTTACCGATACGGGCATGGAAATTCCCTTTACCCATGAAAATGTGAAAAAAACCAGGGAAGTGTATCAGAAATTATATCCGGAATTAAAGTTTTATACTGCCAAGCCGCCGAAAGACACAGAGGAATTATGGAAAGAATTCGGTGCGCCCAGCCGGATTCACAGATGGTGCTGCTCTGTTTGTAAAACTGCTCCTTTCAACAATTTTATTCGGAAATTACATACAGCCGAACACGAAGATCAGCCAAGTATGCTGGTTTTTGAAGGCGTAAGAAGTGATGAAAGTGAAAGAAGAAGTAATTACAGCAGAATAACAACCAACCTGAAACAAATGAACCAAATTAATGCGGAAATTATCCTTCATTGGAACCTGACGGAAATATATTTGTATCTGTTCCAGAGAAAAAATAATCTGCTGAATATGGGATACCGATACGGCCTGAACAGAATCGGTTGTTCAATTTGTCCTTTCAGTTCGGATTGGTCAGAAATCATAATTGGAAAAATTGCAAATAAAGAAGCAGAAAAATATCTCAGTATAATCAAAAATCAGATAAAAAGTGATAATCAGAGTAATAAACTGATTCGGGAATACATTATTAACAGACAATGGAAAAAAAGATCCGGTGGGAGAGGAATAAATACAAACGGTTCTTCAATAAACTTTATTCATAATAATAAAGATATTAAAGCTATTATCAGTAATCCGAAAGAGGATTTTCTTGAATGGTTTAAAACAATCGGTGAAGCTGTATACAATATACATAAGAATAAAACATCCGGTCAGCTAAAAGTTGACAAAGAAATATTCAATTTTGAAATCAACAGGCAAGACAATAATAGCTATGCCATCACATTAGAGGATACAGGAAACCACATACTGATTCAAAGTAAGATAAAAAAAATTTTATATAAATCAGCCTACTGTATTCATTGTGGCGTATGTGAAGCTGAATGTCCTACCGGTGCATTACAGCTTCATCCGAAAGTAAAAATTGATCTGAAAAAATGTATTCATTGTGCAAATTGTATTAATTTTGCGGAAAAAGGATGCTTAAGAGCAAAATCTGTTTCGGTCACAGAAGGAGAACGGTCTATGAAAACACCAAAAGTTGCTACAAGTAAATATCAGACATTCGGAATGAGAGAAGAATGGTTAATTGATTATCTGAATCATACAGATAACTGGTTTGAAAAGAATAACATGGGCTTAGGTAATCGTCAGGTAGAGTCTATGGTTGCATGGCTGAAAGATGCAGAACTTTTGGATAAGCAAAAAAGACCGACCGAAAAATCTGCTATACTGAAAAAAATTTTTTCAAAAGATAATAATTTGACATGGTTAATCATATGGACTGATTTTTTTTACAATATCCCGATGATAAAATGGTATTTGTCAAATTTAGTATGGGGCGATATTAAATCATCAAAAGAATTGATTCAAATGATAATTGATTCTGATGAAAGAAACAAAGAAAAAACCACTTTAAACGGAATAAATTCTTTGTTTAATATGTTTGAGAATTCACCACTGGGCAGAGAACTGAAGATTGGTATTTTAGAAAAAAAGGGAAACATCAGATATGCTAAAAAACTGGGATCAGACAATATCCAGCCAATTGTCATAGCATACAGTCTGTATCGTTTTGCAGAAGATAAAAAAAGATATGATTTTATTGTTTCCGAATTTTTTGAACAAAACTGTGATGGCGGGCCTTTTATATTATTTGGTCTTTCCAGAGAAAAATTTGAAGATAGTCTCCGGTTTTTACAGGAAGACAGAAATCAGATTTTGCGGATTGATCTGACCGCAGATTTGGAGAACATTTTTTTAAGAGAAGAAATATCTTCAATGGATATTCTGAAAATGGCGGTATAGAAAATGATTCAATTGAGAGGTATATTTCGTTACGTTACTTTCGGTTTGCGTTTGGAATGGATTGAACTCTTTTTTGATATTGGATTAGAGGTCTTGGGAAATTCTCATCTTGGTCCGAAACAGAAACAGGCATTACATCATTATTTACAAGATGCTGAATTAATAAAAGATAAAAAGGATGTAACTGATTTTTACTATAAAATTAAAAGATTATATCAGAATAATCCTTTGCAGCACAGGGATAATATCTGGACTTTTATATGGATAAACCTCAGTTATAATGCACCGTTGTTTAAATGGTATAACACTCTTGAACCTGATGAATATACGAAAAAAGATATATTCAGGCTGTTATCCGATGATTACGGAAAAAAGAACAGAGGCGTTGATGGGGCATGTACCTCACTTATCAGTACTTTTGATCGAACCCCCATCGGAACCGATCTGAAAATCGGAAAAGTCATAAAACAGGGCAATTCAAGAAAAATCGTCAAAGAAGGCGGATACAGCTTTCATCCCCTTGTTATCCTCTATTCCCTTTACAAATACGCAGAACATCATAATTCATACCGTATTGCCATCAGCGAAATCAAAGACAATCCCCTCAGTCCCCAAAAAATATTCGTGCTGGAAACGGAAAAAATCAGACAGAGTGTCCTTTCTCTTTTTCAGCCTGATTTTATTACCGTTGATTTTGACGGGGATGAAATCATCTTCTACCTGAACAGCAATAAAACGGCCCTTGACATAGTGGATTTGTATCTCACCCAATGAATTCCGGATATTCCACGGAGGAAAAATTTTGCATAAATACAATGAAATAATCGGATTAAACGAATATTTTCAACCGGTATATGATCTCACCAACGAAACCGGTGAATACTGGAAGAACTTTATCCCCAACGATAAATTCCACAATATACTCAGAAAAGTACTGGATTCGCTGGAAAGCAGCAAAGCCGATGAAAAAAAATCTTTCTGGATGCAGGGAAACTACGGAACAGGGAAAAGCCATGCCACGGCTGTTGTCAAACATCTGCTGTCGGATGAATACAATGACATTGAAGCATTTGTAAACAATTTCGACAATGCCCAACTGCAATCCAAACTTTTGAATTTCCGCAAAAAATCAAAAGTGTTCCCGGTGGTTCTCAAAGGACTTTCCAATGTTACGGACAACAGAACCTTTGCTTTGGTGATTCAAAGGGCCGTGAAAGAGGCTTTGGAAAAAAATCAGATTGATATTTCCGCGCAAAGCGATTTTGAAAAAATGCTTCACCATATTGAAAACAACCCCCTGCATATCGGCTGGGATGAAAACATCGCTCAGTATCCGCAAATCCGCATGTATGCAAAAGACAGAAATTCCCTGATAAAAAAACTGAAAAACAATGATCTTGAAATGTTGCGTATGCTGGATTCCCTGTCATCGGAAATCGGTGCATTTTTTACTTACGGCAAAATTTCCGACTGGCTTGCGGAAGTAATAAAAGAACTGAAATCAAAGAATATCGCAGACTATCTCATGATTTTCTGGGATGAATTCACATCGGTGCTTCAGCATCCCAACAGCGGAATGCTGCTTACCGAACTTCAGCATATTGCGGAACTCTCTGTAAACAAAGACATCCATATCTTTTCTGTCACCCATAAAAAAATCCATCAGACCGAAATCAATTGGGCAAAGGATGAAATTGAAAAAGCATTGGGCAGATTCCTGTTCCTGGATTATTCCATGGAAACCATCACCACCTATCATATTATGGGCGCGGCCATTCAGAAAAAAGAAAAGGAAAAATGGGAAAAAATAAGGGATGAAAAAGCAGAAGCAATGAATCCACTGATCCGCCGTATTATCGGTACAGATCAGAGCACAAAAAACTGCAATCTCTTACATAATCTTTTTCCCATCCATCCCTTTACGGCCTATCTTTGCACCTTTATTGTCCGCTATATCGGCTCCACCGAAAGAAGCATTTTCAACTTTCTTCATGATAAAGACCGTGGATTCAGCAGATTTATCCGGGAAAATCCATCTGAAAACAAAGGGGCATATCTCACCGCAGATTATCTCTGGGATTTTTTCATGGATGAATTTGAACGGGTTGATTATCAAAAATTTTCTCCCATTCTGGGTAAATTCAAACTTTATGGGGAAAAAACGGAAAAAAAGAATCCGGCATTCTGTGTAATATTCAAAGGGCTTCTGCTCTTAAACGCCCAGTATAAAATGGTGAATGTTTCAGAAGCCAAAGACATGCTGGTGGCTCCGAGTCTTGACAATATCAGATCCATGTTCTGGGGAAGCGAATATCAGGATACGGTTGATCCCGCACTGGAATATCTGGATTCAGACCGGATCGTATCTAAAGATCCGAATAATCTTTATCTGATATCCTCTTCCAGTCTGCCTTTTAAAGAAATCGAAAGAGAAAAAAATGCTTTAAGAAGTACGGACAGCCAGATTGAAAAAATATTATCTGCAAAACAAATGTCAGAAATTGAAAGCATGTTTGGCAGAGGGATTCTCCGGGAAAGTGAATTTTGCATATTGGACGCATCCATTACGGCTCATCTGCTGAAAAGCAAACTGGGAAAAGTTTTTAAAAAAGATTATGCCCTTCATTTTGTCCTGCTCATTGCCCGTGAATCTTCCGAAAAAGAACAGATCCGAAAGTCGGTGCAGAAAATTCTTAAAGAAGGCGGATTTGAAAACATTGTTTTCATTATTCCGGAAGAACTCTTTTCCCCTCAAATCTATGAGCAGTATATCGAATACAGGGCAAGAGCAAAGGTTGCGGATCGTCATAATTTTCAGGATGAAGTGCAAACCAATATGGAATTTTCCAACAAAGTGCTGGATCAGTGGATTCATTGTCTGAATGCTGCATATATGCAATGGTATCTCGGAACAAAAGAGCCGGATATTGCGGAAAAACAGAGTAATGGCAATATTTTGATCAACAGTTTCGGTGAAGTGGTTAACAAAACTTTATCGGAAAAAATATTTTATTACGGCATGGAAATGATCCGTCAGGCCAAAACTCAACCTGTATGGAAAAAAGAAATGTCGAAAATCTGCGCTGAAAACTTCCTTTTTGCAAGCAGTCTGGATGATCTTCAGGCCAAAACCCCTTCTGCTCCGAACAAAGAAACACGGGAAATCATCAGAAATGATCTTGGGGAATACATTGTTGACCCGAAACTGATATTGAAAAAAAACAGCGATTCCCGCCATCCTCTGGTGCAGATGAACAGGAAAGTGGAAGATGCAATAGAGAAACAGAAACAGTACGGCATTTTCCATCTTGGAGATGCATTGGATTTTCTGAAAAAACCGCCTTTCGGTCTGTATCCCAACAAACTGCATCTTTCCGCAATGGGATTTCTCCTGCGGAATTATATCGGCAAATTTTATGAATCCGGAAAAGGAAAACCCGTTGAAAAAGAGGCCATGCGGGATAAGGTTCTCAGTATTTTCAAATACTGGGAAAACGGAAAAGATGCAAACAGCCTTCGGGTGCGATTGGGAACTCCGGAAGAAAAGGAACTGATTCAACTGCTGGAGGGTATCTTCCAACTCAGGGAAATTGAAAGTCTCAATGATGTGAAATGGAAAATCCGGGAATGGATAAAGGGTTCCGGTTTTCCTTTGTGGGTATTCAAACTTTCATCCAATGGGGGATATATCTCTGAAGGCATTGACTGTCTTATAGAACTCATTGAATATATTGACCAGGATATGAATCAGGAGCATATCCGGAAAATACTGCTGCCGGTGAATATGGTCAAAACCGACCTCAGACTTGCGCTGAAAAAAGAAAGCAGTCGAGATCTTTTTATCGCATGGCTGAAAAGTATTGACAATATCACATTCAAAGATGAGGAAAACGAAAACATCATTGCCTATATCCGCCAGAACATGCCCGAAGAAATCGGGGTGTATTCATGGAAAGAGAGCAATGTAAGAGAAAAAGTCAAAGACTGGCATATCGCCAGACTGAATCATAACGATGCTTCCGGAAAGGGAAGTTATCCTGCCGAACCGACAGGCAAAAGCGGTACGGATTATACTGTAAACATTTCCGGGTACACGGGCGGCAATATTGCGGAAATCGAATCTCTGATTTTTGAAATCATTGCTTTCCGGGGCGACTGGTCCAAAATCATAAAACAGATGGTAAAAAATTATCCGGAAACCCGGCCAATAGTAAAAAAATACATGGATGAATACCATGATAAAACAGTTTGAAACCTTTGCATCCTTATGTGCTGAAATCAGGCGTGACAAAGCAGATAAATCCCCTACTGCGGGCAGATACCCGGTCCGGCTGATTTTATTAAACGATTTTAAAACAATGTTTGATCTGGCCGATTATCTGAGCGGACAGAATACCACTGTATTCCATCTGGACAGCCTGCTGGAAGATGATGAACAGTGGCTTACACGGGATGAGATTGTCAATACACTGAAAGACATCCGGACAGATACCCTTGTCATCCCCCTGTCTGAAATACTCCGTTTTTTCCCGGAAAATCTTTTCACTGCGGTGATGATCAGTATCTTTGAGATTGAAAATCTTTCCGGTGAATATGGGAAAAGAATTTATATCCCTCTTGCGGGCTTAAAAGAAAGGGTGGAAAAAGACTTTCTGAAAATCTACCCCCGCAAAAGTATCTGGTCTCCGGTATGGCACCTGGACACAGCATTTGAAAAGAAAAAAACGATTTATCAGATTGCTTTTCAGACAGACCCCCTGACGCATTCGGCGGACATAAAAAATATCCGTGACTGGCTGAATCTGTGGAAAAAATCAGCAGACACGGAAATCATATCCGTATCCCCCATAATGGTTTAATGATATCAGCATTTTCTGCCCGATGCCCTGTTTATTCTGGAAAGAATCCGCAGCCCGAAAGAATATCTTGAGAAAATAAAAGGTATTTCCATACCTGCTGCCTATGCGAATACAGAAAAGCAGCACTGGCAAAGGCTCACAGATGAAATCGGAAAAAAAGAGGACAAATTTACCGATTTTTCAGCTTATGTTCACTGTCAGTTGAATATCAACAATCTGAAAAGCATGTCTGCCAATGATCTTCTCACATTGTGGATTCAGAATGATGATCCCTTTGAACGCTGGCTGCTGAAACACTGCGTTCTTTCATTTGGGGAAAAAAATGCCCCCTATCTTTACAGAATCCTGTCCGCTGTCCGCAATTATTCCAATGATGAAATCATTTCCAAAATATGGTTTGAAATATTCGATATGGATTCTGTCAGTAGCAGGATTGCAGAAGAAAGAAAATCATATCTGCATGTGCTTCACCGGGAATGCCATCAGTCCTTTCAGCAGATAGAGGAAAAAATTCGCATTAAAATCAGACATATTTCGGATAATATTTCACCGGATAATAATACAAATGACCCGTTGCGGATTCTGATGCCGTATATCAGCGGAATCTCTTTTGAAGAAAGAAAATTTCTGGTGGAACTGATTGCAGAAACAGATGATAACACTCTTGAAAAATACAGAAAATTTCTGCAAAGCGTATATCCGGAACTGTACCACTACCTGAACTGGAATGATTTTCAGACAGATATGCATCCGCAGCAGGATTGGGTGATGGAATATTTTGGGGAATACAATCTGTCCAAACTGCGCAACCGGTCATCCGGACGATTAGTGAAAATTCTCAAAGAAAAAAATGCGGATGAGAACAGTTTTTATCAGTGGTACTATGCAGTGGAATCCGATCATGATCTGCCGGAAGAAGCCTTTGTTATCTGGATAGACGGACTGGGAGCGGAATGGTTTCCCTTACTGGAATATCTGATTGAAAGCGGCAAAGACAGATTTGTTGAAAAAAAATATATCCGGAAAGTGAATCTGCCAACGGTCACAGCCTGCAACCGTCCGGAGCATTCCCACTGTGTCCGGGATATGGACACTTTCATTCATAATAAAAATTCCTATACCTACCCGGATGACCTTATAAAGCAGATTGAACCGATGAAAAAAATTGTGCTGCAGGAAATCATGGGCAGAAGCAATGACAGAATCCTTATCACATCCGATCACGGTTTTACCGCACTTGCACAGAAACAGTTCGGAAATCAGAAAAAATTTGATTTTTCCGATGCGGATCATGAAGGTCGCTGCATGTGGACGGAAAAGGAGTATCAGAGTGATACGGATTTCATTGTGCATACTGTGGAAGAAGGCAAAAAGGCAGTGGTGGCCCTTCGGCATACATCCCTTTACAACACGCCGTGCCGGGAAGTCCACGGAGGTGCAACACCGGAAGAAGTGCTGGTTCCCTGTATGCTTATTTCAAAAATACAGGATAATGTGCAATATACTGTCAGACTGATGACAAAGGAGATTTCGGTCAAAAATCCCATCATGAAAATAGAGATTGAACCGGAACCGCCGGTATCTCCATATCTGATTATTGAAGGGGAAAAAATGAAATATATCAGGGATGAAGACAATTGGCAGATTTCTCTCAAAGGATTCAAAGCCGGAACCTATCCCTTCTGCGTGGAAATCATCCATCAGAAAATCGAAAATAAAATCCGTATCAAAGGCGGTATTCAGGAAAAGGAACTGTTCTGATGAATCAGGCTGATCGAAAAATACAAAGCGTATTCCCGGATGTTTCCGTATATAAAATCCCGAAAAGATACAGTGTCTTCAGCGGGAAAAATCTGCCCTCCTTTATCAAAGACTGGCTGATCCGCAAATTCACCGATGCGGAAGGAGAACTGGATGTACAGGGATTATCCATGTTTATGGAAGAACATATCCCGCACAAAGACAGTGACATCAAAAACAGAATCCGGACGCACGGAGAGGAAGTCACCATACTGACCCGCTTTATTGTGGAAACCGATATATTAAAAAATGCTCTCCGCTTTTCTGTTCCGGATCTCGGTATCAAAAGCAATGAAGGAAAAATACCCGATCATGTGGCCAAAAAACACAGTGCATTAAAAGAAGGGGAAATGTGGGGGATTATTTCCCTGATTTACACTCCGCCGGAAGGCAAAGACAAAGGGGCTGTAGAAATTACCGATTACAAACCCTTCAAGCCCTATGATGTGGATCTTGAATATTTCCGGGAAGCCAGAAAAGAATTCAGCCTTCCGGAATGGCTGGATGTTCTGATCCGCTCCATGGAATACAATCCGGAGGGTTTTAAAAGCCTGACACAGAAACTTCTGTTTATCAGCCGCTTACTGGTTTTTGCGGAACCGAATCTGAATATCATTGAACTGGCTCCCAAAGGAACCGGAAAATCCTATATCTTCGGCAATATCAGCAAATACGGCTGGCTTGTCAGCGGCGGAACCGTTACCCGCGCGAAACTGTTCTATGATATTTCCAAAAATCTGATGGGAATTATTACACATTATGATTTTGTGGCAATGGATGAAGTGGAAACCATCCGTTTTTCCGATGAAAACGAATTACAGGGCGCATTGAAGAATTACCTGGAATACGGTTCCTTTACTGTTGCCAACGTGAGGGGAACCGGCTCCGCCGGTCTGATGCTGCTGGGAAATATTCCCCTTTCCAATGAAAAACAGCCGCTGACAAGTAAATATTTCTCCGGATTACCGTCCTTTTTCCAATCTTCGGCCTTACTGGAACGTTTTCACGGTTTTATCGAAGGCTGGAAACTGGAACGGATGAATGAGAACCTCAAAGTCAGGGGGTATACACTGAATGTGGAATATTTTTCGGAAATTCTCCACTTATTAAGAGAAAAAACGGATTATTCGCATATTGTCGGAGAACTGCTGGATATTCCCAGAAATGCGGATACACGGGATACAACGGCCATCAAAAGACTGGCATCCGCATATCTGAAACTGCTGTTTCCCCATGTAAAAAATGCAGGGGAAATAAACAGGGAAGATTTTAATGAATTCTGCCTCAAACCGGCCATTGAAAAAAGAGGCATCATCCGAAAGCAGCTTGCCATGATGGACAGTGAATACAGGGAAGATTTGCCGGATATAAGGGTTAAAAACCTGATATGAATTATGAATTCAAAGCACCGAAAAACCCTGAAAGCCATATTTGAAAATCCGGTTAAGGAACCGGTACGAAATAACTTTCCCGTCTGAAATTCGGAACAACTGTTTTTCTACGGATCAGCAAAACAAAATGAGCAGCTTATTTCCTACTCATTCCTAAAGCCAACATCAGGTGGGATGATATAGAATCCATGCTGAAAGGACTGGGAGCTATTGTTGAAGAAGCTGAAGGCTCAAGGGTTGGAATATTATTGAATGGGATAGCGGCAGTTTTACATCGACCGCATCCGCAGAAAGAAACAGATAAAGGCGCAGTGAAATCTATGCACCGATTTCTCAAAGAAGCAGGAATAAATCCATGATGGAATACAAAGGATATATCAGGCATGTGGAATTTGATGATGAATCTGAGATTTTTCACGGAGAAGTTATCAGCACCCTTGATGTAATCACATTTCAGGGGAAATCGGTTTCTGAAATCAAAACCGAATTCCGGAACTCCGTGGATGTTTACCTTGATTTCTGTAAAAAACACGGAAAAGAACCGGATAAACCTTTTCTGTTTGCAACAGGAGGTAAGGATATGGAAATTGAAGTAACCTCTGAAGATGTCATTGAGATCGGTAAAAAATGGGAGATGGCCGCATTGTCGGGAATGACAGCCGGAGAACGGCTGGCCGGACTGGCTCCCAAAGAACGAAAGGATATACTGGCAGAATTTACAGCAGAAGAAATTGAAGACTATCTGAAAAAACTGAAAAAACAAAAGCGGAAAATGAACTGAAAATATTGGTGGTGGGGCAAATCCGCTGATCCGGAAAATCCCTCACGGCCGAACCGGTGCTGCTGCCCGAAAAAACATTCTCAGCGGCGGGCGGCAGGGGCAGTCTGAGGACCTGCCCCTGTGGCATCCTTTGCAAAAGGAGGGGAAATTTCAGTAGCATACCCCTTGCGGGAGGGCGAGGGGCAGGGGCAATTATTTTCCTCAATGACATTGAAAGGCATTTTTATTATTCATTATGATTCTCATCACAGATTCCCACACTGACCGCCGGTCTGCCCCGGCTTTTTTTCATATGCTGAAAAAACTGGAAAGATATCAGGGTGATATTGTATTTCTGGGGGATATTTTCGATCTGTGGATTGCACTGCCCGGATATGAAAATAAGCTGCACCGGAAATTCCTGCACTGGTGCAGACAGGAGAAAAAAAAACGCTCTGTGGGGCTGCTGGAAGGAAATCATGAGTTTTTTGTGGCGGAAGAAAGAAAAGAATATTTCTCCTGGTGCACAAATGCTGCTGTACGGGCAGAATCCGGGGGTATTCTTTTCTGCCACGGTGACCGGATAAACCGGAAAGATAAAAATTATCTGCGTTTCAGAAAACTGACAAAAAATTTTTTTATCAAAAGGCTGTTACAGAGCATCCCCTTCGGGCCGATTATTGTGGAAAAAATCAAATCCGCAATCAAAAGCAGGAAAAACAGATTCCGGAAATATATGCCTGAATCCGAAATCATGGCGTTTGCGGATCAGTGCTTTACACAGGGGAAGCGGATGATTTTCATCGGGCATTTTCATCAAAACGGGGGATTTGTCTATTCTCCGGATACAGAGAGAAAACTCTTTTTACTGCCGGACTGGCAGAGCAGCGGAAAAATCAGCCTTTATGATGAAAACACAGGAAAAATCAGTATGATTAAATAGTTATACGGAAACCGGAACCCCTGATCTGTGACTCTCCTTCCCCTAATTCCAATGCTGCTGACCCAAGAAAAATAAGGAGTGCCAAACGTACAGACTTCGGCGAGCTCAGTCGGGCCGTTTGGCAGATTTTTTCCCGAATTATTTCAGTATGTCAGACTGTATTCGGAAACCTGGGGCAAACCGCTGTTCTCCCTGATTGTAATTTTTCCTGAAACTTACGGAAATAAAAAATGAGAATTCTGGTGAATCGGCAGTGGGTCAAATCGGTTGAATCCCCCTCCCCCCAACCCCTCCCGCCGGGGGAGGGGCATTTCAAATCAAGCGGTTTGACCCACTACCCCAGAATCTTGCGGATTTTATACAGCAGTGCCTGACGTTTATAGGGTTTGCGGATCATTTCCAGGCCTTTTTCCCTTACAAATGCACCGTCCGATGCATCGGCATGATAATCACCGGTAAACAGAATGCGGGCATCCGGTTTCTGTTTTCGGATATGCGCACAGACTTCCTGACCGCTGCGCCGGGGCATGGACAGATCCAGGAACAGCAAATCAATTTCTTCCTGTCCTGCAGACCAGATTTCAATGGCTTCCTGTCCGTCTTTGGCGCAAATCACTCGGTATCCCTCCTTTTCAAGAATTGTCTGAACCAGATCCCGGATCATCTCCTCATCTTCTGCAATGAGTATGGTTTCTTTTCCATGGGCATCCGTACTGCCTTTTCTTTTTTCTTTTTGCAGGCCGCTTTTTTCGGAAAGGGGCAGATATATGCGGAATTCACTGCCTTTGCCGATTTCGGAACGGACATCAGTCATGCCTTTGTGCTGGCGGATAATTCCGAAAACCATAGCCAGACCCAGTCCGCTGCCTTTACCGCTTTCCCTGCTTGTGAAAAAGGGTTCGAAAATCTGCTTCAGGGTATTTTCATCCATACCGCAACCCGTATCTTTTATACTGATACAGGCATAATATCCCGGTTTTGCCAAATGAATTTTGATTCCGCTGGGGAGATTCACCCGCACCTTTTCCGTGCGGATTATCAGACTGCCGCCCTCAGGCATGGCATCCCGTGCATTGGTACAAAGATTCATCAGAACCTGTCCGATTTGAGCGGAGTCTGCGCGGATAGTTCCTGCATCCCCGGCAGCAGGTATGAAAACTGTATCAGTGCAATCTCCGACAGTCCTCCGTATCAGATTGATATGACTTTGTATCAGTTCATTGACCGGAATTTTTTTCATATCCGTCATCTGACGGCGACTGAAAGTCAGTAACTGATATACCAGGGAACGGGCTTTTTCTCCGGCCGACAGAATTTCTTCCAGACTGTGTTTCACCGGATGCGGCAGGTTCGGATCAGAAAGTGCCAGATCGGCATATCCGTTGATAACCTGGAGAAGATTATTGAAATCATGGGCAATACCGCCTGCAAGCCGGCCTACGGCCTCCATTTTCTGGGACTGGCGGAGCTGGGCTTCCATCTGATTGCGTTCGCTGATATCCATAGCCGTGAAAGTGAATCCTTTTGAAAAATCTTTTGCTGCAACAGGGGCCGTACTCAGCAGTATGTCTATGACCCGGCCGTTTTTGCACAGCCAGTGGGTTTCCACTGTGCCGGTGCCTTTTTCAGAAATCTGTCCGTATTTGATGCGGCCGGTCCGTTCATATTCTTCCTGATCCGTATAAATCATGCGGATATCATTTCCGATGAGCTCTTTTTTTCCATAGCCGGTCATCTGAGACATTTTTTCATTTACGCTCAGAAGTTTCCGCTCCCTTACCATTCCTATCCCCACCGGAGCCGCCCGGAAAATGCTTTCCAAAACCGCCATGCTTTGCCGCAGACGGTTTTCGGCTTCTTTTCTCCGACTGAGATCCCGGACAGCCGTTGTGCGGGCTTCCCTGCCCCGGAAATGGAACATTCTGCTGCGGAATTCCGCGGGAAAAAACGTACCGTCTTTGCGGACAGCCAGGGCCTCACATGCGCCTTCATATCCGGATAAAATATTGTGCTGCACAGTTTCCACGGATTCGGGCGCAATGATATCCGTGCTGAAAATGCCGACAAGTTCTTCCCGCGGATACCCGAACATATCCGAAGCCGCCTGATTGCATTCAATGCATATACCGTCTTCGGAAATAAGAACCGCTTCAAAGGTTGCCCGGGACAAGGCCCGGTGTTTTTCCTCACTTTCCCGGAGAAACTGTTCATTGCGGCCGCGCTCAATGGCCAGGGTTATCAGTTCGGAAACCGAAATCATAAACCAGGAATCTTTTTCGGAAAAGGCCGTGGGATTCCGGTAATTCTGCACCGCAATGGCCCCGATGATTTCCTGATTCAGGATCAGGGGAACCCCCAGCCAGATTTCCGGAATTGTTCCTTTGGGTTTCATTTGGCCGCTTCTGATTCTGGTCAGAATTTGCTCTCTGGTAATAAAAAGCGGTTTCCGGGATCGGATTACCTGTACTGTCAGGGTGTTCTCTCCGCGGGAAGACAGACCGTACAGTATCGGGGGCAGGTCCATGGTTTCATCGGAAAAATAGGGAAAGATCACCCGGTCTTTTTCCCGGTCGGTCAGGGCCACATAAAAGTTTTCGGCAGCAATATAGCGGCGGAAAATTTCATGCACCTGTTCATAATATTCTTCCGGATTTTTTGTAATCCAGAAAGCATGGGAAAGATCACGGAATGCCGTGGCCAGATTTTCACTGCGCTTACGCTCACTGATATCCGTGGCGATTTCCAGTCTGACCATACGGCCGTCTGTCCAGGGAATTGCCCGGTCGCGGATCATATACCATTTTCCGGTCCGGGTATTTTCAAACTCCCATACATGAACCCCTTTTGCATTTCCCTTTTCATCCGTGAGCAGATGATTGGTGCAGAAAGGACAGGGGCCGGTCTGGTCTTCCTGCATTTTTTGCCAGCATAATTTTCCGACAATGCCGTTTCCGAACTGCTTTTTGGTCCGGGCATTGGCATACAGAATTTCATGGGAATCCATATCCGCCACATAGACCAGGGCATCCAGTTCATCCAGAATATGTGCAAAGGGTATTGTCATTTTTTATTCCTGTATACTTTTTTGCAGGATTTCCCGCATTTCCCCATCTGTCAGCATCAAGGGGTTTCCTTTCATACTGCTGGCATTCCGGGCTTTGGGAATAATCATTTCCGCATCTTTTTCTGTCAGATGAAATTTTCTGAGGGGGGGAATGTGCAAAGCCCGGCAGATGGCCTGTATCCGGCTCAGCCCGTCCTGCGCAAGGGCTTCGGGATTTTCGCAGAGAATTTTCCCGATTTCATGATAACGCTGCAGGGAAGGAGAGTCCGCATCTCTTTGGGAAAGTGCCCGGATATTGACTTCCATGACATGGGGCAGAAGGGCTGCGCAGACTGTGCCGTGGGCAAGGGAAAACATGCCCCCCAAAGGCGCGGCCATACCGTGGACAGCTCCCAGCTTGGCATTGGCCAGGGCCAGTCCGCCCAAAAGCGCGGCAAGGCACATATCCTCCCGTGCGGACAGATCATTTCCCTGCTCATATGCTTTTTGCAGAGATCGTCCGGCCCGCCGGATTCCTTCCCGGCAGATTCCGTCTGTAAGGGGATTGGCATTTCTGCCCACGAATGCCTCAATGAGCTGGGTCAGGGCATCCATGCCGCATGATGCAGTTATTTCCGGGGGCTGGGAAAGTGTCAGTTCCGGGTCTGCAACTGCCAGACGGGGGAGCATCCGGGGGCTGCGCATACTGACCTTGACTTTGTGTTTTCTGGATTCCAGCACCGCATTGCAGGTCACTTCCGCGCCGGTTCCTGCGGTTGTGGGGATCGCGATGCAGGGGGCCGGGTCATTTTCTATGGCCCTGCCTTTGCCCACTACTTCCAGATAATCAAAAAGATCGCCGCTGTTGCGCATGAGCGCGGCAATGGCTTTGGCAGCATCCAGCACACTGCCGCCGCCCAGGGCGATAACCGTGTCGCACTGCTGTTTCCGGGCGAATTCACTGCCCTGTATCACTCTGGCCGTGTCCGGTTCACCCGGAATCCGGAATATACAGACTTCCATACCCGCGGCTTCCAGCTCTTTTTTCAGCGGTGCTGCCCGTTCCGGTTCTCTGCCGCAGAGAAGCAGGGCATGTGTTCCCATTTCCGCGGCGGTTCCGGGGACTTCTCTGATCCTTCCCGCACCGAAAAGAATCTGGCCGGCTGTTGCAAATTCAAATTTCATCATGACAGTTCCCTGTTAATGTATTCTGGATACAGTTTTACATTGTCTTTTTATATTTTCTGTAACTTTGTGCATTATTTTGCAGGCAGGCAGTCAATATCGGATAAATGTGTAATGTACCATAATCTTTGAGAAAGGAGTGTGAAAATTATTTTTTGCCCAGGCTCCGAAGGCGCGCGCGGGCCAAAGCGGAACCCACAATGGTTCCGATGCCCACATCACGGCTCCGAAGGCGCACGCGGGCCAAAGACCGCTCTGCCCGGCTTTCGCACTCCGGGTCTCTTTGAATAAAATATTAAATATCCTATAGTGCATTGTTTCACTTAAGGCACTCAGCAAAAAATAACTGCCCCGTTTCATCTGATTGGGGGACGGAATGCACAGTTTCTGTTTATCCGCAGGATATTTCCGGAGGATTTATTTCTTACCGGGTCCCTAAAATTGTGCAGGTATTTCGGATCAGAATATCCGAATGCCGGGTTACGCTTCGCTAACCCGACCCTGGGAACCGAAAACTGCTTGACTTTGATAACAGTCGCTACAATTTTAAGTGAAACAAAGCAATAGTTTTGCATTTTTTTATAAGCATTTGATTTTATTTTAACCACGAAAGGCACGAAAAACACGGAAGACTGCCGGAAAATATTTATATCCTAACCCAGGTTGCCACCTGTCGGGGCAGCAAACAAAAATCAGGCAGTTACAGGATACTCAAAAGTTACCGGAACGAAAAATCAGCAGGTTATGTTTACAGGCAGTAGCTCAATGTATCCTGTTGTTTTTTTTAATATTTTTTTCGTGTATTGTGTGTATTTCGTGGTTTCCTGTAAAAAATGCAAAAATACAGTAAATATCATCAGCATGAAACATTTTCAAAGGGTATGCCAGATTACAGGATAAATGGATAAAAAGTCTGATTTTCAATTTTTTTGTCATTTCCGCGCAACCCCGAATCCCTTATTTTCAGCATGTTCCGGACTCCGGTTTTGGCCGGAGGGATGTTTTTTTGACTTTTTACCGGATCATCAATATTTACATTTTATAAAAATTGTGTAAACTGTTTTCAGCAATAAAAGAAGATGAAGCGCTGAAAAATCCGATTATATACTATACTTTTGCACTTTTTCATAAGTTACTGATTATATTGAAATTAAGAAATCGGCCCCAGTTTTTCTGTATCAATAATTTCAATAGGTTATCATCTAAAATCAGCATATAGTTCAAAAAGTGCAAAAGTATAGTTATATAGTGTTTAAGAAAATCATTTTGGGGTTTTCTGTAGCTTGGCGGGAGGATTGACCCCCGGCAGATTCAGTATGCCGGGGGTCACTGCGTTCACCCCGGTCTGTCCCAAAGCAATTATCTTAAACACTGCAAAAATCGCTGTTCCTGCGCGTTTTCGGTGGTGGGTAAAGTCAGTTGATTTTTTTTGCAGAGGCGTACTGCATACGCCCCGAAGCCGTCTATGCCGGGCCTATGCAATAGGCCCCTGCAGTCAGATATTTAATGCATCAGCCTTTTTGACCCACTACCCGCGTTTTCATTATATTGTGCATATATCCCGGAGGAAAGCCTCGGGATGCTTAGGAAAGGGCATTGAGTCTGAATTATATCTGAAGAAAGAGGCAGACATGTTTGGGAAAAAAAAGAAAGACAAAAAAGGAAAGCAGGGAATATTTGTCTTCGGCTTCCTCATCTGCCTGGGGGCAGTGGCGCTGCTGTACTGGAATGAAAACCGTTTTGTCAGTACATCGGAAGGACTGGCAGAGGGCGTGGCAGAGGTGATTTCCGTTTCTGCCGAATCTGCTGATCCCGGTAATGACGGAAAACTGGTGCATCTGCAGGGAACCGCCCTTGCAGCCGGAGAGTCCGTAAAAGATCCGGAACTTATGCTCAGATTTCCGGGGAAACTCAAAATAAAAAGAACCGCGGAAATGTATCAGTGGAAGGGCAGTAAAAAAGGGAAAGGCGATAATGCTTCCTATGAATATACAAAAGTGTGGGAAAAATCCCGGATTAATTCCGGGAAATATTCGGCAGAACACCAGAATCCGCCTTTTGTTCTCACACAGAAAGAGATGACAGCTGCTGAAATCACCGTCGGTGCATTTAGCCTGGGCAATAAACTGGCAGATCAAATCAAAGTACAGGATAAAATGCTGCTGGAGGAAAGCTGCCTGGATGAACTGCATCCTTCTCTGCGGGAAAAAACAGTGCTGTATAACGGCGGTCTTTATATTTCAGGGCATGAAAAACCGGATCCGCTTCATCCCGAAATCGGGGATCTGCAACTGGCATATTATGCGGCGGGCCCCGGGGAAATCAGTCTGATTGCCCGGCAGGAAGGAAAAAGACTTATCCCTTTTAAAAGCCGTTCGGGAGTTTCCATTGCACTGCTTGCACCGGGGAATATATCCGCTTCACAGATGTTTGCGGGAGAGTCCCAAAAAAATACCGCCCTGACCTGGTTTCTGCGGATTTTCGGAAGTCTGCTTATGTTTGCCGCTTTCCGGATGATGCACGCAAACCTGTCTTTGTATATACAGCGTATTCCGCTCCTCAGACAGCCTGCTGCATCCGGTGCGAATATTGTTTCCGCTTTCCTGGCTTTTTCAGTTTCATTACTGATTATCACGGCATCATGGTTCCTGAACAGACCGCTTGCAGCAGTCTGCGCCGCGGCAGCAATTGTGCTGACAGTGTATGCAGGAAAAAAATATTTCGGAGGCAGAGAAGCGGAAAAACGGCATCACTTATTAAAAAATGATATTTTGGAACTTGCCATGGCAAAAGGGGGCAAACTGACCGTCTCGGAAGTGGCTGTCCAATGCCGCACAGATATTGCAGAGGCTGAAAAAGCACTGATTTCTCTGGTACATGACGGCGTTGCCGGTATGGATGTGAATGATGCGGGACTGATGCTTTATATTTTTACGGAAATGCAGATTCTTGGGGAATCTGAAAAGTAATACAGCGGATATCCGGCTGATTTTTTTTCTGAATATGCCTTTTGTCCCATGAAACAGCCTTTCTTTTATTCATTCAGAATATTATTTCTGGACAGCATCCCCTGAATATGTCTATAATATACCTGAATTTATATACATAAGAATATTTTCTCAAAAGAGGCGGGATAATAAGAGCCGTTCATCATATAATATTCCAATTTTGGTTTTTCCCGGCACAAAAATTGCAATGTTTTGGAAACAGTATTTTTCTGATCTGTTTCAGCAGTTTTTCTGTCCGAAACGGTCATTTTTTCACATTCCGGACAGCAAAAAATGTGCCGGGAAAAACCTGAATCGGATTAGTATATAGCGCAGCATTTCACTTAAAATTGTAGGCCGGGTTAGCGAAACGCAGGCCGACATTCCGTTTTTTTCATATAAACGGCCATGAGCCCTGACACACAACGAAACATGAAAGCTGCGCGGAGTGCGAAAATGAAGGCCGAGGCCGGTTTTTCGCAGACATTTTCATATAAACGTCCATGAGTCATGACTCACAACGAAACATGAAAGTGCCATACCGTAGAGACGCACGGTGTGCGTCTCTGCAGAAGACGCACACCGCAGAGAGACGCACACCGTGCGTCTCTACGGAAAGACTTTCATATAAAATACATACACAGTTTTAAGTGAAACAATGCAATAGGTGTTTAAGAAAACAGATTTGGGGTTTCATGCAGGTGGGGTGAAAAACGGACCCCGGCAGATTCAGGATGCCGGGGTTCACTGCCTTCACCCCGACCTGCTCTTTTATGCCGGAAAACTTCTGAACGTTTACATATTTCGATCTCCCGGCAGTCTCCTGAGGCATAAAAAAAGGAAAGGATATTTGTATGAAAGTTGAAATCAGATCTCAAATGGTAAAAGTGAAAACCACTGACGGTTCCACCTTCCGGGGTAAGGTGAATCTGAACAGCGAAAATATTCCCATTGACCGCCTGAGTGATCTGTTTATGAAGGGCAAAAGTCCTTTTCTGGTTCTCTACGATGTTTCGGCCCAGGGAGGGATTGACTGTTTTATTATCAACAAATCCCATATTATATGGGTGGCACCCTTTGACTATTAAGAACCTGTCCGAAAACCTCCGAAACAGATTTTTACACCCGGCGGAAGTAAGGGGTTGAAATACCGGATTTCCGTCTGTGACTCCTCCGGAAGCGGTATATTCATATTTGGAAATCGCCTAAGCAAAAAAAACGGCGGGCAATGCTGCTGATGCAGGGGGGCTTTTTCATTTCTGAAATTACCGGATTTCTGCTTTCCCGGAATAACTGAAGTGGGGACTTTTTCAACAGTTCGGTAAAAAAAAATCAGTATGAATAATTTCAGCAGCTTATGAAATAAATACGGAATATACGTATTAAATGATTTCAAAAAGTTACAGTTTTATGCCCTGCAAGTCAATGTCATTGACGTAAGCAGAATATTCCCCTCCCCCGGTGGGAGGGGGCAGGGGAGGGGGCAGCAGGGGACTGTAATTAAAGCCCCTTTTCACCCTCCCCCTCCCTCAGGGAGGGGAGTCTTAAGTCAATGACATTGCCCTGCAAGTCGGAAAAAATTACCGAACCATTGTTTTTACGGGTTCATCAAAAAAAGGATTGGATTATATGGAAAAAAAAATATTACTTGCCATTGACGATTCCCGGAATTCCCGCCAGGCTGTTTCTTATGCAGGTGAGCTGGCAGCAAGTCTGAAAAATATCTCCTATACACTTTTTCATATTCAGCCTGCGATTTCCCAGTTTCTGACAGATGAAGCCAAAAGCAGCTTCAAAGCGCAGACAGCACTGCTGAAAATGAAAAAGAAAAATGCGGATGCCTCCCTGACCATGCTGGAAAAATGTAAAGAAATGATGTGTGAAAAAGGGATGGATGAAAAATGCATTGAACTGAAAACTGTTGCCAGAAAAATAGGGCTTGCCAAAGATATTATTGACTATGCCCAGGAAAAACGCTTTGATGCTGTTCTTGCAGGTTCCCGGGGCCTGACCCGGATGCAGGAAATTTTTATGGGCAGTGTGACCAAAAAACTGGTAGAACATTCCAGAGTAATTCCTTTATGGATTGTGGACGGCAATGTTGTCTCATCGGAAAAAATTCTTGTGGCGGTTGACGGTTCCGAGAGCGCGCTGCGCGCGGTGGATCATCTCAGTTTTATCATCGGAGAAAATCCGGATATCCGCATTACCCTTTTTCATGTTGTGCCCATGTTCCGGCAGTACTGCCCCATTGATTTTGATGAAAGTGACGATGACATGCAGTATATTATTTCCCAGGGGGATAAGAAATGTATTGAAAAATTTTTTGTACATGCCTTTAAACGCTTTTCAGATGCCGGAATATCCCGGGAACATATCCGGATCAAAGAAGAAAAACGGCAGAATATCGGCAGGGCCATTGTGGAGGAAGCCCGGAAAGAAGGATACGGCACAGTTGTTATCGGCAGAAGGGGGCAGGACAGTGCTTTTTTTATGGGCAGTGTTTCCGCGTATGTGATAGACAAAATATCGGACTGTGCGGTATGGCTGGTTCCCTGATAAGGTGCAGGATAATTTTTCAATGCCGAAAGTGAAGAAAGACAGGGAAGAAAAAAAAAGCAAATCCCAAATGAAAAGGGAGATGCATTCCCTGCAGGAACTGGGAGAGGCACTGCTGGCACTGTCGCCGGAACAGCAGGCTGCGGTGCCAATGCCCGCAGAACTGCGGGAAGCCATCGCTTTTGCAGCAACAGTCACAAAACACGGGGCCAGGCGACGGCAGATGCAGCTCATCGGCAAACTGATGCGGGAGACAGACCCTGCACCGATTCGGGAAGCCCTGGGCGGATTTGACCGGGAACGGCAGCGGAATATCCTGCAGGCCAAAAAAGCGGAAAAATGGCGGGATGAAATCATTCATTGGGAGGATAAGGGAAAAGACCGGACTTATGAAAGTCTGCTGGAAAAAATGCTGCATCATTTTCCCCATGCGGACCGGCAGCGGCTCCGGCAGCTGGCAAGAAATGCCCGGAAAGAAAAGGAACAGGAGGCCCCGCCCCGTTCTTCCCGTCTGTTGTACCGTTATCTGTTGGAACTGCAGAAGGAATAAGGCGATTTCCAAATATGAATGTACCATCCCGAAAGAGCCACATACGGAAGGTTTGTGGCGGAATGTCCGTCGTCAGACGCAGCCAAACTTTCCGTTTGGCACTCCTTTGGTACATTTTTTTCAGGAAATCACCTAACCTGAATTATTCATAAACACAGTTTTTGCTGTAAATTCAGAAAGCGTCAAAAAACAGAGTTTTTTGCTATTTTTATGAATCCATTTATTTATCAATGAGATACCGTGTTCTATGTAAAATTTATGAATAATGCAGGCTAAACAGATTTTAACATTCGTAAAAAGTCTGATGCTCAATTTGCTGTTTTGCCCGGCTCCGGTATTTTCAAAAGGTTTCCGGTTCCGGCTTTCAGGGGTAAGGGGATTTCGGACTTTTTACAGAATCATCAAAAAAAGGAAAGTAAAAAGGAAATATAGCATTCATGAGGGATACGAACCGATCTTCGGATATGGATTTAATTGACGATGTTGATATTTATGTAAAAGCCGCAGTGGGCAGAAAAGCCTCCGTACCTGTGGTGCTGGACCTGCGGGGGCTGACCTCCGTGGCCGATATTTTTATTATCTGCAGCGGCCGTTCCAACCGGCAGGTCAGTGCCATTGCAGAGTATATTGAAAAGGATCTGAAAGATAAAAAAATCCGTCCCCTGAGCGTGGAAGGCATGAAAGAGGGGCACTGGGTTCTGATGGATTACGGGCATATCATTATTCATGTTTTTTATGATCCCATCCGCAGTTTTTATAACCTGGAAGGTCTCTGGTCCGATGCCCGGCGGCTCAAAACGCCTTCCATGCCGGAAACAGAGGTGCCTGCCGATAATTTTACCCATGAAGATACAGAACCGGAAGATGAGGAAGATGATGATGCATAAAGCGGAAAGACTCTGTATGCTGATGATACTGGACGGATGGGGCATCAGTCCGGTTCCCGAAGGAAATGCGGTGCTGGCCGCCCGCACCCCCTGTCTGGACAGACTGTGGGAAGAATATCCCCATACCCGGCTCCGATGCTCCGGCGGGGCAGTGGGACTGCCCGAAGGAATTATGGGCAATTCCGAAGTGGGGCATCTCAATATCGGCGCGGGGCGGATTGTTTACCAGGATCTGATGCGTATTGACATGGCTGTCCGGGACGGCAGTCTTTTCCGCAATGAAACACTGATTTCGGTTATGGAAAAGGTGAAAAACAACTGCTCCGCCCTGCATCTTATGGGTCTGGTTTCCGACGGCGGCGTACACAGTCAGTTAAATCATCTGCTGGCCCTGCTGGATATGGCCCGGCAGCAGGGAGTGGAAAAGGTGTATGTACACGCAATTCTGGACGGCAGAGATACGGTTCCCACCGACGGTATCCGTTATGTGCAGCAGCTGCGGGATCATATGCAGAAACATAATTTCGGCAGCATTGCCTCTGTCTGCGGCAGATTTTATGCAATGGACAGGGACAAACGCTGGGACCGCATTGAAAAAGCATACCGTCTTTACACTGCCGGGGAAGGCATTGCAGAAAGGGATCCGGTGCAGGCCGTGCAGCATGCCTATGATCGGGGAGAAACAGATGAATTTGTCAAACCTGCTGTACTGCAGAAACAGGACGGAAAGCCTCTGGGGACAGTCCGGGACCGGGACGGCTTGATTTTTTTCAATTTTCGCGCAGACCGGGCACGGGAAATTACGCAGGCTTTTACAGATGCCGACTTTGACTTTTTTCCCAGAGAATCCTTCCCGCAAACCTGCGAATATGTCACCATGACCCGCTATGATGAACATTTTGCACTGCCTGCCGCTTTTGCCCCGGTGCATCTGGAAGATATTCTGGGAGAAACGGTCAGCCGCAAAGGGCTGCGGCAGCTCCGCATTGCGGAAACAGAAAAATACGCACATGTCACCTATTTTTTCAACGGGGGCGAAGAAAAACCGTTTCCCCTGGAAGACCGCTGCCTGATTCCCTCCCCGCGGGATGTGCCGACCTATGATCACAAACCGGAAATGAGTGCTTTGGAAGTTACGGAAGAAGTTCTCCGCCGCATTCACAGCGGGGATTACCGGCTGATTGTTCTCAATTTTGCCAATATGGATATGGTCGGCCATACGGGTATCATGGAGGCGGCAGTAAAAGCCTGTGAAACCGTGGACAGGTGTGTGGGAAAAATTGTCACGGAAGTCCTGACCGGAGACGGTGCTGTCTGCATCACAGCGGATCACGGCAATGCGGAAAAAATGCTGGATGATAAGGGAAACCCCCATACGGCCCACACCCTGAATCCGGTGCGATTCATTCTGGCAGATAAGCAGCGGAAACATACCCGGCTGCGGGAAGGCATTCTTGCTGATATTGCCCCCACCCTGCTGGAACTCATGGGGATTGAAAAACCGGAACTGATGACCGGCAGTTCCCTGACCGAAAACAAACTGGCAGAGCATAAGGAGAAGCAGGACATGCTTACAGACTTTATCACCGGAAAGGAAATTCCCGATGCCGGTTCCGAGGCCAACCGTCAGGCAGTGGAGCGACTGCTCATAGAAAAAAAAGGGTTTGCCAAAGAGGATATTGAAGTGGATGTGCCTATTGAATTCCGGATTTCCGGGGAAACATACTGTTCCAAACTGGATTTGGTGCTGCGCATCGGGGGACGGCGGTTTATGGTTATCAAATGTGCAGCCGGTTCCCTGGGCTCCAGAGAAAGGGAGGTGCTGTCCGCGGCCCGTCTGCTGGATACTTTTCAGATTCCCCTTGCCGCGGTATCAGACGGTAAAACAGCCCTGCTCTTTGACACCCTGTCCGGAAAACAGATCGGTGAGGGGCTGGATGCACTCCCCGCGAAAGAAGAAGCCGCGAATCAGATACAGGGTTCCCCGGTTTTTCCCCTGCCGGATAAGCGATGTGAAAAAGAAAAACTGATTTTCCGTTCCTATGACAGTATGAATGTCAACCGCTGAATGCTGAATGCTGAATGCTGAATGATGAATGATGAATGATGAATGATGAATGCTGAATGATGAATGATGAATGATGAATGATGAATGCTGAATGATGAATGATGAATGATGAATGATGAATGATGAATGATGAATGATGAATGATGAATGATGAATGATGAATGATGAATGATGAATGATGAATGATGAATGATGAATGATGAATGATGAATGATGAATGATGAATGTGGGGAAATCCGGGGTCTATGGAATATGCCCCTGAGGGAAATCAGGATATTTGCCCCATTATTAATAATGTAATACCAGTCCCAATCAATAAACCGCCACGCAAAAACACGGAAAACGCCCATTTACCGAAAATCCGATGGCAGATTATTAAGTGGGAATTGGTATAAGAGGAGAACCGATGAAACAGAAGTACACCATTGTGATAGATGAGGAGGAGAACACACTGCTTCTCCGGGAATTTGCCGAACTGGATAAAGATATGCTGTCTCTGCTCTGCGAGCAGCGTTATGACAGAGCCGCGGTGGAAGCCGCGATGGCAGAAGGGAATGAGGCCCTTATGTCCCTGCTGCGCACCAAAAATATGTATCCCCCTTCTTCCTATATGGAAAAAATGATTGAAGCCGTCAAAGAGGTCTGCGGACCGGATGCATCTCCTTCTTCGGAAATTCTTTTTGATGACAGTGAGCTTTTCAATGTGGAAAGCGATGAAATAGATGCCCTGGCGGATCTGGATGAAGAATCTTCCGATATTGACGATCTGCTGGAAGAAGATGCCCTGGAAGATGATTTTGTGGGTGACAGCGACATCAGCAATATCGGCTCCAACTCTTCCATCAAAATAGCCGATGATGATTCTTTGGACATTGAAGACGAGACTTAGACCCTATCCGAAAACCAGTTTCCCGATGTTCGGAACCCCTGTTTTTGCCGGGTTTAAAAATCGGTTTCGGAGGTTTTCGGATAGGCTCTTAAGGCTATTTCCAAATATGAATGTACCGCTTCCGGAGGAGTCGCAGACCGAAAGTCTGTGACCGGGCTGTCAGCAGTCAGGCACTGCCGGACGGCCCGACCGGGGCCGCCGAAGCCTTTTAGGTCCGGCACTCCTTTGCTGCATTTTTTTAAGGATATCACCCATCGTGTTTAAGAAAACAGATTTGGGGTTTCATGCAGGACGGGGTGAAAACGAACCCCGGCAGATTCAGGATGCCGGGGTTCACTGCGTTCAACCCGGCCTGCCCAAAATAATTATCTTACACACTCAGTAGATCGAAAAGTTTCCGGAGGAGTGCAAAAATTGTATTTTTGCATGGGGCAGCCGTAAAACCGTATCCGGGGGAAACTTTTCGATCTGCTGACACTATAAAAACGGTTCATATTTCTGCTGCTGTCCGGGGTGCTCTGACCGGATAGCGGATTTTCTGTTTGCATAAAAACAGCTCAACTCTCATCCTGTATATCCTATGAAATTCCCGATTCACTTCCGCCTCTTTTTTTTCGTGCTGATATGCAGCGGGGCTCTGGCCGCAGCCGCATTCCGCCTCACGGTCATAGACACGGACATCACCCGCTACCTGCCCCGGCATGATCCTGTGATTGCCGATGCAGGCTATATTTTCAGACACCATCCGGTGCAGGATCAGATTGTCATTGACCTGGAACTGAAAGGGCCGGAAGAAAATCCGGACCGGCTGTCCGCATGTGCGGATCGGGCCGAGAGTCTGCTGACGGAAAGCGGTTTGTTCCGCCGGGTGGGGATGAGGGATATGCAGATGCTTTTTCCGGATCTGATTTCCCGTATTCTGAAAAATCTTCCGGTTCTTTTCAGTAAAAAAGAGCTTCAGGATAATATTGCTCCCCTGCTGGAAAAAAATGAAATCCGAAAGCGTATGGAAAACCTGTTTCAGTCCCTGCAGTTGCCGGACAGTATCGGTCAGGCCAATTATATTGCCGCAGATCCTCTGGGATTCAAGGACCGGGTGCTGGCCCGCATGACCGATCTTGCACCGGCAGAAAATATCCGTATTCACAAAGGGAAACTGATTTCCCCGGATGGAAAACATCTGCTGATCATGGCTGTTCCGAATGCTTCGGGAACAGATACGGAATTTGCCCGCAGACTTCAGAAATTTTTCAAATCTCTTTCCCGTTTACTGGAAAAAGAATATCCGGGGGTTGTTCTGACCCCTGTGGGGGCATTCCGGGCCGCACTGGACAATGAAATGATTGTCCGTCAGGATGTGAACCGGGCTGTTCTGCTGGCATCGGCCGGGATTTCCCTGTTGCTGCTTTTGGCCTTCCCCCGTCCCCTCATGGGACTTTTTGCTTTTCTTCCTGCCCTGGCCGGAACCGCGGCGGCATTTTTTGTCATGTCCCTGATATACCGCTCTGTATCCGTCATGGCCCTGGGGTTTGGGGGGGCCATTATTTCCATCACTGTGGACCACGGCATTGCCTATCTTCTTTTTCTGGATCGCCCTGAAGAAAGCTCCGGCAGGGCTGCAGCCGCGGAAATCCGGGCAGTGGGACTGATAGCGACCCTCACCACCATCGGGGCATTTGCTTCCCTCTGTTTTTATGACTTCCCCATCTTTGAACAGCTTGGTCTGTTCACCGCCCTGGGGATTGCCTTTTCCTTTCTCTTCGTCCATACAGTCTTCCCCCGCATTTTTCCCCATATGCCCCCGGCTTCTCCCAGAAAACTGCCTCTCCGCACCCTGGTGGAAAAATTATCCGGAAGCGGAAAAAAAGGAGCGCTGGCCGCCCTGTTTTTTGTGATCATCATGGCTTTTTTTGCAAAACCGGATTTCAATGTAAAACTTTCCGCCATGAATACCGTCACCCGGGAAACCGCAGCAGCACAGGATTTACTGGCAAAGGTGTGGGGGCAGCAGATTTTCAGCAAAAGCTACCTGATGTGCGAAGAAAATACATGGGCAGACCTGCAGAAAAAAAGTGATCAGGTGCTGGAAATGCTGGCAGAAGATATGCAGTCCCAATTCCTGTCTTCCGCTTTTCTGCCGTCCATGATTTTTCCGGGGGAAATGCGGCAGAAAAAAAATCTGGGGGCCTGGAAGGAATTCTGGTCTCCGGAACGTATTGCGGAACTGAAAATGTATCTGGATGATATTGCCGGAAAAACGGGGTTTACCGCGGATGCCTTTGCTCCTTTTTACCGCAGTCTTTCCGCAGAAAATATTTCCCCCGGTTCCCCGGAAATTCCCGCATCCTTTTTTCCCCTGCTGGGAATCAGTCATGCCGCTGCCGACAAATCTTCGGGAAATCCGGTGCAGTGGCGGCAGTTTTCTTCCCTGCGCCCCGGTCCGGAATATGATGCGGAGAGATTCATGACACGTTACAGTTCCCTTTGCCGTATTTTCGATCCGGGTCTTTTTTCCCATCGTATGGGAAAGCTGCTTTTTTCCACTTTCAGCAGAATGCTGCTTCTCATCGCTGTCAGTGTGGGCCTGCTGCTCTTTTTTTTCTTTCTGGATCTGAAACTGACGGCTGCGGCACTGCTGCCTGTGTGTTTTGCCATGATCTGCACTCTGGGAAGCATGAAACTGACAGGGCGTTCTCTGGATATTCCGGGCCTGATGCTGTCCATTGTTGTTTTTGGCATGGGCATTGACTATTCCCTTTTTATCGTGCGTTCCTATCAGCGGTACCGGGATGAACAGCATCCGGCTTTTGCACTCATCCGCATGGCTGTTTTTATGGCCTCGGCATCCACCATGGCAGGTTTCGGGGTTTTATGTTTTGCAAAACATTCCCTGCTGCAAAGTGCGGGACTGACCTCTCTTCTGGGAATTATCTATTCCCTGATCGGGGCATTTGTTCTGCTGCCGCCTCTGATGCGCCGACTGTTCCGTGAGAAGCCGGTTGAAAATAAAGGGAAAAACATCGGGGAGCGGCTCATGTACCGGTATAAAAATGCCGAAGCCTATCCCCGGCTTTTTGCCTATTTCAAACTCCGCACAGATATTATGTTTTCAGAGCTGGAAGCATTTCTGAAAAATTCCCCTTCCCTGCGGACAGTCATAGACATTGGCTGCGGATACGGTATTCCGGCCTGCTGGTTGCTGGAACGCTTTCCGAAAGCCAGGGTGTACGGCATTGATCCGGACCCGGAACGGACCCGTGTGGCTGCGCGGGCAGCAGGAAAGCGGGGGGAAATCCGCACCGGCCGCGCACCGCATATTCCGGACATAGCGGAAAAAGCGGATATGGTGTGTATGCTGGATATGCTCCATTTTCTAAGTGATGAAGATTTGCAGGAGAGTCTGGAAAAAATCCATGCCTGCCTCGGTGAAAACGGGTGTCTGATTCTCCGTGCGGGTATCCCGCCGGAAGATAAAAAATATTCCAAAATGTGGCGCTATGAAGTTTTGAAAATGAAAATCGCCGGAATTCCCCTGTACCGGCGTTCCGGGGAATCGGTCCGGAAAATGATCCGGCACGCCGGATTCCGTATTGTTTACAGTGGTCTTTCCGGGGGAAACCGGGAATCCTTATGGTTAATATGTGATTCAGACGTGTGCTCTTCCGATCTCGGTCTGCCCTCAGTGAAGAGTCTGAATTACAGTGTAAGTGTCTGTAACAAAATAAATTAAACAGTTTTTCAGTTTCCGGAACCTGCTCTGTACCGGGGAGCATAACCGGGCGGGCTTTTTTCAGTAAGGCGGCAGCAGACGACGGAATCCGTGACAAAGTACAACGCAAAGGAAAAACAGATTTCGGGGCAGGATGCCGATACGCAGATAAGGGACGGGCCTTCCTTCTGAGAATCCGCTGTTCTTTTTCTCCAGTTCATCGGCAATTTTCCGAAGAACAGAAACCGAACGGGGCCATTCCCAAATCCCTTTTATCCAGTCTGCCGGAATTCCGCTTTCCCCGCAGACAGTTCCGGCCAAAGCCCCGGCAACGGCTCCCACCGTATCGGTATCCCCTCCGCATTCCAGCACAGAAGTCAGGCAGGCTTCAAAATCTCCGAAATGCCGGAACCAGGCATACACGGCCACCGGGACAGAATGGTAACTATAGGCGGAAATGCCCTGGGAAAGTCCCATCATTTCCGCAAAAGCACTTACGGAAAGCTCCCGCATACATGCCTGCTCCACCAGTCCCACCAGCCTTTCCCATTCCATGTCTTCCCCGGGTGCCGCACGGCGCAGCAGGTCTGTAAATTCTTTGGGGTCCGGACGATGCTGCATCGGATTTACCATGGACCGGGCTGCCAGATCTGCCACGGCCTTTGCTCCGGTCAGTGCTTTGGGATCGGTATGGGTCAGCCGGGTGCCTGCACAGATAAATTTATCCCTCACGGCCCTGTCGGTATCAAAAAATGCGCCAATGGGAGCCGAGCGCATGGCCGGACCGTTTCCTGCGGAAAAAATGCCGCTTTTATGCGGAGGAAAACCGGCCCAGAGCAGGAGAACGGAACGGAGTGTGGCCCATCCGATACCGGCCGGCAGGGAAAGAAACCACCATCTCAGGCAGGAAGAAAGTCGGCGGGCAAACAGTTCCGGAGAATCCGGAAAAGCCAGCAGGCTCTGGGACACAAATACGGTATGGTCCGTATCATCACTGACCATTCCTTTGCCGAACAAAAGGCGGTGCCGCCATCTGCCGGGAAACATTTCTGCTATGCGTCTGCGGGAAATCCCTTCTGCCGGAAGCCCCAGGGAATCTCCCACAGCCGTACCCAGAATCAGTCCTCTGAACCGATCCTGCCGCTCTTTCGTCAGTTTATTTTTTTTTGAGGGAACCATGCGCACTGTCACCGGTTCTGTATTTTTAAAAATAAAATTTTCAAATATTTTCCCTTCCCTTTTCCATTTTTCCATATTGATATGCAGCAGTTCCTGACCGGCCACGGTTTTTTCCAGCGGTGTCAGTTGTATCATTTTTTTCCGCTTCCCCTGCTCCGGATTTTCCGTCTGAGTTTTTTCACCTCCGCGGGACTCAGCCCGGTTGCCGCGGCAATCTGCTCTTCGGACAGCAGTTGCATTTTCAGCAGATTCAGGGCTGTCTCGGTTTTTCCCTCCAGATGGCCCATCCGGATCAGTTCCTGACCGGCCACGGTTTTTTCCAAAGGTGTCAGTTGTATCATTTTCCTCACCTCCTCCAGGGTCAGATCTGAAAAACGCTGTAAAATTGCATATTCCAGCAGTTCGGTTAAAATTTTCCTTTTTGCTTCCGGCAGTTCCAGGGAACGTATCTCCGCATCCCACTGCCGGACCGCGTCCGGCAGTTTTTCCTTTTTTTTCCATACCAGCGGTTTGAGTACGGTCAGCGGTGACGGTTTTGTGCCCATCTCCTCCAGCAGATCCGGCAGGTAGCAGACAATGAGACGGGAAGGCTCTACGCAGCAAAGCCGGCAGTTGCCGGGATCAAGTGATTTATCCGTAAACAGCACCACGGCTGTAAAAGGTTTGTCTTCGTCATTCTGTTCGTACCATGTGCTGATCTCCCGGAAAAACCGCCAGTAGATTCTGCCGTCCGGATATGCCTGGAATTCGGTAAACAGGTTCCCGGCCCGCCCGCTTTTCGGCCGGAAGTATCCGTCCATGCGCTTTTCCGTTGTCTTTGTGGTAATACTTTCAAAGACATATTCATCTTCGGGTTCCAGACCCAGCAGGTCAAAAAGGGACTGCGGATCAAATTTAAACAACTCATAAAATAAGGCATCTGTTTTCATGTGTCATGTATATAGCTTTTAAGATAATTATTCTGGGGTAGGTTGGGGTGAACGAAGTGAACCCCGGCATACTGAATCTGTTGGGGTTCGTTCCTCACCCCAACCTACAGTGAACCCCAAATCTGTTTTCTTAAACACTATAGCAGGAAATTTTCGGGAAATGCAATATTAAAGTATGAACCGGGATAACCCCGGAGGGGTGTCAGACAATAGCCCGGCAGTTTACTGCCGGGATCGGGACCGGCATAAACCGGAAAGTCCCGCAGGGACGGCAGAAAAAAGTGAAATCCGCTTTGTTCTGCTGTCCCTCCGGGACTGTAAATCATCCCGGTACATCCTTTCATCCTGTGAATCCGGGTTCTGACAGTGACGATGGATCGGTCCCGTTCAGGTGCGGACGCGGAGCGTCCGGGGCTGCGTTTCCACGCGGGAGCGTGGGAACGCTCGTCAAATTCTGTGTCCGGAACTGCTGCATCAGAGTATCCGGACAGAATAAGAGAAAATGGAAATCCTGAAGAACAGGTGGAATTTTTCAGCAGTTTCTGTTATTGATTCTGAAAATATGCGGAATGAACCGCATTGCTGTATATCAGAAAGGAGCTGAACCCATGAGGAAAAAGAAAATACCGAAAACCGCAACGGCTGTAATCTGCTGCCTGCTGATACTGGCCATACCGGTACAGTCGCACGCATTTCTTGATCTGTCTTTTGACATTCTGTCCTTCGGGCCTTTTTCTTTGGGAATCGGCATTCCGATCCGCGGGGCATTGGGACTGATCGGGGCCGGTCTGCTGGTGGGAGCGGCCATCTGCTTTTTCTCCGGTTCTTCGGGCGGCGGAGCTTATGCGGCCTCCTATGCCAATGCCCCGCCGCCGGTAACGCATGTGCGGGTGACAGTGAAACCGGGGGATCATTACCGGGGGGATGCCCTGGAAGCCGTGCTGCTCAAAAAGAAGGTGGGACTGGATGAATACGACAGGATTCCCCTGCCCGGCGGAAAAGGGTATCTGTATGCGGATTATGACAGCGGGAAGATGATTTTCACCGAAACAGATTTTGAGGGGTACATGTATTTCCACAATGAGGGAAAACTGACCGTATGGGATGTGCAGGACAGACCCGTGCTGGTGTTTACGATGAATGAGGGGCAACTGCTCATTGTGCAGGAAAAATCCGACCGGGCGGAGGAAGTGCTGCATCTGCTGCTGGGCCGTAAATCTTAATTTTTTAATACTCGTTACGGGGCTCCGCCCCGTAACGCATTTTTTTCGGGGCTCCGCCCCGTACAGTATGAGGCAGAGCTTCAGCAAAGCCGTTAAGTTAAGCAGAAGATATGGTTACGGAAAGCCCTGAAAGGGCGGATTGGTAAAGCCCAGGGCAAAGCCCTGGGAAAATTGAATAAAATATAATCCAAGCCCTGAAAGGGCGCATTAAAAAATGATTCCGGAACGTTACCGTTATATAATCCGCCTTTTCAGGGCTTATCATATTTTTATCTGTATTCCCAGGGCTTTGCCCTGGGCTATAATATAACGCCCTTTCAGGGCTTTCCTTAACTTAATGGCATTGAGGCTCCGCCTCGTAACGCAGTTTTCCGGGGCTCCGCCCCGTACAGTATGAGGCAGAGCCTCAGCAAAGCCGTTACGGGGCAGAGCCCCGTAACGAGCCGAAGGAGCGGAAACGCTGGAAACTTCACCTGATGCGTCTGCTGTTTGAGCGGGGATACAGCCGTCAGGATATTCTGGAATTATTCCGTTTTATTGACTGGCTTATTGAACTGCCGGAGGATATTGAAAGGCAGTTTCAGGATGAACTGACAGAAATAACGGAGGAAAAGAAAATGCCTTATGTGACAAGTATTGAAAGACTGGCAATGGTTCGGAATTCAAAAGAAATGCTTCTGGATGTTGTCTCTGCACGGTTCAAAAGTGTACCGGAAGATGTTTTGAATATTATCAGAAGCATAAATTTCATTGATACACTGAGATCGCTTATCCGTCAGGCTGCCGTGTGTGAAAGCATGGATGATTTCAGAAAAATCCTGCTTACTGTACAGGACGGACAGTCGCAGGCATAAATTTCCGGGGAAAAGAATCCGCATGTTCCGGCTTTTGCCGGAATGACGGTATTTTTGACTTTTTACGGGAATATCAATACAAATGGAGGAAAATAATGATAAAACAGTTTATTATCTGCATGACAGCATTGCTGCTGCTCACCGGTCTTTCATCCGCAGCCGAGCCGCCCTGCCGCCAGCGAATTATCAATGCCTGCAACGCGGATCAGGAAGAGATGATCTGCAGTTTTCTCTTTCCCGATGAGGAGGAGACAGTGGAAAGCATCACGGACTTTCTCAGCGGAAAAATCAGTACATGGGATGAGAAACTGCGGGCCGACATGATCTGTGCCCGGATGAATACGAAGAAAGAAATTCTGAATATCAGAACCGTTCTGGATTTTTCCCCGGATTCGGACGGAAGATACTCTTTTACAGACGGGTCTGCAACCTTCCGTTTTCAGATCAGTGATCCCTCCTATCCGAATCTGATCAGGGAGCATCAGAAAATTGAGCAGATGAGTCTGTGCAGTTCAAGGGAAATCACTTTTGATGTGAAGGGCATGGTTTCCGATGCCGATGCACAGTATCAGGGAACTGCCTTTCAGTCTGTCACCTTTATCATAGACAATGCGCAGATTTCCAATATCCGGACGGTATACGCGGAAGGCGGTTTCGATGTGCAGCGGATGCTGCTTAAAAGGAGAATACAGAAAGAAAAAGACAGTGTGATGGGCACAAGCGTCCCGGATCAGACACCCCTGACGGAAAGAAAGGTCTCCGGCGGCAAATCCCAAACCGCGCAGAAACCCTTCACCAACAGTATCGGCATGGAGTTTGTATGGGTTCCGGTGAATTCGGATGAGGAGGCCGACCTTTTTGCCTGTGACAAAAGAAAGACAGTCAGCCGTCCCTTTTTTCTGGGAAAATATGAGGTCACACAGAAGCAGTGGGAGGCCGTCATGGGGAACAATCCCAGTAATTTCAAAGGGCCGGATCTGCCGGTGGAGCAGGTTTCCTGGAACGATGTACAGGATTTCATCCGGAAACTGAATGAAAAGGAAGGGAAGAATATCTACCGCCTTCCTTCGGAAGCCGAATGGGAACATTCGGCGCGGGCCGGGTCAAACGGGGCATGGTGTTTCGGGGATGATGAAAGTCTGCTGGTTCAGTACGCATGGTATGACAAAAATTCGGGAAGCACCACCCATCCTGTGGGGCAGTTAAAGCCCAATGCCTTCGGCCTGTACGACATGCATGGCAATGTGTGGGAGTGGTGTGAGGATGCGGAAGGCGCAGACCGCGTGTCTCGCGGCGGGTGCTGGCTCTTCGGGGCGGACGACTGCCGGTCGGACTACCGGAATTGGGACGACCCCGGCGGGCGGTACGACGGCCTGGGCTTCCGTGTCCTCGCAGTTCCGGCGGGTCGGGCCAGGTAAGCGGAGGTCGGAATGGGCACTGCTCCCCCGCGTGCGCTAGCCGCAGGGGAGCAGTGCCCATTCCGTACCGGAGCGTCCGGTTTTCAGCCAGGAAATAAAAAAAGGGGGGGGCAGGGGGGGATATATCCCCCCTGCGCGCGACAAAAAAAGGATATGAGATATATGCAATTTAAAATATTTGCCATACCTGCAGGCGGTTCTCCGGAACTGGAAGAGGAAATGAACCGTTTTCTGCGTTCCCACCGGGTTGTGTCGGTGCAGAAAAAACTGGAAAGCAATGAGGGAAGTCTGTTATGGTGCTTCTGTGCGGAATATATTGATGGTTCACCGAACCTCTCTTCCGGAAAAACCTTCGGACAGTCAAAACGGATTGACTACAAAAGCGTATTATCGGCGGCAGCGGTTCCGAAGGAAAACAAAACAGTATCAACGGCTGTATGATGCCGGAATATGGGATGAAAGCGATCTGGCCCGGCATATGCTCCCCCTGCTGGCATTTGTAAAAAAAGGGGCTTCCCGGTCATTTCGCGAAAGAATATTTCACAGTTCGGGGCTTTGCCCGGAGGAACAGACCGCGTGAATCGCGGCGGGAGCTGGAACAACGGGGCGGACAACTGCCGGTCGGACAACCGGAATTGGAACGACCCCGGCAAGCGGAACAACAACCTGGGCTTCCGTGTCCTCGCAGCCCGACGATCCGGCAGGAATGCCGATGCGCCAAACAGGGCGAAGTCCTGTCCCCGGCATTACCGGGGCAAATCCCTATGCCGAACCGGGGCCGGTAGCCCTTCCGGACGGATGCCCGGCGAAAGTCCCGGTTCGGCCTTATGTAAGGGTCTGATTCAGCGATGAAGATCAATGGTAATCTGATCGGTCAGCGCATTTTCCGTAAAAATTCCGAAAACAGCGGCCAGAACCGCCAGAGCCAATACGATAGTTCCATTTTCTGCATGGGTTCTCGTTCTCCTTTTGTCTGGGTAGTTTTTATTATAGCTTATAAGATAATTATTCTGGGGTAGTGCTTTGTCAGAGCTAAAAATTAGGGTTGGGCATCGCATAATTTATTTACACAGTTATAAACTGAAATCCGTTTACCCTAAAATTAAGCTATGACAATGCAGTAGGTTGGGTGAACGAAGTGAACCCCGGCATACTGAATCTGTCGGGGTTCGTTCCTCACCCCAACCTACACGAAACCCCAAATCTGTTTTATTAAATACTATATTTATTCTGCCAGGGAAGTCATTACGACATCCTGTAATTTCAAAGAATTGGGCGAAGCCCAATCGGACACTTGTTCCCACGCGGAGCGTGGGAACAAGGAAATATCTGCTTCCGGAGATAAAATCCGAATGTCTCAATGCCGTTTCCTTAAGAGAAACGGAGTCCCGAACTGAAATTCTGGGACTGAAATTATTACAGATTATCCTGCCAAACTTTCAGTTTGGCACTCCCTTATTCTCCTAAGTCAATGGCATTGACATTACGGACAGGGATACGGACCGTCCGACTTCTTTCGATATTGTTGTTTCAAGGGGAGAAAAATATGTGGCACTGGAGGTCAGCTTTCAGGTGACAACCAACAGTGTGATTGAACGGAAAGCAGGACAGGCCCGTTCCCGTTTTCAGCAGATTGAAAAGGCCGGTTATAAAATCGCATATATATTAGACGGAGCCGGTAACTTCCAGCGGGAAAACGCACTGGAAACCATTTGTACACATAGTCATTGTACCGTTGCTTTTTCCCGTTCCGAACTGAAAGTCTTATGCCAATTTATTCAGGAATATCTGAAATGACACATTTATCAGAAAATTGTACTCCGCTGAAGATTAATTATTTTCCGATTTGCGAATATTCGGATATAATTAAAAATATCAAATCATTCAATGATGTCTGCATGATTATTCTTCCTGTGCATCCGGAAAATGAACGTCAGAATTCTTCCGGCCTTCCGGATAAAACTGTAAACGGAATTATAGAAAGTCTGGGCCCCGATGCGACACTGATTACCATCGGAGATGTGATCGGCCTGGTTCATAGCCATAAAGTACTGTCTGCTCTGCAATACCATCTCTGGATCAGTATCAAAAGGAAAACTGTCAGATATTCACCGGATAACAGTTTTTTACCGCACTGCCATTTCGGTGCACTGGTGCATACAAAATACAAAGGTTCTTTACAGCATACCCTGACACGAATTCAGTATACCTATTGCCCCTCCTGTAAGAAAACAAGCAAGGATTACGGGGGAAAAAAACATACCTATAATTCTTACGGAACACTGATATCCGATGTGTGGAGAGATATTTGCTGCGATCCGGATAAAGATCTGTCTCCGGTATTCAGGCGTTTCTCTGATCTGTTCGGTCTGGAATTCTACAATGAGCTGCGTGTGATGGACTGCCGTTCTCTTCTGCCGGAAGCTGAAAAACAGAGTCTGAAAAATCCTTCTCCGCAGTATTCGGTACAAGCAGGTTTTCAAAATGTATCTATGGATAAAATCCGCTCCCAAAGCCGTCTGATACAGGGAGACTGTCTTGGAAAAATGAGAAACATACAGGATGACTCTGTTGATTTTGCCTTTGCCGATCCGCCTTATAATCTTGGAAAAAAATATAACCTGAACTTGTGCAGTTCTTTTGCAATATTCAACATTTAACTGTCTAAAATAATATTATATTTCAATAAAAATATTTCCAAATAAATTATTATCGGCATACAGTGATTTCAATATGTTGAGAATTTGC
>JAABRU010000112.1 GCA_011390755.1 Desulfobacteraceae bacterium | reverse complement strand
TAGATATATGGCATGCCCTGTCTCTGCAATATGAAATCCGTTTCATCAACAGGTTTGACCCACTATCCCTTTTTGATTGAGGGGTTCTATTTGCCGGAGGGAATCCGGAAGCTGCCGCTGGGATCGTACATGGCCACCACCCTCACCGGACAGGCATCGCCCTTTTTGAACTTCCACGGAGTTGCCGCCAGGGTGATACGTTTGCCCAGCAGGGTATCCACATCGCCGCCGATCTGCTCCACAGTGGGAATATTTGCGCGTAAAAGGATTTTATGGGCCACGTTCCATTCGCCGTGCTCTTTTTTGGGATCTTTTCCCGTGGCTTTCTGATATTCTCCGGCCAGACGTCTCATCGCGGGGCCGCCGCGATGGGGGCCCAGGTTGGTGGCCAGGGGATGATCTATCTGCTGGGTGTCCATCATGACCGTTTTCACGCCTTTGGCAACCAGCCACTCCGCGGCATCTTTGCTCAGGCCGGGGGATTCTCCGAAGTATTCCAGGGAATCTGAATATTTGTGATGCCAGCCGGTAACGATTACCACAATGTCGTCTTTCTGTACTCCGGGCCTGGCGGCTTCGATATCTTTGGCGGTGACGGTTTCATAACTGCCCCTGGGAATGCTTAAAATGACACCGTTGCCGAACAGACGGTCTTCGGGAACCTCGGACAGGTCCGCTCCTTTCTGAATCAGATGGATGGGGGCGTTCATATGGGTTCCGGTGTGCATTGAGGTATTGATTTTCCATGCAAGAACGCCGTGCTGGGAGTGCTTGACCGCGCGGAACATTTTTACATCCGTCTGTCCGGGGTAGGACGGTACACCATGTCCCCACACATGACTCAGTTCGACCAGTTCTAAACCCGTATAAGGGTCTGTAACAATTGTCATAACAGCCTCTCTTTCAGGAAATTCATTTAATATCTTCCGGCTAGTGTTTAAGAAAATATTGTTGGGGTTTTCTGTAGGTTGGGAATATTCTGCTTACGTCAATGACATTGAAATGCGAATCAGTAATATTCAGCAGGCAGGGAGCATCAGGCTTCGCTGACGCACCCTGCCTGACTTAAACACTATATCAGGCTGCGGTCAGTCCGCCGTCCACATATATGGTCTGGCCGGTCACAAAAGAGGCCGCATCCGAGGCCAGAAAGACCACTGCGCCGACCATATCCTCCGGCATTCCGATTCTGCCCAGGGGAACTGCTGCCGCGTATTTCCTGGCCAGTTCCGGATTTTCCGCAATATGTTTTGTCCCCGGCGTAATAACCAGCGCAGGCCCCAGGGCATTGACCCGGATACCGGTTGCGGCCCACTCCAGGGCCAGGGCTTTGGTAATGAGTTCCACTGCCCCCTTGGTGGCGCAGTAACCGGTATTGCCGCCGGTGTAGCCGCGGATTCCCCGGACCGAGGACAGGTTGACAATGGCCCCCTTTCCCTGTTCTTTCATGACTTTCCCGATGATTTTGCACGCGATCATGGTTCCCCTGACATTCACATCAAAAAGTTTGTCCCAGTCTTCCATAGGATATTCAAAGGCATCCCGTTTGATATTCATACCCATTGCATTGACAAGAATATCAATCTTTCCGTATTTTTTCACAACCGCATCCGCCAGATTCCGGATACTGTTTTCATCAGTGACATCCGAAGCAATGGCAATGGCTTCTTTTCCGGACTCGGCGGCAATTTTCTGCGCCACTTTCTCAATGGCTTCCTGATTCCGACTGGATACCACAACCGTGGCTCCCTGGAGTCCCAGACCCAGGGCAAGGGCTTCGCCGATCCCCCCGGCACCGCCGGTGACAATGGCAATTTTTCCGTCTAACCTGAACATATCTTTCATATTTTATTTATCTCCATATGTTTATTCATGAAATATTACATATCATATATGACACAATGCTGTTTCCTTAAAGACTGGCGGAGTGTCAGACTTACAGTTTGACATACTCAGCAGATCGAAAAGTTTCCGGAGGAGTGCAAAAATTGTATTTTTGCATGGGGCAACCGGGAGATGCGGTGGTGCAAAAATACCATTTTTGCACTCCGGGACAGCCGTAAAACCGTATCCGGGGGAAACTTTTCGATCTGGTGATACTGAAACAATTTGGAAAAAACGTGCTAAACTGTAAGTTTGGCACTCCGTTTTTTCTTAAGTCAGCAGTATTGCCCCTCCCGCCGGGGGAGAGGAATTTTTTGTTTTAGGAAACGGCATTGATACTATGACTTGCGGAATTCAGTCCGGCGTGACGATAAATACGAGAACTTCCGCGGGTTTTCCGTCGTTAATCACCATGTCCCGTTCTTCCCCCGGAGCGATGTAGATGAGATCGCCCGCATTCAGCACATGGCTTTCCTCTCCCTTTCCCCTGACCGTGATGGAACCTTTCACCACATAATAGACGCGTTCTTTGGGAGAGGATGACATTTCCGCGCCGCCGTTGGGCTGGAAATAGGAATAGCAGACGGTTGTGCGTTTTGACTGGGCCTCGGTGATTTTCTGAAGACCGAAAACCCCGGAATGTCTGGCCGCATCATAGACTGTGCCTTTGGTATCTTTTACACTGATCATTGTGTGTTTTTTTCCTTTATCCGCAGGTCGGGATAGCGAAGCGTAACCCGACATAATTTACTGATTCTGTTGGGTTACGCTTCGCTAACCCAACCTGCCTGCTCGTTCCCAGGCTCCGCCTCAATGTCATTAAGTTAAGGAGCATGAGTTTTTCAAAGCCCTGAAAGGGCGGAATATTACAGCCCAGGGCAAAGCCCTGGGAAAATTGCATAAAACACGGTCCAAGCCCTGAAAGGGCGCATTAAAAAAAGTTACAGGCATGTAATCCGCCCTTTCAGGGCTTAATATACTTTTATCCTCTATTCCCAGGCCGTTGGCCTGGGCTATACCAATCCGCCCCTTCGGGGCTTTCCTTAACTTAACGGCATTGAGGCTCCGCCTGGGAACGCATACCGGAAGGCTCTGCCTTCCGTGAGGCAGAGCCTCACCTGCCCCGTAACGGGATAATATTTATTTCGGTTCCAGCACAATCTCTCCGAGATTGATATCTGTCCTTGTGCTGATGTCAAAACTGCGGGAGACGTATCCGGCCTGTTCCACGGTGATTTTGTAATTTTTATTCTTTTCCAGACCTTCAAATTCAAAATCGCCGAAGCTGTCGGTCCGGGTTTCCCGTTTTCCGCCTTCCCCTTCCAGAACCACTTTCACGCCCTGCGCGCATTCCCCCTGTTTGTCCCGGAAGACAACCTCTCCGGCAGCAAAGCGTTTGGGGATTCCCACATACTGCACCAGGGGAGCGGTTTTGAATTCCGGGTGAAAATCCTCTTTTGCGGCCGCGGCCGAAAGTTTGGATATTTCGCTGTCCGAATCATCCAGATATCCGAAGACCATGGCACCGGTGGGGCAGCATTCCACGCATCGGGGCATTTTTTCCCCTTCATCCAGGCGGTGCGCGCAGAGGGTGCATTTCTGGGCAATCTCTTTTTCCTCATTCCAGAAGATGGCCCGGTAGGGACAGGCATTCACAATATCTCTCTGTCCTTTGGCTTTTTCCGGATCAATCATGACAATGCCGTCTTTCCGGCGGTACACAGCTCCGTCCTGTGCGGCATCCATGCAGGGGGCCGACTGACAGTGCTGACAGGGAACAGGGATATAGGACAGTTTGGGCCGGGGATAGACACCCCGCTCAATTTCCTTCATCTGCATCCAGAACTGGCCGTTCAGGGGCTGGGCTGCGGAATAGGAGGGATAGTCGTTTCCGTAATATTCGTCCCGGCAGGCAAGAAAGCAGTTATAACAGCCATTACATTTGTTCACATCAATCAATATACTTACACGCGCCATTTGTTCAGCCCTCCCATTTTTCGATTTCAATCAGACATGAGTTCGGTGTCATTCCGGGAGCATTTTTGGATACCATGCGCGACGGTGTCAGCATGTTCACACATCCTCCCTTGTCAATGGCATCCGCATTTCCGGGAATCAGGGGATCATATTTTGCCGAAGACGCATAACTGTGAATAATTCCCGGACGGACCCGTTCCGTGACCACTGCAATGCAGAGCACGGACGCGCGGTCATTGTAGAGGCGGACAATATCCCCGTTGCGGATACCCCTTGCGGCCGCGTCATCCGTATGGATTCTGGCGGGCCACCAGGCATAACCGTCTTTTTTGATCCGGTGAACCGGGATGTCATCCAGCCAGTCCGTATGCTTGTCATAATGACAGTGGAAGGAAAAGCGGGGATGGGGGGACAGCAGCTGCAGGGGATATTTTGTAAACAGTTCCGAGCGGTGTCCTTCCCAACTGGGAATATACCTGGGGGACAGGGGCCGTTCCTCATCATCGGGAAAGTGTTTTTTCAGACTCTCGGAAACAAACTCAATCTTTCCGCTGTATGTGCCCAGTTCGTTTGCTTTATCGCTTTTGCGTTTGGGATTGTTCAGATCCGGAGTATCGCAGGGCCGCCCATCGTGAAACCATCTGAGGGAAGGCGTGGCTTTGTAATCATCTTTGATATTGATGATGCAGTAACCTTTTTTGTTGAATTCTTCCCAACTGATATATTTGGGCAGATCGGAGATATCAAAAAAAGTCTTCACCCATTCCAGTTCTGTTTTCCCGTCTGTAAAGGTTTCCTTCAGGCCGAGACGGTCTGCAATCAGACTAAAGATTTCATAATCGGATTTGGATTCCCACAGGGGTTCGATACATTTCTGTTCCCGCACGATAATCCGGTAATTGCAGCCGCTGCTGGCATGGACCGTATAACCGCCGCACGCGCCCCATTCCCCCACGTCCTCCCGCTCAAAATTGGTGCAGGCGGGCAGGATAATATCGGCCATGCGGGTTTCACTGTTATACCAGATATCCTGGTTGACCACGAATTCCAGTTTGGGGCTTTGATACATTCTCACCCATTTGCTGGTATCGCTCAGGGTTCCCATAAAGGAACCGCCGTAGCGGTAAAACATTTTGATTTCCGAATAACCCTTCATGGGATATTCAAAATGTTTGAACTGCTGCTCCAGGGACTGGCCGCAGAATCCCTCCCCGTACCAGCTTACGGGCGGGCTCAGCACGGCTTCCGGCAGGGTCAGCCGCCATAAACGCTGTTTGGTGGTGTTGATTGGCAGATGTCTGGCCGCGCCGGTGGTGGCGATCCGTCCCTGCAGATCCGCATAGGCCGGAAACCAGCATTCCGTATCCGAAGGCGCGCCCATCGTAGTACCCCAGATGCTTCTGCCGGGCGCGCCCAGACCCTGCATGGCCTGCAGCAGCACCATCATGCGCGCCCATTCCGTGGCATATGCCTGACGGCAGGCCCCGCCTTCGCCGCCCCGTGCCCCGCCGGACAATACCGTGCGTTTGGCAGCCCATTCCCTGGCCAGGGAACGGATGACACGGGCTTTTATCCCGCTTTCCTTTTCGGCCCATTCGGGCGTTTTGGGCTGTCCGTCCTCTTCCCCCAGAACGTATTTTTTAAAGGTGTCAAAGCCGATGGTGCGGTTCTGAATATAATCCTTATTGTAGGTATCCTCCGTGATCCATACATGGGCAATGGCCATTGCCATGGCCGTATCCGTTCCGATTCTGGGGGCAATCCATTTGCCTTCCATCAGCCCGGCCGTATAGTTATGATACGGATCAATAAAGACGGTCTTCACCCCTTTTTCCCGGAGCCACTGCCGCCAGAGGGCAGAATCCTGCCCCGTATAGGTTCCCCGTGTGGAATCCGGGTCATTGGACCAGAAAACGATCATTTCGGTGTTTTTCAGGGAATCTTCCAGCAGGTCGTACTGTTCGGGCATTCCCAGTCGCCAGAAAAATCCGTAGGTGTGGGTGGCCCCCCAGTGCCAGCCTTCCCAACTGTCGGGATTATCCAGAACAGGCGTGAATTCAAACATATTCATAAAGCGGGCAAAGGGCCCCATTTTATAGCCCACAATTCCCCAGTTATGATGGGAAGAGGTCATGCCGCTGATGGCCGAGCCGCCGTAGGTGTCTTTTACCCGTTTCATTTCACCGGCCACGATGTCCAGAGCCTCATCCCAGGATATTCTGACATAGGGCGATTTTCCCCGGTTCCGGGGATTCCGTTCCCCCCTGGGATCAAAATCCACCCGTTTCATGGGATATCTGATCCGTTCATCGGAATAGAGCCTGCGTCTTTCCGCGTGGACGTAAGGGGCTACAGCGAACTTTTTGGGCGGGGAGTATTTTTTCCCTCCCGCTTCGATTGTCCACGGTCTGAAATCTTTTTCATCCGCGACCAGGGGCCGGATCCTTGTCACCTTCCCGTCTTTTACATAAACGGAGACAGGTCCGGCATTGGTGCAATTGGTAAAAACCTGTTCAGTCATTATTAACCTCCCGGAAGTTATGGGGTGAAATATCTGAGGGGACTTCAAAAGAACGAATCCGGCCAAAGCAGCAAAATCGGGTTATCGGTTTTCAGATAATATTTTTGGGCAGACCGGGGGAATGCAGTGAAGCCCGGCCTCCTGACACTGCCGGACTTCATTTCTTATCCCGGACGAAAGCCTGAAAATATTTTCTTAAAGACTACTGCCTAAATTGAGCGATTCTCAGACCTGAAAATGATTTCCGGCCGTAAATATCAGGGGCTCAGCGGTTTCCGGCTCTTCACCCGTCGGGTGAAAAGCGTAAAACAGGCAAAATTCCGGTTATCGGACATTCAGTCGGTTTATCTGAAAAAAACCGCTCAATTCAGGTACTGCTCTGTCAAATTTGAAATTATGGGTTACCGGATTTTTTCCAAAAAATCCGGTTTTTCAGTGCAACTGAAGTCACAGATTCAAAGTTGACAATGTATTATAGCGGAGCGTAACCCGGCATTCAGCAATGACCGGTTTATTTTTTGGGAAATCCCTGACTGCAAAACTGCACTGTGCAGCAAATCGTAACGAATGGCAGCAGATCGGAAATTTTTCCCCGAATGCGGTTTCACGGTTGTCCCGGAGTGCGGAAACGTTCCGATCTGCTGAATGTGCCTGGATGTGAACAATTACAGTTTGAATCGGGTGTTTATACAGAATTTCAAATATTTGTTTTATTTAATGATAGGAAACCGCCATAACAGTTGCATATAATTGGACTCAATTTTAAAAAATGCAACTAATGATCCTCTGATAAAATATCACTTATTGTTTGTCAAGGATATTTTATGAAATATCTGATGTTTTATTGTGTGACATGGGGCAGATCAAAGAGACATATCCATTTTTATGCAATATTATATTTTTATAACAAATGGTTAGCCATATCCGCACAGGGAGGAAATGAACTGTGCATTCAAATCAGGATGTAAAATTGCATGTAAGTCTGTCTTCCTGCCCCTGAATTATCCGCTGCCGGGCAGGATAAATATCCTATATTTATGCCAATGAAGAGTCAGAAACTTCGGATGAAATAAAAACAGGGTGTTATAAAGACAGATTTCCGGAACTGATTTTATAAGCATCGGATTTTACAGCATCGGATTTAACTCTATATTGGCATTATTTTTCTTGACATAATCAAAACTTTACCATACGGATTGCTGATAATGAAATTCAGTTGCTGAATATAAAATTCCTGCCATCTCTTTAATAAAAAGGTCCGAAATGAAATCCAAATCCGCTACTTTGTCATCAACAGAAAAGGCTTTGAAAATATTACTGGCCTTTGTACCCAATAATTATGAAATGGGAACAATGGAAATAAGCAAAAAACTGGATATTCACAAATCCACTGTAAGCAGATTATTACATTTATTAACCGATCATGATTTTCTGTATCAGAATCCGGATACAAAAAAATACATGCTGGGACGTTCTGCGGCAAAAATCGGCAATGCGGTTATCAAATCCCTCAATAATTCCATCGCCAGTATTGCCCGGCCCCACCTGGAAAAACTCTGTGCATCTGTGGGAGAAAGTGTGGCTTTGGAAATGGTGTCCGGAAACAATATTATCCTGGCATATCAGGTGGAAGGTCATAAACATCTCCGGTTTTCCTTTGAACTCGGAGAGCAGGTTCCGGTAAATGTGACAGCCGGGGCCAAAACCATTCTTGCTTTCGGGGAAAAGGATTTTGTGGCACAAAATCTGAAGCAGAAATTTGTCAGATTCAACGCCAACACCATCACTTCAAAGAAAAAATACAAAATGCTGCTGGAAGAAATCCGAAAAACAGGAATTGCATATGATGCGGGAGAACGCTATGAAGATACCCATGCCGTTGCAGCCCCGGTATTTAATTTTGAGGGGATTCCTGTTGCGGCTGTTGTTATTGCCGGACCTGCATTCAGACTGAGTCCGGATTTTCTGGAAAGTGTGATTGATCCCCTGCAAAAAACAGCTGCTGATATTTCAAAAAATCTCTTTTACTAGTGCTTTGTCAGAGCTAAAAATCAGGGTTGGGCATCGCATAATTTATTTACACAGTTATAAACTGAAATCCGTTTACCCTAAAATTAAGCTATGACAATGCACTAGTGCATTGTCAACATTTAAATGACGGGTATGTAACATATTGAATTTTTTGTAGGGTGGGCAAAAGCGCAGCGATGCCCACCGATTCAGGTGGGCACGGAAAAACATGTGCCCACCCTACAAAAAATTCAACCCGTCATTTAAACCTTGACGGAACACTAGTACACCAAGGCAGAAGTTCGTACACAGTTTTCCGGCCCTGCAAACCCTTTTAAATCAGGGCATCCGGTGTTTATAAACTGTGTACGTATTTACGCCGTGGTGTACTAGACAGTATTTTATTCCGTTTCTGAATTATCATTATTTATTGACTTGTATTTGTCTGTGTGCTAATGCATGAACAGGTATAAGGTTGTCGGAATTACTGTAATTCAGAATATTTATCGAATATCTCAAAAGGGGGTGCAAATGAGAAAAGTTGTCACATTTTCCGTATTCCTGGCTTTCTGCTTACTTCAACTGCTGACAGGAAAGATGCCGATGTCATTTGCGGCGGCTTCTCCGGATGATGCCGAAGCCCCCGGACGCACCCTGGCCCACCAGGCTGTGAAAGGGAAGGACCTGTGGATAACCGCCAAACACTCGGAACATGAAATTCTCAAACAGGAATTTACAAACGGCCCGGATGTCACAATGGCCTGTTTAAGCTGCCATAACCAGGCTGCTCTGCAGTTTCACAAAACAATCCACTGGACATGGATGGATCCCGGTACGGAAAAAAGCCTGCAATTGGGCAAAGGCGGTCTGTCTGTCAATAATTTCTGAGTGAATATTCAAAGCAACGAGGCTCGTTGCACCTCCTGTCATGCCGGTTACGGATGGGAAGACAAAGATTTTGATTTTTCGGATCAGACAAAAGTGGACTGCCTGGTCTGCCATGAACAGACCGAAACCTATAAAAAATTTCCTACGGGTGCCGGAAATCCGGTAACAGAAAGCAAAGTGTTTCCTGAAAATAAAAAAACCTATCATCCGCCCGATTATAATAAGGTTGCCCAGAGCGTATCCCGCCCTTCCCGCTATAACTGCGGTGTCTGCCACTTTTTCGGCGGCGGCGGTGACGGGGTTAAGCACGGGGACCTGGATTCCTCCCTGTTCAAACCGGGTAAAAATCTGGATGTCCATATGGGGGAAGACGGTCAGAATTTTGACTGCATCCGCTGCCATTCCACAACATTGCATAAAATCGCCGGCCGGGTGTATACAACACCGGCTTCAAAGCATCGGAAAACCCTGATTGAAGATGATCTGGCCTCCAAAATTACCTGCGAATCCTGCCACGGAAACAGACCCCATAAAGGCGGACACAAAGCCAATGATCACACAGACAAAGTGGCCTGCCAAAGCTGCCACATCCCCTATTTTGCCCGTGTAAATCCCACCAAAATGTACTGGGACTGGTCCACGGCCGGAAAGAAAAAAGACGGAAAACCCTATAAGGAAAAAGGGCCTTTGGGCAAAACCGTCTATGACACCAAAAAAGGCAGTTTCCGCTGGGAAAAAAACGTAAAACCGGAATAAAAAAAATAACGCCGGAATTCTTCTGGTATAACGGAACCATGGAATATCTGACTGTGAAAGACAGGATTGATCCCACCGCGCAGCCCGTAGCCCTAAACCGCCCCTTGGGTCTTGTCAATGATCCTTCATCCCGCATATTTCCCTTTAAAGTGCACGGAGGCAGGCAGCCTTATGACAAAATAAATAAAACAATGACCATTCTTCATCTTTTCCCCAAAAGCGGGGATGACAAAGATGCCTACTGGAAGGGGTATGACTGGACCAAAGCCATTGCCTCGGGCCAGGAATACGCGGGGCTGGATTTTTCGGGCGAATATGATTTTATTGAAACCACATTTGCCTATCCCATTACCCATATGGTGGCCCCCAAAGAGAATACCCTAAGCTGCAAAGAGTGCCACATTCGTGCGCAGGGCCGCTTTGCTTCTGTCAGTGGGGTATATATGCCGGGCAGGGATCATTCCCGTATTGTCAGCACTCTGGGATGGATTGCCGTACTTGCCGCGATCTGCGGTGTTATGCTGCACGGTATGGGACGTATTCTTATGAAGAGGCAAAAGGAGGAACAGTCATGAAAAAACTGGTGAATATTTATTTATATACACGGTATGAACGTTTCTGGCACTGGCTGCAGAGCCTTCTGATAATCCTTTTGCTTATATCCGGTTTTGAAATATATGATCAGTATTCATTCTTCGGCTTTGAAAAAGCCGTAAATCTGCACAATATTCTCGGTCTGAGCTGGCTGGTTGCCTTTGCTTTTTTTGTTTTCTGGGTATTTACCACCGGGGAATGGCGGCAGTATGTTCCCACCACGAAAAAAATGTTTCAGGTCATCCGCTACTATTCCTACGGCATTTTCAAAGGGGAATCCCATCCGGTTCCCAAAAGAAAAGAGGCCAAACACAATCCCCTGCAAAGAATCACCTATTTGTCTCTTGCAGCGTTCCTATTACCGCTGCAAATGCTCACAGGTTTTTTATACTGGGGATATAATTCCTGGCAGGCATGGAAACTGGATTCTCTTTCCCTGGTCTTTATCGCAGTGATTCATGTTATCGGGGCATTTGCAATTCTTATTTTTCTCATTGTTCACATTTACATGACCACAACCGGGCACTCTGTCTTTTCCCATATCAAGGCCATGATTACAGGCTGGGAAGAGATAGAAGAAAGTGAAAAAGTGGAAGAATGGGAAAAAAAGCCTTTTTATAAACAGTCATGATTTCTATTCACAGCGAAGCATGAAAGCTGTACGGAGTGCGAAAATGAAGGTCGAAGGGCCGGTTTTTCGCAGACACTTTCATATAAACGGTCATGACCGCAGGGTCACAGCGAAGCATGAAAGTCACCGGTAATATGCAAAAAACCGCTTCGCTTATTTTTTGCACTCCGGACACTTTCATATAAAGGACCATGAGTTGACAGGCCCATGGCGCAGTCACTTTGATTTCAGGCAGATTTCCGGAATAAAAACTGAAACACTATGGGATGCTGCAGAAAATTCAGTACAGCAGTTTCACATCTTTCAAAGGCCAGGGGCAGATTCCACTGCTGCCGCTCCCGCTTTCCGCAATAATTTCCTGCGGCCCGGATTTCAATACAGGGGATATTATAATGCAGGCCGAGAAAAGCACTGCCTGCCCCTTCCATATTTTCCATCAGCGGGTAAAAATGCCGGTAGAGGGTCTCCGCCCGTTTATCACTGGCACTGATGGTGGAAACCGTGATAAAAGAACCAAAACCGATGCGGAGATCCTGATTCTGAAACACAGTTGCGAGAAGCGACTGGGTTTTGCTGCTGAGAGGGCCATGCAGTGCATAACGGTTCCGTATTTCCCTGTTTCCCTGCCGCATCAGGGCAAAGGGTAGTTCTTCCGGGATATCCGCACCCGGAGATTCTATCCCCAGCTGCACGTCAATCTCCTCGCTTGCAACCGCAATATCACCAATACGCAGCCCGCTTTGCCGGAATACTCCGGCGCATCCGATCTGAATGATCATGGCGGGCTGTTTTTTTTCAATTACGGCAGTCAGGGCCTGTACGGTATTCAGCAGGCCCGGTCCGGTAACCATCACCTGCACCGGCAGATTGTAGAGAAAGCCGGAAATCAGTGTTTTTTTTCCCATCAGCCTGCTGAAGGGATTCCGGATTTTTTCCACAATTCCGGCCACTTCTTCTTTTACAGCTCCGGCAATAAGAATGGAACGATTCGCTGTTTTCATTGCTGTCCGATCCCCATGCGCAGCATATCAATGATTTGGGAAACCCATTGACGGATTTCTTTTTCACTGCTTCCGCTGATTCCCAGGCCTGCATCCAGATGCGGAATAACCCGTGCCTGAAGAAAACGATCCATTACCGCATCAATGACAAAACATGCCTTGTCCAAATCCGTATTTTCCCGCAGCTCCCCCCGTGCCTTTGCGTTTTCCAGCAGGGAGCGGAGGTATTTCAGACTGTCTTCCCGCGCAGGGAAAGCAGAATTTCATTCCGGAAAGGAATTTCATATTCAAACATAATGCGGATATACAGCCGGTAAATCATAGGATGTTTCTGCAAAAAAAAATGTCCCGCCAGCAGACTGGCCTCCAGGCGCGTGAACAGACTTTCGTTCCCGGTCTGATCCCGCACAGTGCGCAGATAATCCCTGCCTTTTTCCATTGCGGAATTCAAAACAAAGAGAAACAGACCTTTTTTATCTCCGAAATACTGAAATATGGAACCTTTGGCAATTCCCAGACGCGATACAATATGGTTGATGCTGGCGCGGGCATATCCTTTTTCGCTGAATTCTTCCACTGCGATCCGGGTTATCCTCTCCTGCTTGGCATCGGAGAGTTTCTGAAAGGTTTTCAGGGCCGTCATGAAAGAAGAATTCCCGCGTATCCCACAAAACTGTCCCCCGGATGTTTGTCATGACTGCTGGCATAAAACAGGGATCGGGCCCGGGATGCCCCCAGGGATTTGGCGGTCACAACAGCAGCGGCCGCGGCTCCGGCACAGCAGGCATTGCGGTTTTGCAGTCCCTCCCGGATAATTTCGGAAGGATTCATGGAAATGACACTATCAATAAATTTCCGGTCATTTTCCTCTTTTACCCATTCCAATGCCTTTTCTCCTGTTCCTTTGGGGGAAAATCCGTAATTGGCACCGTAATGTGTTAAATCCGTAGAACCGATTACCCGGATATTCAGATGCTGTTCTGTGGAAATTCCGGCAAGGGCCGCTGCAATTTTCAAAGCAGTTTCTGAGGGGGGAACACCGATGGCCAGTATGTCTGTCTCCGGAAAAAAATATTTTACAAAAGGAAGCTGCAGTTCAATGGTGTTGTCCGGAACAAATTTCTGACTGCTTTCTTTGCGGAAAGAAAACTGCGGCATGAGTTCTGCCGCAAGTTCTGCCGCCACCGGCAGGGGCCCGAAAGGGGTTTCCCATGCACCCCGTGGCATCATGACCGGGGGGGAATCCGGATGCAGATGCATTCCGAAAAGAATCACCGTATCGGGCTGCTGCCCACGGCTCAGAGCATGGATGATATTACAGGCAATACTGCCGGAAAAATACCAGCCGGCATGGGGAACAATTCCGCCGCGGGGCTCGCTGTCCGCAGAATCTTCGCTGTTTTGTTCTTTTTGCTCCTGTTTAAGAAACTGCCGGATTTCATTTTCACAGGCTCCGGCAGTGCCGGGATACCAGGTTCCGGAAAAATGCGCTTTTCGGATATCCATTTTTCACCTCATGTATTCCTTTGTATTCCTTAAATAATTTTGGGAAAAACCGCCCGTAAAAAATGTTTGCCGTCTTCATCAATCCGCCGAAGTCCTTCCATTAATAAGGGCATAAAATCTCCCAGGGCGGGGGCTTCCATTTCTTCCAGATTCAGACCGGGACGGAATGTAAATCTGCCCCGTTTCAGTTTCAGCAATTCAAAAAATGCATCTTTGCCCCTTTTGTCATTATACAATACCCGAACCAGCTCACCATCCCGGAAAGATATGGATGCCCTGCTTTCAACAGACTGCAGCTTCAGAATGCCGGTTTTCTGATTCATGTGGAATATCTGGAAGAGTTCTGTAGGGATCATTTCTGAAATTTTTCCGCTGATCCCCGAAGAAAATTCTTCATAACGTGCCTGGTTGATTTCCGCCATCCGTCCCGCCAGCAGACGGGTGAAATACATTTGCAGGGAGGGGGAATTGTTGAGAATTGTTTTCAGATCCCGGGCTGTGATATACAAAACAGTGGTTGGTTCCAAAGCCTTGATGGTAGCCCCCACTGTATTCCCGCTGAGCAGACTCATTTCTCCGAAAACATCCCCCCTGCCCATTTCTGCAATACGCATTTCATCATCTCCCAGCACTTCCACTCTGCCGGTAATGACAATATAGAGATTCCGGCCAGGATCCCCTTTTTTTACAATCAGTTCCCCCACTCCGAATTCATCAAAGCGAAGACTGGATGCAAATTCACGGGAAACATGATCGTCCAGTGCCTGAAAAATGGGAAAACCGCTCAGGCCCTGGGTGACAACTTCCACATAATCCTCATTGGGAATGTCCGCAGTTTCTTCCGGACCAAAATGCTCTTTCCTGACAAAACGGATCATACCCGCACAGCCGGAACATTGGAACATTTCGGACGGTGACCGGGCATCGGACAGAATCTTTTTCCTTTTTAGCAGATTTACAATGTCTTTGGCAAGGAGCATACAGGGGGCAGTGTTGCGGGGGACAGAAAAGATATTCCCCGCCAGCTGAAATTCATCTCCTTTTTGATACAGGGGACATTTTTTTTCCCACATCACCTGAAAAACAGGAGGGTTTTGAAGGGTTGAGGCAGATTTCGGATTTTTTTTCTGCCGGGTATCCTTCTTTTCCGCTTTTGCTGCTGTTCTGTTTTTCGGAACCGGCTTTTCGTCTGCACTGCTGCCCGGAGGGTAAATACGGATCATATGCCCGCATTTTGAGCAGCGTCCTTTGCTGCCGTGTGCGGCAATGCGCCGTTCATCAACGATGAAAACAGATCGGCATTTATCACATATAATTTTCATATATTTCCCGAATATATCTTTTCCTGCATTATTCATACACCCCGCCAAAAATCAGGATATATTCAACTCGTTCCCATGCTCCGCCCCAATGCCATTCAGTTAAGGGACCCGGTAAGAAATAAATCCTCCGGAAAAATTCTGCGGATAAACAGAAACTGTGCATTCCGTCCCCCAATCAGATGAAACGGGGCAGTTATTTTTTGCTGAGTGCCTAAGACTCCCCTCCCCTGAGGGACAATCCCTGAGGGACAATGCTGTTAACGTAAGACTCCCCTCCCTTGAGGGAGGGGCAGGGGGAGGGTGAAAACAGCATCTGATTTCAGACTTCTGCCTCTCCCCCACCCCGACCCTCCCCCGCCGGGGGAGGGAGTTTTTTCTTAAGGCAACAGCATTGCCCCTGAGGGGGGGGGGATTTTTGGCTTAACTTAATGCCATTGAGGCTCCGCCCGGGAATGTATACCCCGGAGGCTCCCGCCTCCGGCGGTGTGTGAGGCCGAGTCTCATCCCATGCGTTCCCGGACAGAGCCCGGGAACGAGTTGAAAAGTCTTTTTATACGGGACGCGAAGCGTCCCGCAGCCGTTCCCGCGCGGAGCGTGGGAGCGAGGAGTACGGGGGAGACTTTCATACAAACCGCCATGAGGAATAACTCACAGCGAAACATGAAAGCTGCGCGGAGTGCGAAAATGAAGGCCGAAGGGCCGGTTTTTCGCAGACACTTTCATATAAACGGCCATGAGCCGTGACTCACAACGAAATATGAAAATGAAGAACTGTTACATACTGTAATAATTAAACATTAAACATTTTCATATAAATTGGGGCCAGGGAAAATCCCTGTCCCCCCATCACCGATCCTTTCAGTCCTTCTGCCCCGCCACCCATTTCAGCCCCCAGTTATACATCCGGTCGCAGTCCGGATGGCCGTTGTGAAAACTGAGCAGTTTGGTGACTTTGATGTCTGTGCCGATAAAATCCAGCATGGCAATGGCGCAGAAGGGGCGGGAATCCATCTGGGACCCCATGGGTACTTCCAGCACAGGCTGCCCCGGCACTTTGACCGTGACAACAGCATCCGTGCTGGCCCAGTTGGGAACCCCCTCATAAATAAATGCAAAAATAAGCACCCGTTTTAACTGACTGATATGGGTCAGATTGATTTTCATATTTTCCCCTTCTGCCCATGTGCCGCTGCGGTCATCCCCCATGTGCTGAATATAGGGCGGCATGTTGAAACTGCCCAGACTGTTGCCCAGGGCCTGGATGGCCCCTTTAATACCCATATTCATTTCAAAGAGACAGCCCAGATCCAGATCCACAGCTCCGCCGCTTTGTCCGCCCCCCAGAAGTTTGGCAAACATGCCCGACGGTTTTTTGCCCTGGGGATTCTGGTTCCAGTTAAGATTGATAAGCAGATCGCCGCCTGCACCTTTGGATTTTAACTGAAAATTGTCCCCTTTGCTTTTCAGGGTCACTTTACTGGCAATTTTCAGCTGGGATGCGCCCGGAATCCGCTCGCGGAATTCTTCCAGACGCATAACGTCGCTGTCATTGACCAGCTCATTGGCGATAAATCCGCTACTCAGTTTACAGATGACCGCCACCGGCCCGAACTGGCGGGAATCCAGTTTCACAGTATGGGTTTCCCCCTTGTCCGTCATCACCCTCACACTGGCATCATAATCGGCAAAGGTTTTGCTGGTTCCGGAAGAGGCATCGGTAAAATTGAGTGCGCAGATGTAAAGCACTTCAAACTCATCCAGTTTGCTAATGCGCATATCCTCCCGGTTATCTCCGCCTTTGGCACCGACTCCCGCATCTCCGGAGAGCTGAATAAAAGGAAACTGATTCAGATTTCCCAGAGAACCTCCGGCATAATTGTCGGAATACACACCGCCGGTCCGTCCGTCTTTGCATTTGTAAAAAGCCATGAGATCCAGATCCACTGCCGAAGTCCAGATCAGTGAAATATCCAGCCATTTAAAACCGGCAATATCAGCCTTTGCACCTTTTTGCTTCAGTTCCATCATCTACCTCCCTGTATTCGCTTATTATCTGCCATCCAATGTCATTGACTTAAGCAGAATATTCCCCTCCCCCGCTGGGAGGGGGAAGCAGCGGACTGTAATTAAAGATCCTTTTCACCCTCCCCTGCCCCTCCCTCAGGGAGGGGAGGTCCTGAATTGCGGAGCGGTGAGATGCTCTGCGCCCCCTGCCCCTCCTTCAGGGAGGGGCGTCTTACGTCAATGACATTGATCTGCCATCTGAAATCCTGCGATTCCGAAATTATTTTTCTGAAAACATATACATAACTGTTCATCCGAAATCCCGGGATATTATAAATAAAATATTACTTTCATATCAAGTGAATTATTTTTTTCCTGGAATTAAAACGGAAAAAAACAAAACTGCCGGAAGCAAAAAGAGGGGATACTGTGGGGGATTTCAGGAAAAAAATAATAAAAACAAACCGCTCCTGCTTACCCCATGCTGTTGCCTTAAAGCCGGAGGAGTGTCAGACTTATTTGATATACTGAAATACTGTCTGAATCTGTCGGGATTCGTTCCTCACCCCAACCTGCGGGAAACCCCAAAAATATTTTCTTAAAAGCTGTATACAGTGTTGCAGTCTGTGGTTCTTCATTCTGCCATTATTTTTTTTGACCTTTTTATTAAGTCTTCAAGATCATTCTTTTCTTTAATAGATTCTTTGCCAAGATTTAAAGTCATCTTTACATGTTTTTCAATGGATTTTTTATAACTTTCTTTTGCGGCAATATCATATATAATCAGTAAAACTTCCATTAATCTGATTATCACTGCTGTGTTTCCTGCCGAAAACTGTCGAATCTGATTGAAAGAAGCATCCAGAACACCCTCAAAATCTAAGGTGTCTGCAATTATCCTTAATTCATTTTTGTCGTCAAATCTGTATTTTGAAGGAAATGTAACCTGAGAAAGATAACACATTGTTGCTGTTAAGTTATTGATACAGGCAATTGCCGTATAAGGATCGTTAACCCCTGGTGAAAGTGCCCTTGCTGCAATCTCAACCATTTGATGAATGGAGAACTCAAGGTCCTGCTGGGGATTTTTTGTTTTTCCAATCACAAACCGGAAAAGAATTTTTTCCAGATTTTCTTTTCCCCTTATTTCGTTTGTGTACAATTTTCCTATCTCAATACCTTCAATCAGATAGTCTCCGGGCCGGTAATGTAACTCAAATAATTCCTCTGAACCGGACACCGCATCTAGCAATGATTTGTTGTCAATATACTGAAGGTAGCCGCTTTTTGGGCATTTGACAGAAATTACGCCTGAATATTCCGACATAATGTCATCAACATATAAATCCTTTTCAGAATCCGTTTCATTACCCATTTTTTCGGGGAATAATAGTTTGACCTGTTTGGAAATGGAGGCTGAAACATCTGAGATAACTTTGTCTGCCTGAATGCTGACAGCAATCCGGTGGATAAAAACAATAAGCAGAATAATATTTGCAATTGCCGCAATAATCGCCAGAAGGATGGAAAGTGACGGTACAAAGGTATGAGGGGGGTTTTCCTGTATGGTATTTAAAACAATAAGGCAATACAAATAAGTCGAAATATATAAGCCCAGCACAATCTGATTCAGCCTTACATACATAAAATTTTTTATCAGTCTGGGGCCCAGCTGGGATGAAGCCAGGGTTAATGCCACAAGTGTAACCGAAAAGACAGTTCCTGCCACACCAATCATTGCACCCGATATGGTAGATAATATACTGCGGGCAGAATCCACACTGCTTACAAAAAAGAAGCGTCCCAGGCCATCCCGGGGGAAGGTAGCAATCTGGTCTGTATAAACAAATACTATTGCCAGTGAGATGGAAAGAAGAATTATCAGGACAGGGATAAACCAGAAAGTTGCCTTCAATTCATTCCAGAAAAAAAGTAATTTTTTCATAGTGTTTTATTACTCATAATTGCACCCGTGTATTCCACTGATAAGCTGAGCGGTGCAGCGACAGGTGCATCCGCCTGAATATCCTATCGTGCCCTGCGGTAACTGAAACAGGCTCCCTGCCCGCTCTGATCAACATTATGATTCTGAAAAGAATCACAGAATATCCGGAATCATCTGCAAAAGCCCGGCAGATAAGGTATTTCAATCCGAACAGGACACCGGCGAATATCCTGTTATGCTTTTTATTATTACGGCCTGTCTCATACCGGGGAATTCGGCAAAAATAAATCCGCTGAAACTGTCTGACAGAAAAATGCAGCCGGCTGTTTACCTAAATTGAGCGATTCTCAAACCTGAAAATGATTTGAGTGTAGCCAAAACAGTGCGGACTTACCGGTTCCCGGTTTTCCGGACTTTACGAAAACCGGGAACCGGTAAGTCCGCCGGATGACTTTCTGCATCATTTTGGTCACACTCAAATGATTTCCGGCCGGAAATATCAGGGGTTCAGCGGTTTCCGGATTTTCACCCGCCGGATGAAAAGCGTAAAACAGGCAAAATTCCGCTTATCGGACATTCAGCCGGATTATCTGAAAAAAACCGCTCAATTTAGGGTTTATTCTCTGTCGCCGGGATGAATCGGGGGAATTATCTTTTTCCGGGTCACTGATCCGGGTTAACCTTATTGATTCACAGGTTTTATTTCGACTTCCATGCCGGCATCCCCTTTGCGGAATAAAATGTTTTTCAGCCATTGGAGATTATTTTCTTCACGGTAATCAGCACGATAATGTGAGCCCCGGCTTTCTGCTCTTTGAATTGCCGCCATACACACCATTTCGGCAATAAGACGCATATTCCGGAACTCCAGGACTTTTATCAGATCCGCAGGCGTTTCCGCGGCCGCCTGCGGTACAGGTTCCCTGAGCCGTTCAAGGGCTTCTTCAAGTTCTTTTTTTTCACGGATAATGCCGGCCTTATACCACATCAATGTTTTTACATCTTTTATCATATCTTTGGGCCGCATTCCCTGTATTGAAAACATCGCCTCCAACCGTTTTATTTCATTTTCAATCTCTTCCATATCCGGCGGAGGGGACACAATGTCTGCAGCCCGTTCAGCAGCCTTTGATCCAACCAAAGAACCCCATGAAAAGACTTCAGCCAGTGCATTTCCGCTCAGCCGGTTGGAGCCGTGAGCTCCTGCACTGACTTCTCCGGCAGCAAAAAGACCTTTTTGGGATGTTTCACCCCATTGATCACTTACAAGTCCTCCCATGCAAAAATGGGCCGTTGGCGTAATCTCAAACTGTTTTTGTCCTTTCCACCATGCAGAGGGTATCAACTGCGTCATTGTTTTGGCTGTTTCTTCGGAAATATCTCTGAGATCCAAAAAAATCCGCTGACTTCCTGCGGGATCACTTTTGATTTCCTTCATGATTAACCGGGACAGCTGATCCCTGTTTATCTGCATGGGATCGCTGATGCCATTTTTCCTGATAATATCAAGGCCATCTTTGTTTCTTACAAAAACCCCTTTTTGTCCCAAAAGTTTTTCATAAAGAAGAAGTTTGTTCCCGCGCTTTCCTGTGGCGGTCGGATAGAATTGGATAAATTCAATATCTTTCAATGCCGCGCCCGACTCATAGGCAAGAACCAGTCCGTCTCCTGTAATGCCATATGCATTATTGGTATTCAGAAAGATCTGCGCATATCCTCCGGTTGCCAGAATAACAGTTTTTGCCCGGATGATGATGAAATCACCATCCGGGGTAATGCCCGCTGCTCCTGCAATACGTCCGCCGGATTTCAGCAGTTTGGATATAAATACATAATCCAGTGTGCGGATGTCCTTTTGTCTGACAACCTGAATGAGAGGCGCAATCAGGTCACTTCCTGTCCAGTTTTCACCATGAACATGACGGGAATAACGATGACCCGGAACTTTCAGCAGATGCGGTTTTCCTTCCTGCATTCCGAAATGAACACCGCAGTCTTTTAAAAAGGCAATTTCATCTCCTATCCGATGGGCAATCACAGAAACTTTTGAATGCTCGTTTAAAAAGCGGCCTCCTTTTATGGTGTCGTCTATGAAACTTTCTTTATTATCATCAGGTTCTCCCCAGCCGGAAGCAGCGATGACCGATTTGGAAATATATGTGTTCGTTGTACGTCCTAATCTGTATTTTGAAACCAGCAGTACGTCGGCATTGTTTTTTCGGGCAGCAATAGCCGATCTCAGACCGGCCCCTCCGCCGCCGATTACCAGAACATCACAACTGAGCATTTCCTGACGTTTTAATTTCATAGAATTTTTCCTTTAAAAATTTTGGTGGCGGGTCAAATCCCTTGATTTTTTCTGTAAGGGTGTACTGAATACGCCCCCGGACACCCCGCTGACGGGCCTGTGCAGTGCGGCCTTACAACGAGAAATCCCATTCATCAACGGATTTGACCCACTACCCATTTTTCCTTAGAGTGTGTTTGAAAAATTTTGAAACGCCTGACGTGTTGCTCACAGGGCGCGAGCTTTTTGCGCTCCCGTGCAGCTAATTGTTCGGCGGCGACTTATAACCGTTATATGCCTAAATTGAGCGGTTCTCAGACCTGAAAATGATTTCCGGCCGGAAATATCAGGGGTTCCCGTCTTTTCACCCGCCGGGTAAAAAGCGTAAAACAGGCAAAGTTCCGCTTATCGTACATCCGGCCGGTTTATCTGAAAAAAACCGCTCAATTTAGGATATAGTGTTTAAGAAAATATTTTTGGGGTTTTCTGCAGGCCGGGTGAAAAACGAACCCCGGCAGATTCAGGATGCCGGGTTCACTGTGTTCACCCCGACCTGCCCCAAAATAATTATCTTAACTCAAGTTGCTACCTATAAACGTAAGTTACTGATTTTTCGTTCCGGTAACTTTCGGGTATCCTGTAACCGGTTGATTTTCGGTTGTCGTTTTAATAGGTGGCAACTTGGGTTATCTTAAAACACTATAAGCGGCTCAAAGGGGTGGAGCAATAGCGGAACCTCACCGAATCCGCTGGAGCGACATGTTCAAAGCCGCTGTGCGGCAGGGAACATCCCTCCCCCTGTTTTCCTTCCGTATTTCATTAAACCTGCATTATTCATAAATTTTACATAGAACACGGTATCTCATTGATAAATAAATGAATTCATAAAAATAGCAAAAAACTCTGTTTTTTGACGCTTTCTGAATTTACAGCAAAAACTGTGTTTATGAATAATTCAGGTTAAAATATTGATGAACCGGTAAAAAGTCCAAATCTCAAAAATCGCTGCTAATAAAATCAGCAGATTAATATGTATCAAAACCTGATTTTCCGACTTTTTACGAGATCGTCAATATTGCCTGTTTTTATTTTATGCCATAATACACCCCATCTTTCAACCATTTAAAAAAAGGAGATGTATTATGGCAGGGGGACTCCGCACAGAGTGGTACGAAGAGACCGTAAAAGCTGAGACCGTAAAAGCTCTTCAGATCAACGGAAATAGTAAACGGACACAAGGAGTGCCGCGCCCGGGCCGTCCGGATGCTGATTCGGCATTTTATCTGGCCGTGCGTTCCATTGTCTTCAAACTGGCAAAAGGGGATGCCCCGGACATCGCACAGATGAATGCAAGAATCCGGCAGATGATTTCCGATGCCCTGGCCAGCGGGGCGTGGAGGAAATTTTTAAAATGGGTCAGGAAAGCGGAGGGGAAATCAGTATTTTTGATACAGATTATCTGGCCCGCATTGAAAAAAATCAAACTGCTCAGACAACTGCTGGCCAAAGCCATTTCCGATTTCAAAAAAGTGAACAAGGCCAAAGGCAGGGATTTTTCCGAAAAATTTGAGGCACTGGTCTGACAAAGCAGGGGGATTCTGTCATGCATTCATCAGTCCCGGACAAAAAAAGGCACATCGCCATAAAACGATGTGCCTTTTATTTTTAAATATCAAATCTGACGGTATCGCAAAAAGTCAGCACCTTACAATGCAGGCACAGTATATTGTGTTAAGCGGATGCGGGAAAAAATTCCTGATCGGCTTTCTGGCGATTCATCAGATTTGATTTTATTGGATTTTTTTTACCTGGGTAGCAGCAGGCCCCTTATCTCCCTGCTCTACTTCAAAACTGACCCGATCACCTTCCTCCAGGGTTTTAAAACCGCCCATATCAATTGCGGAATAATGGACAAAGACATCTCCGCCTTCGTCTTTTTCAATAAAACCATAGCCTTTTTTGTCATTGAACCATTTAACAATGCCGCTTGCCATAATCTTTACACCTCCGTGTTATAAATCCCCTGAGCTGCGGACAGTTCCGGGTTCGGCCCCGGATCAGATCTGCCGCAGATCAGTACTTCAAATAACTGTGCCCCCGGCACAGTTTTACAAGCTTTACGATAAATATACCGGGCAGGGAAGCAGCCGGTTTTCGGGGAAGCTGGTATCTTTCTGCTGCATTCATCCGCTCATTGCCACATAAATCCGCTTGTCCTGCTGACCTTTTCTGCGGCGAATAACATTACATACCGGTCTGTCCATCTGCGGTATTTCTTCAGTGCTTTTCTGTTTTACACTCATTTCAATGAGTTTTCTAAGTTTTTTTTCAATTTCGT